>NZ_JASJPC010000007.1:0-116221 GCF_031426875.1 Sulfuritalea sp.
TTGCTTGGGCAAGGCTATCACTCATCTCGCTGTCCGATTTCCTGGGGCCGGCTCTCTTGTCCACCACCTCGGCATGGTAGGCGCCCAGCGCGCTGTACGCGTCGGCGTGCTTGGGGTCGAGCTTCAGCGCGGTTTCCAGCGCCGCCTTGATCTTGCCGCCGAGGCCCTGCGCCAGCGCCTTGATCACCGAGATGCCCTGGCTGTAGCGGCCCAGCGCATAGGCCTGGATGTAATAGGCATTGGCGTTCTTCGGCTGCACCTGCTGCAGTTCCTCGCAGCGCGAGGATATCTCCTGGAACAGCGTCAGCTTGCGCTTGTCGTCCGTCTCGATGTAGTTGGCATAGATCATCGCCGCCTTGTTGGCCGCGTTGTAGCCGTCGATGCCGGCCGCCAGCCCGGCCTCCAAGGCCTTGTGGAATTCGCCCTGATGATGGAGGCGCCACGCCTCCTGTACCTCGGCGTCGGCCGGGAAGGGTTCGCGGTCGCCGCGATGCAGGCGCTCCCAGTTTTTCTTCAGTGCCGCACCGGTGAAAACATAAGCCTTGTCCGCATACGGAAATTTCTTCCAGGCCGCCTTTGCCATGATGGGTCTCCTCCGCTCAGTCAGTT
Organism: Sulfuritalea sp.; assembly: GCF_031426875.1. Lineage (NCBI taxonomy): Bacteria > Pseudomonadati > Pseudomonadota > Betaproteobacteria > Nitrosomonadales > Sterolibacteriaceae > Sulfuritalea > Sulfuritalea sp. Next base: position 610 of record NZ_JASJPC010000007.1, read on the forward strand.
AGGTAGTTCTTCGACAGTTCCACGAACAGCTCGCGCGAATGCCCCGTCAGGTAGGGCGCGGCCAGCGCCATGACCTGGAAGGCGCCACGCGCCAGGCTCTTGCCGTCGATCTTTTTGCGCGGGTCGCTGACGAACTCGAACGACAGCCAGTAAGTCGCCACCACGGTCATGTTGATCGCCAGCGCCTGGATTTCCGCCGGGCTGGCCCGCATGTCGCCGGTCGACACCAGGCCGCGGCAAATCACCGCGGCGGTATGAACTTTATGGGCGACGATGCGCTTGAAGTGGGTTTCGAGCACCCGGTTGCGCGACAGCAGTTCGTTGATGTCGCGGTAAAGGAAGCGGTACTGCCATATGCCCTCGAATACCAGGTGCAGGAACAGCCAGATGTCCTCCACGTTCGGCGGCCGCCGCGTCGGCGCCGCCAGGGTTTCCTCGATGCCGCGCTCGAAATCGGCGAACAGGGACTCGATGATCTCGTCCTTGTTGTGGAAGTGGTAATAGAGATTGCCCGGGCTGATGCCCATTTCATCGGAAATCAGCTGGGTCGTGACGTTCGGCTCGCCGAATTCGTTGAACAGCGTCAACGAAGTTTCCAGGATGCGCTCGCGCGTGCGGCGCTTGGGCTTCTTTTCGCTCATCGATCACCAGTCCCGAACAGTCCGGCGAGGATAGCAGAAACCAGCGCCCGGCCCGGCGTCGGGCGGCACGGCGCCCGACGCCGCCATTCCGTTCAGGAATCCAGCTTGGTCGCGGGCTTCCGCACTGCTGCCTTCCGGGGCGCGGCCTTCTTCGTTGCCACCGCAGGCTTGGCGGCTGGCTTGGCAACCGCGGCCTTCGGCTTCGCGGCCGTGCCGAGCTTGTCCACCGCGGCCTGCAACTCGGCCACGCGCTTGCTCAGCGCCGCGACGTCGTCCCTGGTCGGCACGCCCAGGCTGTGCAGCGAACGGGCGACGCGATTCTCGAATACCTGTTCCAGCTTGTCCCAGGTGCCGGTCGCCTTGGATGCCATTTCCGTAACCTTCTCTTCGGCCACCTTGCGGGTTGTCTTCTGGATCGTCTCGCCCTCGCGCACCAGCGCATCGAACACCTTGCTGCCTTCCTCCTGCGCCTTGGCAAAGGCGCCGAGTCCGGCCAGCCAGATCTGCTGAGCGGATTCGCGAATGGTGGCGGAAAGCTGACTGTCCTTGCCGACGGATTTGAGTTTCTTTACCACGAGTTTCTTGACCATGAAAATCTCCTGAAATGACTAAGTCATGGGCCCCGGCGTCGAGACCGCGGCAGACGCCCTGCCTGCCATGAAGGCGAGTCTAGCGAGTCCGATTAGAGAGGTCACACTAATGACCGGCGCCAAACCCGCTTAGGCTTCGGCTTCTGTATCATTCCGCATACGCACACCCCATCAGGCCGCAGTTCAAACAATAACGAGGAGGCAGCAATGAACTATTTCGTTACCGGGGCGACCGGGTTCATCGGCAAGCGACTGGTTGCCAAACTGCTGGAAAAACCGGCAGCCACCGTCTACTTCCTCACCCGCGACAAGAGCCCCGAACGCCTGGAGGCGCTGTACGACTTCTGGCAGACCGACAAGAGCCGCGCCGTCCCCGTCGTCGGCGACCTGCGCCAACCCGGCCTCGGCGTCGGCAAGGCCGAGCTCAAGAAGCTCAAGGGCAAGGTCGATCACTACTACCACCTCGCCGCCGTGTATGACCTGAAGGCCAGCGCCGAAGACCAGATGGCGGCCAACGTCGATGGCACGCGCCATGCCGTCGAACTGGCGCAGCAGATCGACGCCGGCTGCTTCCACCACGTCAGTTCGATTGCCGCCGCCGGCCTGTTCGAGGGCATTTTCCGCGAAGACATGTTCGAGGAAGCCGAGAACCTCGACCATCCCTACTTCGGCACCAAGCACGAATCCGAACGCATCGTGCGCGCCGAATGCAAAACTCCCTGGCGCGTCTATCGCCCCGGCGTGGTGGTCGGCGATTCGCGCACCGGCGAAGCGGAGAAGATCGACGGCCCCTACTATTTCTTCAAGCTGATCCAGAAAATGCGCGGCATGCTGCCGCCCTGGATGCCCAGCATCGGCCTCGAAGGCGGCCGCATCAACATCGTCCCGGTCGATTTCGTGGTCGACGCCCTGGCCTATCTCTCGCACCAGAAGAATCTCGACGGCCGCTGCTTCCACCTCACCGATCCGCACCCGATGCGCGTCGGCGACGTGCTCAACATCTTCGCCCGCGCCGGCCATGCGCCGGAGATGGGAATGCGCATCAACGCCGCGCTGCTCGGCTTCGTCCCGCGCAGCGTGCGCAAGTCGCTGATGGCACTGACCCCGGTGCGCCGCATCCGCAACGCCGTGATGAAGGATCTCGGCCTGCCCGAAGACATCATGCAGTTCATCAATTACCCGACCCGCTTCGATTGCAAGGAAACCCAGAAAGCCTTGGCCGGCAGCGGCATCTCGGTGCCATCGCTCGACAGCTACGCCTGGAAGCTGTGGGACTACTGGGAACGCCGCATGGACCCCGACCTGTTCATCGACCGCAGCCTGAAGGGCCGCGTCGGCGGCAAGGTGGTGCTGATCACCGGCGGCTCCAGCGGCATCGGCAAGGCGGCGGCATTCAAGATCGCCGCGGCCGGTGCGATCACCGTCATCGTCGCGCGCGACAAGGAAAAGCTGGACGAAACCGTGGCCGAAGCCAAGGCGCAGGGACTCACGCTGATCCCCTACTCCGCCGACGTCGCGGATGAAGCGCAATGCGCCGAGGTGGTGCGTCGCGTCATCGCGGAGCATGGCGGCGTCGACATCCTGGTGAATAACGCCGGCCGCTCGATCCGCCGCGGCATCGAGAACTCCTTCGACCGCATGCACGATTTCGACCGCACCATGCAGGTCAATTACTTCGGCTCGCTGCGCCTGACCATGGGCTTGCTGCCGAAGATGCTCGACAAGCGCGCCGGCCACGTCATCAACATCTCATCGATCGGCGTGCTGACCAATGCCCCGCGCTTCTCGGCCTACGTCGCCTCGAAGGCCGCGCTGGACGCCTGGACGCGCTGCGCGGCTTCAGAGTTCGTCGATCGCGGCATCGAGTTCACCACCATCAACATGCCGCTGGTGAAGACGCCGATGATCGCCCCGACCAAGCTCTATGACCACGTGCCGACCCTGACCCCGGACGATGCCGGCGACATGATCGTGGATGCCATCGTGAACCGGCCGGTGCGCATCGCGACGCGGCTCGGCATCTTCGGCCAGGTGCTGCATGCGGCGGCGCCGCGCGTGGCGCAGATCATCATGAACACCACCTACCGGATGTTCCCCGACTCGTCGGCGGCAAAGGGCAAGGGTGAAGCGCCGGCCATGCCCTCGGCCGACCAGATCGCGTTTACGCAGATCATGCGCGGCATTCACTTCTAGAGTGGCGTATGGAGTAGTCGTGGGGCTGAAGGGCGGACGTAGGGCGGACTTCAGTCCGCCATCCACCTTGGCCGACTGAAGCCGGCCCTACCGCGCCGTCCACCTTGGCCGACTGAAGTCGGCCCTACAGCGTTTCGACATTTGCGCGGCCGATCGGCTCCTGCCTCACGGCGACTCCAGCACCTCGCGCAGCTTTCCCAGCAGGCGGGGTGAAATTGCCATACCCAGATGGCTGACGCCGCTGATGGCGACATGGGCGGCGCCGTCCAGCCGCGTGGCGGCTTCCTGCGGGTAGACGTAGTTGTCGTGGCCGCTGTAGATCGACATCGAGCCTTGCGGAAGGACATCCCGCGCCGCGAGCTCGGTCAGCCAGGAACTGCCGAGGCGCATCTGGCGCGCGTTGCTGCCCGGCCCCAGGCGCGCCAGGCGCGTGCCGCGATGCGGCGTACCGAGCGTTATCAGGCGCGCCACCCTGGCCTTGCCGTGGCGCCGCAGGTAGGCGCGGATGGCCAGCCCGCCCATGCTGTGGCCGACCAGGATCAGCTGCGCCGCCCCGGTCGCCGTCAGCACCTCGTCGATGCGCCGCGCGATGCCGTCAGCGTAGCCGTCGATATCCGCAAACACCGGCTCCAGGTTGTGCGTGGCCACGGTCCAGCCGGCGGCTTCGAGCTTGCGCCGCAACCAGAACCAGAAGCCGCGGTTGCACTGGTAGCCGTGGATCAGCAACAGCGGCGTGCGCCGGGCGGCGCAGTGGCCGAGCCGGTCCGGCCCCAACCAGAACTTCTCGAAAGGCTGCACCACGGTGAACAGCAGAATCAATGCCGCATATTCTTCCAACACCATGCGCAGCGCCTGCAGCGGGCCGATGCGCAGACTCGTGGGCACGCTGCGCTCACCCCCCAGCATCAGGCCGAAGCTCAGCAGCACGAAGTACAGGCGCATACCGAGAGCGCCTGCCAGCCCGAGGCAGACCGCCTGCAGCGGCGTCCAGCCGCCGCGCGACACCAGCCAGTTGCCCAGCAGCGTGTAGAACAGCAGTTCGCCGCACAGCAGCCAGCGCAGTTGCCGTGCCGCCATCGCCAACTCTCAGACCAGCGGCGCCGCGGCGCGGCCGGCGAGCGCCCCGGCCAGCGCCGAGATGTTGCGCGCGACGATGCCATACACCGACTGCTGCGGATTGGCGCCGATACTGGTGGGGAACAGCGAACCGTCGGCTACCGTCAGGTTGCCCAGCTGGTGGTGGTGCCCGCGCGCATCGACCACCGATCTGGCGGCATCCGGACCCATGGCGCAACCGCCCATGACGTGAGCGCTGACCACGCGCATCGAGAGCAACTGCATCGGCAGCTGCGCGATGCCCTGCTTCGCCGCCGCCCAGCTGTCCCAGCCGGCGCACTCTTCGTGCACCGCGTAGACCTTCTTCGCACCCGCCGCGAACTGGATCTCGGCCATGGAGAGCAAGGCGCGCCGGGCGCCGTCCCAGATGACGTCGTCGAGCGGGTAGTCGAGCAGCGGCGTGCCGTCGTCACGCAGGCGCACCTGGCCGCCGCGACTGGCGGGATTGAAGCCGTCGCGCAGCAGCGCGAGCAAGACATGGGCGTGGTTGAACTGCTGCATCAGGGCGGCATGGCCCGCGCCGAAGCCCTGCAGCGTGGTGGCGAACAGCACCGGATGCAGCGGCGGCGCTTCGAGCTTGTAACCGAGCGGGCCGTCGATCGGCAGCTTGTCGAGGAAGTGATCGGAATACAGGCTTTGCGGCGCGCCCGCGTGACCGGCGACCACGGAGTCCATCAGCGCCGAACTGATCACCGTCGGATGCAGGAAGCTGCGCCGGCCGAGCTGGCCCGAGGGATCGGGCGCGGCGCTGCGGAGCAGCAGCGCCGGGCTGCCGATGGCGCCGCCGGCGAGCACGAAATGTTTCGCCCGCAGCAGCACGCGGCGCGCCTGCGGATGGATGCCGGCCGCATCCATGGCGCGGCATTCGAGGGCCGTAACCTGGTCCCCGCTCAGCACCAGGCGTTCGGCACGCAGGCCGGAATAGATCGTCGCGCCGTGATCGAGCGCGGCCGGCAAGGTGGTCACCAGCATCGACTGCTTGGCATTGGTCGGGCAGCCGGTGCCGCAGTAGCCGAGGTTCCAGCAGCCATTGACGTTGCGCCGTATGACCTGGGTGGCGATGCCGAGCTTGCTCGCGCCCGTGCGCAGCAGCTCGTTGTTGGCATTCGGCGGCACATACCAGGCGCTGATCGACAGCCGCCGCTCGACCATCTCGAACCAGGGCAGCAAGGCTTCCTGCGTGTAGTCGGCGAGGCCGAACTGGCGCTGCCAGAACTCCAGCGTGGCCGGCGGCGTGCGAAAGCTGCTGGTCCAGTTGACCGTGGTCGAGCCGCCGACGCAGCGCCCCTGCAAAATGTTGACGCCCTTGTCGGCCGTCTTGCGCGCCGCGGATTCCTGGTAGAGCTGCGGGTAGGCCTCGGCCTCGCGCATGTGGAAATCCGCGGTGGAGCGCAGCGGGCCTTCCTCGACGACGATCACGGAGAGGCCCGACCTGGCCAGGATCTCGGCGCTGATGCCGCCGCCGGCGCCGCTGCCGACGATGACCACGTCGGCCTCATCCTCGCGGTCGCTTTCCAGCCGCGCCGCGTCGACGATTTTCCAGCCGCGCGCGATGCCTTCCGGGTAGGGGTCCCTGATCATGATTTCACCAGCACTGGAGGACCGGGATAGCCGATCGCCGCCCAGGATTGCGGATCGGCATACCAGGCGCCGAGCACCAGATCGTGCAGCGCCTGATAGCCGCTTTTCAGCAGGTCGAGGCGGCTGTGCTGCCAGCGCCGCAGGAAGCTTTCGATGTCGGCCACGCCGGCCTGATCCCAGGACGGCGTGAGGCCGGCCACTGCGATGCGGGTCGGCGCGAAGGCCAGTAGGGCGAAGAGTTCCGCCACTTCCTTTTGCGACGCGGCGCTCAACGCGCCGACCGCCAGCGCCACGCCCTTGGTGATGCGCTCCAGCGCCGCGGCGCGGTCGGCGCCGGACGGAAAGACGCCCAGCAGTATCACCGGTGCGATCACCGGAACCACCGTGCGCATGGAGGCATCAAGCGGATTGCCGGCCACCAGCGCCTGCTTGCCGGCACGATCCAGCGGCTTCTGCAACATCGCCGCGGCGGCCAGCAGCAGCGCGCCGGCGATGCCGGTCTTGATGAATTGGCGTCGGCTGAACATCGCCATCAGCGAATGAGGAATTTGGTGAGGCGCTCGAACAGCGCGCCATAGGGCGGATTGAACAGCGACATGCCGTTGAGCCCCGACTGGTAAAACACCGCCTTCTGCTTGGAGAAGGTCTTGAAGCCTTCGCTGCCGTGGTAATGGCCCATGCCGCTGGGGCCGACGCCGCCGAAGGGCAGGTTCTCCTGCGCGATGTGCAGGATGGTGTCATTGACCGTGACGCCGCCCGCGATCGTCTCGTGCAGCACGCGGTCGCGGCGTCCCGCGTCGTTCTCGAAGCAATACAGCGCCAGCGGGCGCGGATGCTGGTTGACGTAGTCGATGGCGGCGTCGAGGTCGGTGTAGGGCAGGATAGGCAGCAGCGGGCCGAAGATTTCGTCCTGCATCACGCGCATGTTGTCGTCGACATTCAGCAGCGCCAGCGGCGGCAGCTTGCGCCGGGCGGCATCGGCGGCCGCCGTCGACAGCGGCTCGAGGCGCGCGCCGCGCGCCTCGGCGTCGGCGACGTAGCCCTGCAGGCGCTGGTAGTGGCGGTCGTTGACGATCGCGGTGTAATCCGGCGTGCTTGCCATGGCCGGGAAGCACCTGGCCACCACCGCGCGCGCGGCGTCCACGAAAGCCTGCTCACGCCCCGCCGGCACCAGCACGTAGTCGGGCGCGATGCAGGTCTGGCCGGCGTTCAGCAGCTTGCCGACCATGATGCGCTCGGCCGCTTTCTGCAAGGGATAGTCGGGGCCGAGGATCACCGGCGACTTGCCGCCGAGTTCCAGCGTGACCGGCGTCAGGTTGTCGGCCGCCATGCGCATGATGTCGTGGCCGACCTTGGTCGATCCCGTGAACAACAGATGGTCGAAGGGCAGGCGGGCGAAATCCGCGCCGACCGCCGCATCGCCCAGCACCACCGCGACATCGTCGGCGGCGAAGTACTTCGCCGCCAGTTCGGCCAGCAGTTCGCCGGTGCGCGGGGTGAATTCCGACATCTTGACCATGACGCGGTTGCCCGCCGCCAGGGCCGCAGCCAGGGGCGACACGGCGAGGAACAGCGGGTAGTTCCAGGGCACGATGATGCCGACCACGCCCAGCGGCTGCGGGATGATCTGCGCCCACCCCGGGCGGAACCAGATCGACGCCGCCTTGCGCTGCGGCTTCATCCATGCGCCGACGTGGGAGCGGTTGTGGCGTATCGATTCGAGGCTGGGGAAGAGTTCCAGCAAGCGGGTTTCGTGCGCGGAGCGATGGCCGAAGTCGGCCGAGATCGCGTCGACGAAACGCTCGGCGTTGTCGTGCACCAGGGCGGCCAGCGCGTCGAGGCGCGCCTCGCGCAGGCCGCGCTCGACGCTCGAACTGCGCCGGGTCGCGGCGTGCATGCGCGCGAAGAGGTTCTTGTAGGCTTCAGCCCCAGCGGCATGAGGCGCCGATTGATGTGCTGCCGGTTCGATCGCGGTCATTCCAAGCTCCTCCTGGATGGGCACAGCATATTGCCGTAGTTTAGGCGCGCGGGCAGCCTCCGATTAGGCAAGGCACTCTAACGAAGCCCCTTGTGCGGGATGGATAATCCGCCCATGGATGAACACCTCGACAAGGACGCGATCGGCCACGAACTGGCGACCTGCATCGCCGAGGCGCGCGAGTTGCGCGCGGCGCGGGCCGACGATCCGCGCGCCGAGGATTATCCGCACCTGAAGGAATACCAGGCGGCCCGCCTCGCCCACAGCTACGCCGATTTGCTGGCCAGCGCACGCTACAAACCGGCAGCCGAGTTCTTCCTCAGCGACCTTTACGGTCCCAAGGATTTCCGCACGCGCGACGAGGAACTGGCGCGCGTCGTACCCCTCATGGTCCATGTGCTGCCGGCGCGCGCCTTGGCCACGCTGCTCGAAGCCGTGAAGATGGATACGCTGTCCGAGTCGCTCGACACGGCGATGGTGCTGGCCCTGCGCAAGGCCGGGCGCAACCGCGCCATCGACTGGCCCGCCTATGTCGCTGCCTATCGCAGTTGCGGGCGGCGCGAGGATCGCGAACTGCAGATCGCCTTGGTCGACCAGATCGGCAAGACCCTGGACCGCCTGACGCGCATGCCCTTGGTCCGCTACTCGCTCAAACTCATGAGCGGCCCCGCGCATCTGGCCGGGCTGGAAGCACTGCACGGATTTCTGCAGGGCGGCTACGACGCCTTCAGCCGCATGAAGGGCGCCGACGAATTCCTCGCCATCGTCGGCGCGCGGGAGACGGCACTGATGCGGGAGCTGTTTGCCAATCCGGACGCGAGTTATCCGGTGTAATCAGCGCGCCGCTTCGCGGGTCCAGCGCAGTATTTCGTCGAGCGACGCGGACGGCGCCCCGAGGTGCGTCGCGTCGGGCTCGTAGAGTTTGGTCAGCGGATGCCGCGGCAAGGCGTCGAACATGGACTGCTTGATTTTCTGCAGACCGGGATAGTCGCCCTTCGGCGCAATGAACAGGACCGGAACTTTCGGATTCATGTTCTTCATGGCGATCACCTGGTTCATTGCGCCGTCTGGATCGAACCAGGCAAGGTAATTGGCTGGCGTGGCGACAATCGGGTAGGTGCCGCGGGAACTTTCGAAGTCGAGCAACCGGGCTTTCTCATCGCCCTTGCCGTCGGCGGCCAGCTGGCGGGCCTGGGCCACCGCGGCGCCGAGCTTCTCGCGGAAGATCGGGCTGCCGACGCTGCCGCCCGGGGCTATCGCGACGATGCCATCGACCGGATGTTTGCCGCCGAAATAAAGCGCAAAAAGCCCGCCCTGGCTGTGGCCGGCGACGAACAGTTTCGCCGCTCCCTTGGCGCGCAGGCTCTCGAGTGCGGATTCCACCTGCTTTTCCGCCGCCGCGACGTTCGCATCGTAATCGCGCTGCCCGGACCAGGGCATGTCGAGGTTGGCGACCAGGTATCCCTTGCCTTCGAGAGATGCAGCCAGATCCGCCACGTGTTTGGTCGGCGAGCCGCCCTTGCCATGCATGATGACGATGCCGATGCCCGGCAACTGGGCGGCAGCCGGCTGGACGATGCCGGCGACAATCATGGCGAGAACCCATGCCATGTGCTTGCATGCGCTTCCAAACATTTGCTTCTCCTTCGGGGCGTTCGAAAAATCGGACGGCATGACCGGCCTCAGCCGCCCTTGAGTTCCAGCGGCAGGCCGGCCGCGACGAACGTCACCCGCTGCGCGATGCGGGCAATCGACTGGTTCATGCGGCCGGCATCGTCGACATAGAGGCGCGTCACGGCGCCCAGCGGCACGATGCCCAGTCCGACCTCGTTGCTGACCAGGATCACGCGGCCGGGCAGATTCGGCAGGCAGTCGAGCAGTGCCGCGGTCTCGAAAGCCAGCAGCGGGCAATTCACGGCTTCGCCGGCCTCGGCCTGCTGCGCGGCGGAGCCGGCATAGAGCAGGTTGGTCAGCCACAGGGTCAGGCAATCCACCAGCAGGCAGCGGTCGGCCGCGGCATGGTCGTTCAGCGCCGCGGCGAGATGCAGCGGTTCCTCCACCAACACCCAGTGCTGCGCTCGGCGCGCCTGATGATGGGCGATGCGCCGCGCCATTTCCGCGTCGCCGGCCTGCGCCGTGGCGATGTAGCTCACGGCCAGGCCGGACTCGGCCGCGCGCTGCTCGGCCAGTGCGCTCTTGCCCGAACGGGCGCCGCCAAGAATGAGTTCGATCATGGGGCGTCGCCGCTCAGGCCACCGCCACTCGATCCTCGAAACGGCAGACGTCGATATCCACCGTCAGTCGGTGGATCGCGACTTCCGGCACCTTGGCCTTGCCGGCGCCCGGCTTGAGGCGCACGAAACCTCCGGCAACCAACCGGCTCAGCGTGCGGCTGACATTCGATTCGGCGCGGCCGACCAGGCGCGCAAGGTCGGCAACCGATGCCGGCTTGCTGTTCTCGATCACCGCGAGCAGTTGCCGGTTGTCCGGGGTCAGCAAGCGCATTACCGCCTCCACGGAATCGAACGACATCTGTCCGGCATCGACGGGAGGCTGGCGCGTGCCCTTGGCGACGGCAAGCATTTCCGCCTTGAGTTGTTTCATCGATTGAATCTTGAGTCCCATGGTCATTCCTCCTGCTCATCCACAATTTCAAAGCTCACGCCCTGCTCGTTCAAGGTGCACTCGGCTTCCCTGAAAAAATCCTCAAGCAGCGTCTCGACCGAAACGAAGTCGTAGGGACGGCCTTCGTCGCTCGCCGTGCGGTGCCAGTGATCGGCTTCGAGCTTCCGTTTTACGTAGCGCCCGCCCCGATGAGGCACCGAATGTGCGTTGTCGAAACCCAGCAATCGCGTTCTGTCGGGTGCGTGCAAAGTCAACGAATACGCAATGCCGTAAGGCGCCCTGGCCGATTTCTCGATCTGCCGTACCTCAAATCTCAGCGTATGCCCGCTGGCGAAATAATGTACCCGGCCATCGTAGGCCAACAGAAGTTCGAGCGCGTACTCCGGCAAATCCATAGGCACATCATATCAGCCATCGATATGATGTGCAATGCTGTGGGTGCCGCATCCGCCGCGGCAAGCAGCGCGCTGATGGACTGTTGCAGATGTCGGTGCCAGGCCCCATAATTCGCCGCGATTCGGTGGAGGCCTCATGTTGCATGAAGCCTCCTGGGAACACGGTGACAGGTTGATACCTCATTCCGTGGCGGGCCCGCCGCTGTGACCGGGGACGAAGCTTGCAATATGCCACTGGATGAAAATCCGGGAAGGCGCAAGCCAAGGACGATCCGGGAGCCAGAAGACCGACCGATGATTTTCATCAAGCCCGTGGTGCGGGCTTGTGCCGCGTTTGGACGCGCGGGACAAGGCCGCGCCGCTTATGAAAAAAGGATGAATCGGATGCGTTCCCCGCAAGTATTTCCCCGCTTTGAGATTGCCCCGCTGGATCGCGCCCTGAGCGCCGCTTTGCAGCACAAGATCGACCAGAAGACCAAACCCCTGGGCGCGCTCGGCCGCCTCGAAAGCCTGGCCCTGCAGCTCGGCCTGATCCAGCAGAGCCTTTCGCCGCGCATCGCCCTTCCGCACGTGCTGGTCTGCGCCGGCGATCACGGCGCGGCGAAAGCCGGCGTCTCGGCCTTCCCGCAGGAAGTCACCTGGCAGATGGTGGAAAACTTTCTTGCCGGCGGCGCCGCGATCAACGTCCTGGCGCGCCAGGCCGGCATGACGCTGGTGGTGGCCGATGCCGGCGTGGCGCATGAATTCGGTCCGCGCGACGGGCTGGTCGATGCGAAAGTTGGCGCTGGCGGCACGGCGAATTATCTCGAAGGCGCAGCCATGAGCGAGACCGAGTGCGCCACGGCGATGAACAACGGCGCCCGTCTGGCGCGCGAATTCGCCGCCGCCGGCTGCAATGCGCTGGGCTTCGGCGAAATGGGCATCGGCAACACCGCCGCCGCCTCGCTGCTGACCCACTGCATCACCGGCCTGCCGCTGGCCGACTGCGTCGGGCGCGGCACCGGGCTCGACGACGCCGGGCTGGAACGCAAGCGCGCGCTGCTGGCGCAGGCGTTGTCCTTCTGGCCGGAACGGCCCACCGCCAGCGGCGTTGCGCCAGACGATGCGCTTCGCATCCTGAGCCGTTTCGGTGGCTTCGAAATCGCGATGCTGGCCGGCGCGATGCTGGCCGCCGCCGAAGCGCGCATGACGCTGCTGATCGACGGCTTCATCGTCACCAGCGCGCTGCTGGTCGCCGCCCAGGTGTCGCCGGCGATCCTCGACTATTGCGTCTTCGCGCACTGCTCGAACGAGGCCGGCCACCGCCTGCAGCTCGCTTGGCTCAAGGGCCAGCCGCTGCTCGACCTCGGCCTGCGCCTGGGCGAGGGCACCGGCGCGGCGCTGGCGCTGCCGCTCCTGAACGCCGCCTGCGCCTTCATGAACGAGATGGCGAGTTTCGAGTCGGCCGGAGTCAGCGAGAAAAGCTGATGAAGCGCGAGCTGGAATACTTCTTCGCCGCGCTGCGCTTTTTCACGCGCCTGCCGGTGCCGGCCTGGGTCGGCCATGGACAGGACCAGCTCAACCATGCGGCGCGCTACTTCCCGCTGATCGGCATCCTGGTCGGCATCATCGGCGCCGGCGTCACGGAACTCGCGGCGCTGGCGCTGCCGATCGGCGTCGCCGTGCTGCTCGGCATGGCGGCGACGATACTCGCCACCGGCGCCTTCCACGAGGACGGCTTCGCCGATTCCTGCGACGGCTTCGGCGGCGGCTGGGACAAGGCGCAGGTGCTGACGATCATGAAGGACTCGCGCATCGGCAGCTACGCGGCGCTCGGCGTCGGCCTGATCCTGCTCACCAAATGGAGTGCGCTGACCGAGCTCGACGCCGGTCTCGGCCCGCCCTTTCTCGCCATCGCGCTGGTCGCCGGTCACGCAGTGTCTCGCCTGGCCTCGACCGTGCTGATCTATTTCCTCGACTACGTGCGCGACGACGACAGCTCGAAGTCCAAGCCGCTGGCGCAGCGCATGGCGCCGCATGAACTCGCCGTCGCGGCGCTGTGCGGCCTCGCGCCCTGCCTGCTGCTGCCCTTGGCCGAAGTGCTGACGGCGCTGGCGGCGGTGACCCTGAGTACGCTGCTCGCCGCGCGCTACTTCGTGCGCCGCATCGGCGGCTACACCGGCGACTGCCTCGGCGCCGCGCAGCAACTCGGCGAAGTGGCCTTCTACCTGGGGCTGCTGTGCAGCTTTACCTGATCCGCCACCCCGCGCCGCAGGTCGCCGCCGGCGTCTGCTACGGCCGCACCGACCTGGCGCTGGCGGCAGACGTTGCCGCCGCCGCGGCGCGCATCGCCGTGCAACTGCCGCCGCAGTTGCCTGTCTTCACCAGCCCGCTGCAACGCTGCGCGCAACTGGCGCAGGCCCTGCATCCGGCTCCTCAAAGCGATGCGCGGCTGCAGGAAATGCACTTTGGCGTCTGGGAAATGAGCCCCTGGGACCGGATACAGCGTGAGGCGCTGGACGGCTGGGCCGCCGATCCGCTCGGCTATCGGCCGCCGCAGGGCGAATCGGTCGGCGAACTGCAGCGCCGGGTGCATGGCTTCCTCGCCGACGTCCGCCAGCAGGGCCTGGAAAGCGCCGTGCTGGTGACCCATGCGGGCGTGATGAAAGTCATCGTCGGTCAGGCGCAGGGTCTGCCGGCGCGGCGCTGGATGGCGCTCAGCTTCGACTATGAAAGCGTGGTCCGCGTCACGCTCACCGACCAGGATGCTGCCGCGGCAAGCGGCCGCGCCTGATGCCGACGGGATTCAGGCCAGGCTGGCGCTGGCGCTCATCGCCAGCCAGCCTTCGGCATCCGTCGCCCAAAGCCTGACGGTCTTGCCGTCGCCCTCGGGCTGGCCATGGACAGAAAACGGCGCGATGTCGAACAGCGGCTTGTGGGCCTTGAACTCGAACGCCGCGATGGCCGCGCCGGGCAGGTTCCGCCGCAGCAGGTCGAGCAGCAGCGTGGCGATCAGCGGACCATGCACGACGAGGCCGGGATAGCCCTCGACCTCGGTCACATAGCGGCGATCGTAGTGGATGCGATGGCCGTTGAAGGTCAGCGCCGAATAGCGGAACAGCAGCACGTCGTCGGGCACGATCTCGCGCTGCCAGGCGCAGCTTGCGGGCGCCGCAGCAAGAGTTGGCGCTTGCCGGCCCGCGAAGCGGAATCCCCGGCAGACAGAGTCCGACACGGCGCTCGGCAGCTCACGGTAGACGATGTCGTGCTCTTCGGTGACCGCCAGTCCGTGCGCACCGTGGAATTCATGGCGCACCAGGACGAAGACCAGATCGCCGGAGCGCCCGCTCTTGTGGTCGACCGAGAGCACCTGCGAGCGGCGCTGCACGGCCTCGCCGACACGCAGCGGCTGCGGAAACGTCAGCCGGCCGCCGGCCCACATGCGGCGCGGCAGCGGCACCGGCGGCAGGAAGCCGCCGCGCGCCGGATGGCCATCGGGGCCGAGCGCCGACTGGCGCGCCGCGGCCACGCACAGCGTCCAGTGCCAGGGCGGCGGCAGCGCATCGCCCGGCAGCGGCGCAGGGTCGTCGCGATCCAGCGTCGCCGCCAGCGCGGCCACCCTGGAAGGCGCGATCAGGTCGTCGACCTGTTCCCGCCGACCGACCCAGGAGCGCAAGTGATCGAGTGTCTGCGAGTCCATGTTTTCCAGCATCGCCGGGCTGGCCGCCTAGAGCCGATTGACCCGCGGAAACTTGGAGGCGAAGAACTCGGGCATGGCCACCACTTTCTTCGCCCGATAGTCGAAGAAGACGAAGCCCGACTTGGCCATGGCGATCAGCGTCGCATCGGCCGGCCGCGTGACGCGGAAAATGATGTCGCCGCCGTACTTGTTGAAATCCATGACGCCGACCTCGAAGCGCAGCTCGTCGCGCGTATAGGCCTCGGCCAGATAGGTGGTGGCGAGGTCGGTGACGATGATCTGGTCGTCGGTGGTTTCCTCGACGCCGAAGTCGAACAGGAAGCGCGCCCGCGCCTCCGAGATCATCGAGATCATCGAATCGTTGCCGAGATGGTTGGCGCCGTTGATGTCGGTGATGCGGACCGTGAGATCCGTCGAATAGCAAAACTGGTCGTCGGGAAACTGCAGGGAGATGCGTGCCATGGTGACTTCGGGCAGGTCTGGCCAAGTAACCTCGACCGCGGCCCGCCCGCTGTTCAGGTAAAGGAGGTGTTCGAATTTTAGCTGCATCGACGGACACGCAGTCACCACGCACGGGAGACGATGGCAGGGCAGTCCCAGCGGGCAAAAAACGCATCTGATTTGATTGTGGGATCAGGTGCTTGATGCTTGCGTCGCCACAAGTAGCCGACCTAACCCAACTTCGCGTGGGTTGTGCCGTTTCAAACGTCCAGAAACCAGAAGGTAGCGTGATCAACTTTTCCGGTGACACCTACTATATATAGTAGGCAATATAAGGTTAGCCACTAGACGGAACGGTAACCACTTGTTTTCCACAGATTTTCCACATCTTGTCCACGTTGATTGCGTGAGCGAAACCGGTATACTTCATCTATCGGCCGTCGACAGGCGGCCGATTAAAGAGAAACGCCCCGGCCGGATGGTCCGGTCGAGGCGGAAAAGCCGGTTACCCGACTTGAAGAACTGCCAATTTAGCAAAGGCGACAGACCTTGTGCAAGGGCAGGCAAATATGGTACCGGGGCATTCTCTCTGCACGGCAATGCCAGAAAGGAACACCGCCATGACCGCCAAGACCACTACTCGCGTGGTACATCGCTCGTCGGTTCTCGGTCAGTTCGTGAAACCGTCTTACGTCAAGACGCACCCGAACACGACTGAAACCGAGCGCGTACGCATTCCGGCTCCGAAGCCGGCACCTACCAAAAAGCGTAGTTAAGTCTAGTAGTATCCGGGGCCTTCGTGCCCCGGCCTGCCATGCAACCCACCCAAGCGAGAATCACATGAAGCGATCGCAAATGGATCCCACGCAGGTGCAAAGCTTTTATCAATGGGCAAGCACTGAATGGGCGCGTTGCAGTTCCAACACCGTGACAATTGAAAGCCATGCGATCACATATCTGGTCGGCACGAATAGCGGTGGCGTCGCCGCGGTGGCGACATTTGCGGCTACGGCCAGTTATTCCAGTTGGCTCATCACTTTGGCGATCTGCGCATTTCTCTGTGGGCTCTTTGCAGCCGGATTGGGAATTGCGTTAGGACTGCGGCGCCTAGGTTGGATAACACGCTCCCTCGGCGATGACCAGCGATTATTCAACACAAATCAACTCGATGTGGAGGCTGTCCATGAGCGCCATCGTATTAGATTCAAGACTGCCAGCATAGGCACAATTCTCGGGTGGACTTCATTTATTGCATTCTGGATTGGTGCAGGCGTAAGTCTTTATACGTTCAATGACTACATGGATAAGAAGGCAGTTGCAACCGTCAAGGTCACTGTCCCAGCGCCGCAATCGACCGGTTCGTAAATGCTAGCTCGTGGCTTGCCCGGTGCTGCCACCGTGCGGTAGATATGGTGTAGGTAATCTCCAGCGCCATAAACTGGCTCCACCAAGAAAATCCGTAGCATGAAAAACGCCAAGCCCCGGTCAGCGTCAGGCGTCTGGTGCTGGCATCCCCACGGCGAACCAAGCAATTCCCCACCTTCCAAAATCCCGCCACAAGGGTCATTCGTTCTCAGGATTTGGCCGTCCAGACTGCTGGATTGACCGGCCGCAGCGCGATCGACGGCCCGATCGGGCCTGGCCTATAATCAGGCTAGCCAGATCACCAAAGGGCCGCCATGGAAACCGTCGCCATCTTCGAAGCCAAATCCCGCCTCTCGGAAATCCTTGCCGCTGTCGAGCATGGAGAGGAATTCACCGTCACCAAGCGGGGCGAACCGATTGCCCTCATCGTGCCCTATCACAAGGCGCAACAAGGCGAGGCCGCAAACAAGTTGCGCCGTGCCTTGATTGCCCGCTGCCGCGCGGCCAGCAAGGCCGCTCCCGTCGACGGGGTTGACCTTCGCGCCGCCATTGAAGAGGGCCGGGACTGATGCCCTTTGTAGTCGATAACTCTGTCGTTATCGGCTGGCACCTCAGCAGCCAGGCCACCGACTACACCGATGCAATGCTCGACCAACTGGCCAGCGACGTGGCCCATGTCCCTGCCTTGTGGCCGCTGGAATTCTCGAACGTGGTGCGCAAGGCGCTGACCGGCAAGAAGATCACCGAAGAGCGCGCCCGGGAGATCATGCAGATTCAGGCCGGGCTGTCGCTGATCGTCCACGCCGACGTACCCGATCCCGCCGAAAACATGGCGCTGGCTCTGCGCTACAACCTGAGCAGTTACGATGCCGCCTATCTCGAACTGGCCATGCGTCTGAAACTTCCGATTGCTGCCCAGGATGAAAATTTGAGAATCGCCGCTGAAAAGTCGGGCGTTGGGGTTGTCAGACCGGAAGCGGCACAATCGCCCGGTTCGTAAATGCCTGCCAGTGGCTTGCCCGGTGCTGCTGCTCTGCGGCAACCATGGTGTAGGCATTCTCCAGCGCCACAAGCTAGCTCCAGCAAGAAAATCCTCGGCATAAAAAAACGCCTGACTCCGGTCGGAGTCAGGCGTTTGGTGGTGCTGGCGTCCCCACGGGGATTCGAACCCCGGTTCATACCGTGAAAGGGTATTGTCCTAGGCCTCTAGACGATAGGGACTTATCGTTTGGTGGAGGTACGCGGGATCGAACCGCGGACCTCTTGCATGCCATGCAAGCGCTCTCCCAGCTGAGCTATACCCCCACAAGAGAGCGCGCATTATATGGAGGTGAAGGCCGCCTGTAAAGCCCTAAAGCGATCTTCTATAGCAGCTTGCCGGGGTTCATCAGGCCGCGCGGATCCAGCGCCTGTTTCACGGCGCGCATCATGTCCATCTCGGTCTCGCTCTTGTAGCGCAGGACTTCCTCGCGCTTCAGCTGCCCCAGCCCGTGTTCGGCGGAGATCGAGCCGCCGAGCCGATGCACCAGGTCATGCACGATGCGGTTGACGGCCGCGGTCTGGGCGATGAAGTCGGCATTGGACTGGGCATCGGACCGCGACTGGTTGTAATGCAGGTTGCCGTCGCCGATGTGGCCGAAGCAGACGATGCGCACTTCCGGAAAAGCGGCCAGCAACGCGGCATCGGCGCTCGCGATGAATTCGGCGATGCGTGAAACCGGCACCGCGATGTCGTGCTTGATCGACACGCCCTCGATCTTCTGCGCTTCCGACACATTCTCGCGCAGCGCCCACAGCGCGGCCGTCTGCGCCTCGCTGGCGGCCAGCACGGCGTCGTCGATGACGCCTGATTCCGCGGCGGCTTGCAGCGCTTGTTCCAGCGTGGCGGACAGGTCGTCGCGTACCTTACCCGATCCGCTGAGTTCGATCAGTACCTGCCACGCCGGCTTGCCGGCAAGCGGGTCGCGCGCATTCGGAATGTGTTTGAGCACCAGGTCCAGCGCCGGACGGCTGACAATCTCGAAGGCCGTGACGTTGTCGCCCGCGGCATCGCGCAGGCGCCCCAGCAGGCGCACCGCGGCCGCCGGATCGGGCACCGCGACCCAGGCCGTGGCGTGGGTGCGCGGGCGCGGAAACAGCTTCAGCGTCGCCGCCGTGATCAGGCCCAGGGTGCCTTCGGCACCGATGAACAGGTGCTTGAGGTCGTAGCCGGTGTTGTCCTTGCGCAGCGCGCGCAAGCCGTTCCAGATGCGGCCGTCGGCCAGCACTACTTCCAGCCCCAGGGTCAGCTCGCGGGCGTTGCCGTAGCGCAGCACCTGGACGCCGCCGGCATTGGTGGACAAATTGCCGCCGATCGTCGCGCTGCCCTCGGCCGCCAGCGACAGCGGGAACAGGCGATCGACTTCGGCCGCGGCTTCTTGCACTGCCTGCAGGGTGCAGCCGGCCTCGACGGTGATCGAGTTGTTGTCGGCATCGACGGCGCGGATGCGGTTCAGGCGCCGCAAACAGACCACCAGCTCGCCGCCCACCGGCGTAGCGCCGCCGCACAGCCCGGTATTGCCGCCCTGCGGCACGATGGCGGTGCCGGCCGCGGCGCAGGCGCGCACCACGGCGGCGACTTCTTCAGTGCTGCCGGGCAAAGCCACGCACAGCGCGCTGCCTGCATAGCGGCCGCGCCAGTCGCGGCAAAACGGCGCGACATCGTCGGCGGCGGTGAGCACATGGCGCTCGCCCAGCAGTTCCTGCAATTCGGCGATCAGTGCATTCATGCGGAAAGCGCGTGTTCGAGCGTCGGCAGCATGCGGATCACGGCGGCGCGCCCCTCCTCGATGGCTTCGGAGCCGCGATGGTAATCCATCAGCGCCAGGTGGCCCAGGCGCGGCGTCAGCAGCACGTCGGCCGGTTCGCCGGCCAGGCGGCTCCTGGCGATGCGCATCTGCATGATGTGGATGCTGGTCGACAGCACGCCGGCCATCGACGGCAGCAAGTCGCCGTTGGCCAGGCGCGGCCGGCTGAAGGTCTTGCGCAGCCGGGCTGCCCAGCCGGGTTCCTGGTCGTCGCCGGTGGCATCGGCTCGCGCGGCCACGACCGGTTTGTGGCGCGCACCACCGCCCATGCGGTCCGAGCCCAGATCCACGGCGATCACGACGTCGGCGCCCATGGCACGGCACAAGGAGACGGGAACCGGGTTGACCAGGCCGCCATCGACCAGCAGGCGATCGTTGTGCAGAACCGGCGTGAACAGGCCGGGCAAGGCGATCGAGGCACGCACGGCGCCGGCCACCGAACCCTCGCGCAGCCAGACCTCGCGCCCTGTCGCGAGATCGGTGGCGACGCAGGCGAAGGGTAGCGGCAGGCGGGAAAATTCCTTGTCGACGAAATGCCGCTGAAAAAATTCGATGAGCTTCTCGCCCTTGATCAGGCCGCCGGAAAAACTGACGTCGATCAGGCTCAGCACTTCCTTCCAGGCCAGCCCGTCGACCCAGCCTTCCAGTTGGTCGAGGTCGCCGTCGGCATAGGCCGCGCCGACGAAGGCGCCGATCGAACAGCCGGCGACGACATCCGGCACATAGCCGGCTTCCGCCAGCGCGCGGATGACGCCGATGTGGGCCCAGCCGCGCGCCGAACCGCTACCGAGGGCGAGACCCAGCTTCGGCTTCATGACGGTAGTGCTTCAGTCGGGAGCTGCGAGCGTCGCGTAGAGGTCGTGCACATCACAGTCGATGACGCTGACCTCGGCGAACTCGCCGATTTCGAGGTCATGGCCGTCGGTGACGTAGACCAGACCGTCGACATCCGGCGCGTCGCCCTCGGAACGGGCTATCGCGCCGTCCTCGTCGATCTCGTCGACCAGCACCTTGATGCGGCGACCGATCTTGCGCTCCAGGCGCTGGGTCGAGATGTCTTCCTGATGGCGCAGCAAACGTGCCTTGCGCTCTTCGCGCAGGCCCTCGGGCAGCGCGCCGGGCAGTTCGTTGGCGCTGGCGCCCGCGACCGGCGAATAGGAAAAGGCGCCGACGCGGTCGAGCTGGGCCTCGTCGAGGAAATCCAGCAGCTCGTTGAACTCGGCCTCGGTCTCGCCGGGAAAGCCGGTGATGAAGGTGCTGCGGATGGCGAGATCCGGCACTTCCCTGCGCCAGGCCGCGATGCGGTCGAGCACCTTCTCCGCCGAGGCCGGCCGTTTCATCAGCTTGAGAATACGTGAGCTGGCGTGCTGGAAAGGGGCATCGAGGTAAGGCAGAATCTTGCCTTCGGCCATCAGCGGAATCAGGTCGTCGACGCTCGGATAGGGATAGACGTAATGCAGGCGCACCCAGAGGCCGAGCTTGCCGAGTTCGCTGCATAGTTCCAGCAGCCGCGTCTTCACCGGCCGGCCGCCATGGAAGCCGGTACGGTACTTGACGTCGACGCCATAGGCGCTGGTGTCCTGCGAGATCACCAGCAGTTCCTTGACGCCGGCCTCGGCCAGCACTTCGGCTTCGCGCAGCACCTCGCCGATCGGACGCGACACCAGGTCGCCGCGCAGCGAGGGAATGATGCAGAAGCTGCAACGGTGGTTGCAGCCTTCGGAAATCTTCAGGTAGGCGTAATGGTCGGGCGTCAGGCGTATGCCCTGCGGCGGCACCAGATCGACGAAGGGATCGTGCTCATTTGGCAACCTCGGAGGCAGATGCTGATGCACCGCCGCCATGACTTCGGGCATCGCGTGCGGCCCGGTAACGGCCAGCACCTTGGGGTGGGCGGCGCGGACCACGTCGTTGCCCGCCGCATCCTTCTTGGCGCCGAGGCAACCGGTGACGATGACCTTGCCATTTTCGGCCAGCGCTTCGCCGATCGCGTCGAGCGATTCCTCGACCGCCGCATCGATGAAGCCGCAGGTATTGACCACCACCAGGTCGGCGCCGTCATAGCTGCCGGAGATTTCGTAACCTTCGGCGCGCAGCCGGGTCAGGATCTGTTCCGCGTCGGAGGCCGCCTTGGGACAGCCCAGCGAAACGAAGCCGACGGTAGGTATCTTCTTTTTCCGTTTCATGGTTGTAAGCAAACTCAGGCGTCGAGCGACACGATGGCCTGTACGCTGTCGTAGGGAGCCCGGATTCCATTCTCGTCGCGCACGATCAGCCCCGCATGGGCCAACGCCGAAACGTCGTCATGCACCCGCTTGTAATCCCGCCCGAGCGTCTTGGCCAATTCCGACACGGTACCCGCCGGATGCCGATGGACATGCTTCAACAGTTCAAGACGCTTGGGCGAGAGGGTCGACATCATGGCTTCGAGACTGAAGAAAGTCAGATGGGTTTCCTTGACCGTCTTGCCGCGCTCAAGCCGATGCCACGCACCGGCGAAGCGCTTCCCCATCTCCTCGATGGAACCCACATGAAGCCGGACAGTTTCGCTCATGATTCACCTCGCACATGCCGCACATCGGACAGGAAATCGGAAACCAGCTGTTCCACGGACGAAAAGGCATAGCGTTCTTCACGATCCTGGATATGCCTATGATCGCCTTTGCCGCGCTCGTTGTCGTAGCCAACGAGGCGCTTGTCGGGAAATCCGTAGAACAGGCTGTATTTGAAAGCGTGAGCACTACCCGACACCGGCTCGGGAACCTTCCAGATCGTCATTTCGACAATGGCGCCATCCGGAAACTCGCCTCGGTCGTAGAACGCTCGCGTCGCCTTCATATGGCGTACTTTGCCATAGGGCGATTATGGCGTCAAGCGACATACCCGCATCGAATGCGCTCGCCGCGCACGCCAATGAAAAGGGCTCCCGCAAGAGCCCTCTTGTATCGGTGTCGCAAAGACCCTGGGCTTACTTCTTCTCGGCCTTTTCTTCCGGCTTGACGTAAATGCCCGGGAAAATCTTGCGCGTCTGTTCCTGCATGGTGTCCTGCATCTGCTGGAACATTTTCTGGCTCTGCTCGACGTAGGTGCCCATCATGTGCTGCATCGCCGGTCCCTGGAACTTGAGGAACTGCGCCCACAGATCCTGGCTGCTGTCGCCAGCGGTTTCGCCGCCATACAGGACCTTGGCCTGCTCCTTGAGCTTGGCCTGCACCTCGGTGAAGGACTTGATGTTGTTCTCGATGTAGTTGCCCATCATGCCCTGCATCGCATTGCCGTAGAAGCGAATCATCTGCGACAACAGATCGGAAGAGAACATCGGCGCTCCGCCGGCTTCCTCTTCGAGAATGATCTGCAGCAGGATGGCACGCGTCAGATCGTCACCCGACTTCGCGTCCACCACCTGAAACGCCTCGTGGGCAAGCACCAGTTCCTTGACGTCGGCCAGCGTGATGTAGGTGCTGGTGCGCGTATCGTACAAGCGGCGATTCGGATACTTCTTGATAAGTCGGCTCTGTGCGGCCATTGGGCTCCCCTCCATGGAAATACATTTTACTACCAAGGTGCCAACTGCGGAGGACCCCGCCGGAGCGGGGCGCTCTATCGACCAAGCTCGGTGCGGATCAGCAGTAGTGCAGTCCCCCGTTGATGTTCAGGGTTGCACCCGTCATGTAGCCGGCGAGATCCGACACCAGATAGGCACACAGCGCGCCGATTTCTTCCGGCTTGCCGAGGCGGCCGACCGGAATCGTGGCGACGATCGAGTCGCGGACTTCCTGCTTGATCGCCATGACCATGTCGGTGCCGATATAGCCGGGAGCGATGGCATTCACCGTTACACCCTTCTTCGCCACTTCGGCGGCAATCGCGCGGGTAAAGCCGAGGATGCCGGCCTTGGCCGCCGAGTAGTTGGCCTGGCCGAACTGGCCCTTGATGCCATTCACCGACGACATGTTGATGACGCGGCCCCAGCCGCGATCCGCCATGCCCGGCAACACCTGGTGGGTCACGTTGAACACGGAGTCGAGGTTGGTGGACAGCACCGCATCCCACTGGCCCTTGTCCATCTTCTTGAACACGGAGTCGCGCGTGATGCCGGCGTTGTTGATCAGCACATCGATCGGGCCGACTTCCGCCTCGATCTTCCTGACCATCGCGGCACAGGCATCGTAATCGGTCACATCCGCCTCGGCGGCGATGAAATCGAAACCTTCCGCCTTCATTTTCGCCAGCCATTCGTCCTTGGGCGGGAAATTCGGCAGGCAGTTCGCTGCCACGGTGAACCCGCTTTGCGACAGCGCCTTGCAGATCGCCGTGCCCAGCCCACCCATCGCGCCCGTTACCAATGCAATTTTCTTTGCCATTTTTGAAACTTCCTATCCGACTAAAAAACCTTTTGCGGACCGAAGACGCGCTGCAAGCCGCCAACTTCGGTCCGCGGCGATCAGTACATGTGCTGACCGCCGTTGATTGAAATATTGGCGCCCGTGACAAAAGCCGCCTCTTCGGACGACAGGTAGGCCACCAGGCCCGCGACCTCTTCCGGCTTGCCCAGGCGCGACTGCGGAATCTGCGGCAGGATCTTGCTCTCCAGCACTTCCTGCGGGATCGCCATGACCATCTTGGTGCCGATGTAGCCCGGCGAAATGGTGTTCACGGTGACGCCCTTTTTCGCCACTTCCAGCGCCAGCGCCTTGGTGAAACCATGCATGCCGGCCTTGGCCGCCGAATAGTTGGTCTGGCCGAAGGCGCCCTTCTGCCCGTTCACCGACGAGATGTTGATGACGCGACCCCAGCCGCGCTCCGACATGCCGTCCATCACCTGCTTGGTCATGTTGAAGCAGGAGTCGAGGTTGGTGTGGATCACCGCGTCCCAGTCGGCCTTGGTCATTCTCTTGAACGTCATGTCGCGCGTAATGCCGGCGTTGTTCACCAGCACTTCGACCGGACCGACGTCCTTCGTCACCTGGTCGACACAGGCCTTGCACGAGTCGAAATCACCCACGTCGCAGGGATAGGCCTTGAAGCCGTAGCCCATGTCGTTCATGGTGCGCAGCCATTCCTGCGCCTTGGTGTTGCTGGGGCTGTAGGTGGTCACCACCTTGTAGCCAAGCGCCGCCAGCTTGATGCAGATCGCCTCGCCGAGGCCGCCCATTCCTCCGGTTACCAACGCAACTCTTAGCATTTTCCTGTCCTCTCTTTTTTTGTTGGGATGGGGCTCACATTGCCGCACCGAAATCCGCGCCCCTGGCAAACCCCGGCGAATTCATTATGCCTTTTCCTTAACGTAGCGTCCCGGAGCCGGTTCGCCGGGCGGATAGGCCTTGCTGCCGAGGCGTCCGCGCGCCGGAATTTCCTTGTCGCCGAAGCCCTTCAGCCATTTCGCCCAGACCGGCCACCAGCTGCCCTTGACCTCGCTCGCGCCGTCGAACCACTCGTCGGCGTTGGCGGTCTTGCCATCGTTCAGCCAGTAGCTGCGCTTGTTCTTCGCCGCCGGGTTGATGACGCCGGCAATGTGCCCGGAAGCGCCGAGGACAAAGCTGGTCTCGCCGCCGAGCAGGCTGCGCGACTGGTAGGAGGTCTTCCACGGCACGATGTGGTCCTCGCGGCTGGCGTAGAGGAAAGCCGGCATGTCCACCCGGCCGAGGTCGGCCTTGACCCCGCACATTGCCAGCTTGCCCGGAACCCGCAGGCTGTTTTCGAGATACAGGTTGCGCAGATACCAGGCCAGGAAAGGGCCGGGCAGATTGGTCGCGTCGGCATTCCAGTAGAGCAGGTCGAAAGCCGGCGGCTTGTTGCCCTTGAGATAATTGCCCACCACGTATTGCCAGATCAGGTCGTTGGCGCGCAGCGCCGAGAACACCGTGGCCAGTTCGCTGCCGCGCAGCAGGCCGCCCTTGCCGATCCCCGCCTCGCGCGCCTGGACCGCGGTCTCGTCGATGAAATAGCCGATCTCGCCGGTTTCGGAAAAATCCAGCAGCGTGGTCAGCAGGGTCAGCGAGGCGACCGGGTTTTCGCCGCGCTGACGCGCCACGGACAGCGCCGAGCCAAGTATGGTGCCGCCGACGCAGAAGCCCAGGGCGTTGATCTGGTCGACCTTGCAGATTTCCCGCACCGCCTTGATCGCCGTCAGCGCGCCCTTTTCGATGTAGTCGTCCCAGGTCAGGTGTCCGTTATCGGCCTGCACATTGCGCCAGGACACCAGGAACACCGTGTTGCCCTGCTCCACGGCATAGCGCACCAGGGAATTTTCCGGCTGCAGGTCGAGGATGTAATACTTGTTGATGCAGGGCGGCACCATCAGGAAGGGCCGCTGCGCCACCTTGTCGGTCAAGGGCGAATACTGGATCAGCTGCATCAGCTCGTTTTCGAACACCACGGCGCCGGGCGTGATGGCCAGATTGCGGCCGACCTCGAAGGCGGAATCGTCGGTCATCGAGATGCGGCCCTTTTCCAGGTCGCCGAGCAGGTTCTGGATGCCCTGCTGAATGCTGTTTCCCTTGGTTTCCAGCGCCTTCTGGACAAACTCGGGATTGGTGGCGAGGAAGTTCGACGGCGCCATCGCATCGACCATCTGCCGCGTCAGGAAGCGCATGCGGTTCTTCGCCTGGCCGTCGGCCACCGGCGCCGCCTCGGCCATCCGCTTCATGTATTCGGCATTGATCAGGTAGGCCTGGCGCAGGTAGTCGTAAACGGGACTTGCGGCCCAGGCCGGGTGATCGAAGCGCTTGTCGCCGGCAGACGGACTCGCCACCTGGGGCGCCGGCTGATCGGGCGCCTTGCCCAGCATGCCCTGCCAGAGTTGGGCCTGGCGCGCCATCCATTCCTGCTGGAGGGTCTTGAGGGCCTCCGACTCGGCGTTCCAGGCCGCCGCATTCACGCCTTGGGGTGCCGCCGGCTGCTGCTGCGCAAGAAACTGGTTGAAGCCTTGTGCCATGGCATTTCCCGCCTGCAACATGGCTTTGAAAGGGTCATTCTGATCGGGGGGGGACGACATCCGGGACTCCTCAAGACGATGTTTATTTTGCACTGCACAATAAATGGTGTCAAGAAAACGGAACGTAGAATGACGAAATGTATGTAATCGCGATCGGGTGGCTCTATGTCACCCTGCTGATGGCCGCCACCGAAGCGAATCCTGTCGCCGGCGTGCTGAGCTTTGTCGTGTATGGCGCCGCGCCCCTCGCCCTGTTTCTCTGGCTCATGGGAACGCCGCAACGCCGGCGGACCCGCCTATCCCGCGAAACGATCGACGATGTGGTGAGTAAGGACGATGGTGCCGATGCCCGCCGCGATCAATAGCACCTGCTGCACCGTGGCGCGCAGTTCCGGCCGTTTGTGCAGGCCGGGGATCAGGTCGGCCACGGCGACATAGATCATGCTCGCTGCGGCGAGCGCCAGCAGCACCGGCACGGCGCTTTGCACCTGGCCCAGAGCGACATAGGCGAGCAGCGCGCCGACCAGCGTCGCCAGGCTCGACAGCAGATTGAAGGCCAGCGCGCGTCCCTTCGAATAGCCCGAGTGCAGCAGGATCATGAAATCGCCGACTTCCTGCGGAATCTCGTGGGCGATCATCGCCAGCGCGGTAACGATGCCGAGGCGCACGTCCTCCATGAAGGCCGCCGCGATCAGCACGCCATCGACGAAGTTGTGGAAGGTGTCGCCGACCAGGATCAAGAGGCCGCTGCGGCCGTGATCGTGAGCATGCGCATGGCTGTGCACCAGCGGCTCGTGGCCTTCGCAGGCCTCGATGTGGCAATGGCGCCAGAGCACCAGCTTTTCCATGACGAAGAAGGCCAGGATGCCGCCCAGCACGGTCGCCGTGGTGGTCGCCGCATCGCCGCTGGCGGTGATCGCATGCGGCAGCACTTCGAGGAAGGAGGCGCCAAGCAGCGCGCCGATGGCATAGCTGATCAGCAGCGACACCCATTGCACCCGCGCCGTCCAGGCAAACGCCGCGGCGGCGAGCACGCTCAGCGCGCCGCCGGCCAATGACATGACGATGATCCAGGAAAGAACGGACATGGGCGCAGGATTATAGGGGTTATTCCAGCCAGATCAGGCTGGCCATGCGCCCGGTGACGCCGTCGCGTCGAAAGGAATAGAAAGTTTCCGCGTCGCCCAGCGTACAAGAGTTGGCGCTGGCGATACGGCGAATGCCCAGCGCATCGAGCCGCTGCCGTGCCAGCCGGTGGATGTCGCACAGCCACTTGCCCTTGTCGGTCGCGGCAAACGCGCCAACCGCCTGCGGATCGTGCGCGATGAAGATCTCGCGCACCTCGCTGCCGACCTCGAAGGCCTGCGGCCCGATGGCGGGGCCCAGCCAGGCCGTCAGACGCTCGCCAGGCACGGCCATGGCGCCCGCCGTCGCCTCGATCACGCCGGCCGCGAGTCCGCGCCAGCCGGCGTGGGCGATGGCGACCACGGTCGCCTGATCGTCGCACAACAGCACCGGCAGGCAGTCGGCGGTAAGCACCGCGCAGACCACGCCGCGTTGCCGCGTGAAGCTGGCATCGGCCTCGGTGCCCGTTGCCACCATGGCCGCCATGGCCGCATCGACGCAGCGGGTGCCATGCACCTGGCGCAGCCAGACCGGCTCGGCGGGCAATTCGCGACGCAGCAGCGCGCGATTCGCCGCCACCGCCTGCGGCTCGTCGCCAACATGGTCGCCGAGATTGAAACTGTCCCAGGGCGCACGGCTCACGCCGCCGCGCCGCGTCGTCGCCAGCGCGCGCACGCCGGGCGGCGCCGGCCAGTCGGGCAGGATCAGGCTAGTCACGCCGCAATTCGTCCAGCAGTTGCGCGAAGTCGGCCGGCAGCGGCGATTCCCAGGCCATTTCGGCGCCGGTCGCCGGATGGCGCAGGGCCAGCCGCCAGGCATGCAGCGCCTGGCGCGCAAAGGCATCGAGCCGCGCGTCGCCGCTCCTGGCCTTGCCGTAGGCCGGGTCGCCGGCCAGCGGATGCTTGATCGAGGCGAGATGAACGCGGATCTGGTGGGTGCGCCCGGTTTCCAGGCGGCATTCGAGCAGCGTGGCCTTGGCGAAGCGCTCCAGCACCGCGTAATGGGTGCGCGCCTCCTTGCCGCTGCTGCGCACGATGGCCATCTTGGTGCGCTGCACGGCATGACGGCCGAGCGGCGCATCGACGGTGCCGTCGCGCTCGACATTGCCCAGGGCCAGGGCCAGGTAGTGCCGCTTGACCGAGCGCGCCTGCATCTGGCGCACCAGGTCGGTCTGCACCGTCAGCGTCTTCGCCACCACCAGCAGGCCGCTGGTGTCCTTGTCGAGGCGATGCACGATACCGGCGCGGGGGATCCCGGCGAGCTGCGGTGCATGATGCAGCAGCGCGTTCAGCAGCGTGCCGGACGGCTGGCCGTTACCGGGATGGACCACCAGTCCGGCCGGCTTGTCGATCACCATCAGATGCTCATCCTCGAACACCACGGCAAGCGGGATGTCCTCCGCGGCCTCCGCAAGAGTTGACGCTGGCGGCACGGCGACGCCGACATCGAACTCGATGCGTTCGCCGCCATAGACCTTGCGCTTGCCCTCCGCCGCGCCGTCGTCGAGGCGGATCAGGCCATCCTTGAGCCAGGCCTGCAGGCGGCTGCGCGAGTGTTCGGGAAAGAGTTTGGCCAGGGTTGCGTCGAGCCGCCAGCCGGCGCATTCCGCGGGCACCTGGGTGCTCAGCCTGGCCTGGGACGGGCTGGGGCTTCGGCTATAATCGGCCGCAAATTCATTCGAGGTTTTCACCATGCGTAGTGTAGCGGCATTCCTCCGGGCGCTCGCCCCTGTCGTATTCATTGGTGCCGGCCTCGGCTCGACCCTGCTAGGCGGCTGCGGCCTGCTGCCCGACGTGGTCGACGAGACCGCCAGTTGGTCGGCCAGCAAGCTCTACAGCGAAGCCAAGGACGCCATGGCCGAGAGCAGCTACGACAAGGCGATCAAGTATTTCGAGAAGCTCGAAGCCCGCTTTCCCTACGGCCGCTATGCGCAGCAGGCACAGCTCGAAGTCGCCTACGCGTATTACCGCCAGAACGAGCCGGCCTCGGCGATTGCCGCCTGCGACCGCTTCATCCGCCTGCATCCGAACCATCCCAACGTCGACTACGCCTACTACCTGAAGGGCCTCACCAACTTCAACGAAGATCTCGGCCTGCTCGGCTACGTCAGCCTGCAGGACCTGACCGAACGCGACCCCAAGGCCGCCCGCGATTCCTTCGACGCCTTCAAGGTGCTGGTCAACAAGTATCCCGAAAGCAAGTACACGCCGGACGCCACGGCGCGCATGAAATACCTGGTCAATGCCCTGGCCTCGCACGAGGTGCATGTCGCGCGCTACTACATGAAGCGCGAGGCCTACGTCGCCGCGGTGAATCGCGCGCAGGCCGCGATCAAGACCTACCCCGACGCGCCGGCCAACGAGGAAGCCCTCTTCATCATGATCAAGGCCTACGACCTGCTGGGCATGAACGATTTGCGCGACGACGCCGAGCGCGTGATGCGCACCAACTTCCCCAAGAGCGAGTACTACGCGCGCGGCCTCAACCGCGTCGAACCGTGGTGGAAGCTCTGGTAGTCCACTGAGCAGGATTCCGGCCCGGCCCGCGTTCCTGGCCGGCCGTGCACGCAAGCCCCAAGGAGAAACACCATGCCTGTCGACATCCAGTCGCCCTCCCTTTGTCTCGGCATCGTCGGCACCGGCGCCATGGGTCGCGGCATCGCCCAGATCGCCGCGCAGGCCGGCATCCGTGTGCTGCTGTTCGACGCCCTGCACGGTGCGGCGGCTGGCGCGCGCGAAACGGTGATCGGCACGCTGGACAAGCTCGCCGGGAAAGGCAAGATTTCGGCCGACGCGCTGGCGGCGGCCTCGGCCAAGCTGGAAGTCGTGCCGCGGCTGGAAGGACTGGCCTCGGCGCAGGTCGTGATCGAGGCCATCGTCGAGAATCTCGACGTCAAGCAGAAGCTGTTCCAGCAGCTGGAAGACATCATCACCGCCGACTGCATCCTCGCCACCAATACCTCCTCGCTTTCGGTCACCTCGCTCGCCGCCGCCTGCAAACGCCCGGAACGCGTGGTCGGCTTCCATTTCTTCAACCCCGTGCCGCTGATGAAAATCGTCGAAGTCATCGCCGGCCTGCTCACGGCACCGGAGGTATCGGCGGCGATGCTGGATCTGGGCCGGCGCATGGGCCATACGGCAGTCGCTGCGAGCGACACGCCGGGCTTCATCGTCAATCATGCCGGCCGCGGTTTCGTCACCGAAGCGCTGCGCATCCTCGGCGAAGGCATCGCCGAATTCCACGAGGTCGATCGCATCATGCGCGAGGCCGCCGGCTTTCGCATGGGGCCTTTCGAATTGATGGACCTGACCGGCCTCGACGTGTCGCAGCCGGTCATGGAATCGATCTACCACCAGTACTACGAAGAGCCGCGCTACCGGCCCTCGCCGCTGGCGGCGCAACGCCTGGCCGGCGGGCTGCTCGGGCGCAAGACCGGCCGCGGCTTCTACCGTTATGCCAACGGCACGGCAGAGGCGATGCCGGTCGCCGCCGTGCCGACCGCCCCGCCCGGCCGCGTCTGGTTCAGCCAGACCCATCCGGAATGGGCCGACGTGCTGCGCGAAATCGCCGTCGCCGCCGGGGTCGAAGTCGAAACCGACTACGTGCCGAGCGCCGAGGCGCTGTGCATCGTCACCCCGCTCGGCGCCGACGCCACCACCTGCTGCGTCGGCCAGGGGCTCGACCCGCAGCGCACGGTCGGCATCGACTGCCTGTTCGGACTGGTTACGGGCCGCAGACGCACGCTGATGACCACGCCGCTGACCGACCCCGCCATGCGCGATGCGGCGCATGCCCTGTTCGCCGCCGACGGCACGGCGGTCGGCGTGATCCGCGACAGCGCCGGTTTCATCGCCCAGCGCATCGTCGCCTGCATCGTCAATATCGGCTGCGACATCGCCCAGCAGCGCGTCGCCACTCCGGCCGACATCGACCGCGCGGTGACCCTCGGCCTGGGCTACCCCAAGGGGCCGCTGGCCTTCGGCGATGCGCTCGGCGCGCGCAAGATACTCGGCGTGCTGGAAGCCATGCAGAGTTTCTACGGCGACCCGCGCTACCGCCCCAGCCCCTGGCTCAAGCGCCGCGCGCTGCTCGGCGTCTCGCTGCTGACGGAGGAAAGCTGAAATGCAGAAGCCCTCCGAGCTCGCCGCCTTCCGCCTGCGCCACAGCCTGCGCGTGCGCTGGGCCGAAGTCGATCCGCAGAACATCGTCTTCAACGGCCACTACCTGAGCTACTTCGACATCGGCGTCACCGAATACTGGCGCGCCATCGGCCTGCCCTATCCAGAGGGCATGGCCGGTACCGGCGGCGACCTATTCGCGGTGAGGAGCGTGATCAACTACCATGCCTCGGCGCACTTCGACGAGATCCTCGACATCTGCGTGCGCGCCGAAAAGCTCGGCAATTCGAGCATGACTTTCGAGATGGGCATCTTCCGCGACGGCGAGCGCCTGATCAGCGGCGAGATCGTCTATGTCAATGCCGATCCGGAGAGCAAGACCTCGCGTCCCCTGCCGGAAAAGCTGCGCCAGGCGATCGAAACCTGGGAGGCGGGCGGTTCCGCCGGCTGAGCAAGCGCGCTCGATACAACCGACGAGCTGCAAGGCATCCCCAAGTCGTTAAACGACTACACTGCTACCGCCGCTTGCCAACCAGGGAAGCACGATAAGGAAACCTGTCCATGTTTCCGCTGCTCAGGTATTTCTCCATCGCCAGCCTCGCCGCCGTGATCGTCACCACGGCCTTGCTCGGACTGCTGCACCATCGCGTGGAGCGAATCCAGTTGCTGAGCATCGGCGAAAGCAATCACGTCGCGCTGACCCAGTCCTTTGCCAATACGCTGCTGCCGTCATTCCGCGAACTCGCTGCAACGGCAAAGAATCTCGATACCGATGCATTGAAGCGGCACCCGCTGACCGCATCGATCGACAGTAATGTGCGTGGCGCAATGCAGAATGCGCGGGTGGTCAAGGTGAAGTTCTATGACACCGAAGGGCGCACCATCTTCTCCACCGATGCGACGCAGATCGGCCGCGATTACCGCGCCAACCCGGGCTTCATCTCGGCCTTGCAGGGCCGTCCGCTGAGTGAATTGACGCATCGGGACAGCTTCAGCGCCTTCGATCGGGAAATCGTCGACCGCGATGTCCTTTCCAGCTATGTCGCGATGAGGGCGTCTGGCAATGCGCCCGCGGAAGGCGTTCTGGAGGTCTATAGCGACGTCACCGACTGGATCGAGCACACCAATCAGCAGGCCTTCGTCGTCACGCTCGCCACGATTCTTTCCCTGTGCCTGCTGTATGCCGCCCTCTACTTCATTGTCCGCCACGCCGACGGCTTGTTGCGTACGCAATATCGGCAACTGCAGCGTTCGGAATCAGAGCTCAGGGTGGCAGCAACCGCCTTCGAGTCCCAGGAGGCGATGATGGTGACCGATGCCGACGGCGTCATCCTGCGCGTCAATCGCGCATTCGTCGAAATCACCGGCTACACGGCTGAGGAAGTCGTCGGCAAGACGCCGCGGGTGCTCAAGTCAGGTCGCCACGACGCCGACTTCTATCGGACCATGTGGCAGAGCATCGTCCAGTCCGGCTCATGGCAGGGCGAACTGTGGGATCGCCGCAAGAATGGCGAAGAGTATCCCGAATGGCTGACGATCTCGGCGGTCAAGGACAGCAATGGCATCGTCACCCACTACGTCGGAGCGCACCTTGACATCACCGAACGCAAGAAGGCCGAGGAACAAATCAAGGCCATGGCCTTTTATGACCAGTTGACCGGATTGCCCAACCGGACTCTGCTGATGGATCGGCTCGGGCACGCGATGACGCTGTGTGCCCGCAGCAACTGGCATGGCGCACTGATGTTCATCGATCTCGACCACTTCAAGGCGGTCAATGACTCGCTCGGACACAATGCCGGAGACATGCTGCTGCAGCAGGTGGCGCAGCGCCTGCAGCACTGCATCAGAGCCTGCGACACGGCATCGCGCCTGGGCGGCGATGAATTTGTCGTCATGCTGGAGAATCTTGCCGCATCGCGCCTGGATGCCGTGCAGCAACTCGATGAAATCGGCAACAAGATACTCGCCGAACTCAATCAGCCGTTCCAGCTCGGAGCCGATGTCGGACATAACACGCCGAGCATCGGCGCGGTCCTGTTCAATGGACGGGAAAGTTCAGTGGATGTCCTCTTGAAGCTGGCCGATGAGGCGATGTATCAGGCCAAGGGCCGCGGGCGCAACGGAATGGTCATTCATCAACAGCCTGCGCTCGATGGGCAGGCATGATCCGCCGGACTGCCCCGGGCGTCGGCTGCTGACTCTCGGTTACCCGGATCAGGCGCCGCGCTGACGCCGCGCCTCGAACAGGCAGATGCCGGCGGACACCGAAACGTTGAGGCTTTCGACGCTGCCGTGCATCGGAATCCTCGCCAGTTCGTCGCAGGTCTCGCGCGTCAGGCGGCGCATGCCGGCGCCTTCGGCGCCGAGCACCCAGGCGCAGGGGCCTTTCTGGTCGATCGCGTAGAGTTCGCGCTCGGCCTCGCCCGCCGCACCGATGACCCAGATGCCGCGTTCCTGCATCTCGCGCAGGGAGCGCGCGAGGTTGGTGACGACGATGTAGGGCACGGTGTCGGCGGCGCCGCTGGCGACCTTGATCACCGTGGCGTTGAGGCCGCAGGCCTTGTCCTTCGGCGCCACCACGGCATGCGCGCCGGCGGCGTCGGCGACGCGCAGGCAGGCGCCGAGGTTGTGCGGATCGGTGACGCCGTCGAGCACCAGCAGCAGCGGCGGTTCGGTCAGGCCGTCGAGCACGTCGTCCAGCGTCAGGTGTTTGGCTTGCGCAGCGACCTTGGCCACCACGCCCTGATGCTGGCTGCCGCCGGCCAGACCGTCGAGCCGTTTCGCGTCGGAGAGGATCACGCGCACGCCGTGGGTCTCCGCGAGTTTCAGCAGATCGCGCATGCGGCCGTCCTGGCGGCCTTCGGCGACGGTGATTTCCTTGACGTCGTCGGCGGCGTGGCGCAGCTTGGCGGTGATGGCGTGGAAGCCGTGGATCAGTCGGGTGTCGCTTCGGGTTTCACTCATGGCCTGCCTCTTTGAGAATGCGGATTTCGCGTTGCGGGAAAGGGATTTGGATACCGGCCTGCTTGAATTCGCGCCAGATCGCCAGGTTGATGTCGGAGCGCAGTTGGCCGGTGCCGTTCTGCGGATCGGCAATCCAGAAGGCGAGTTCGAGATTGATGCCGGAATCGGCAAATTCCCTGAGCAATATCGCCGGCGCCGGCTCGGCGAGGACACGCTCCTGCGCCGCTGCCGCCGTCGCCATGATGGTCATGGCGCGTTCCAGGTCGCTGTCGTAGGCGACCTGCACCGGCAGCGCGATGCGTACCTGCGGATCGCTGTAGGACTCGTTCTGCACCACCGAGCCGACCAGCAGTTCGTTGGGCACCAGCGCCTCGACGCCGCCCAGGCTGCGCAGCACGGTGTAGCGCGTGGTGATGCGCGTCACCTCGCCGCGGTCGGTGCCGACCGTGATGGTGTTGCCGATGCGGATGGAATTGTCGAGCAGGATGATGAAGCCCGAGACGTAGTTGCTGGCGATCTTCTGCAGGCCGAAGCCGAGGCCGACGCCGAGCGCGCCGCCGAATATCGACAAGGTGGTGAGATCGATGCCGACCTGCGGCAGGACGATCAGCACCGCCAGCAGGATCAGCAACGCCTTGGTCAGACGCGCGAATACCATGCGCAAATTGTTGTCGAGCCCGACCGCCTTGTTCAAGCGGGCTTCAATCGCGCTGGACAGCCAGAGCGCGGCCAGCACAGTGGCGAGTACCGCGACCAGGCCTTGCAGCACATGCCACAGGTTGAGTTTCTGCTTGCCGGCATTGAAGGTCACCGATTCGATCACCGCAATCACCTCGGGCAGCAGGCCGACGATGTGCAGGGCGACGACACCCCAGACCAGCAAGGCGAACACGCGCTCGAAGGGCACCAGCCAGGTGGCGCCGACCAGGCTGACCCGCAAGATGTAGAACACCGCGCGAATCACCGCCAGCGAGGCCAGCAGCGGCACGGCCAGCGAGAACAGGCCGACGCGGATCGAGCCTTCCGCCACCCAGCGCGCCAGCAGCACCAGGATCAGCGCCAGCACGGGGAAGCTGATGCGTTTCAGCCCGCCGCGGCCGAGTTCCGCGACGCGGCCTTCACCGGCCTGCCGACGGCGCAACAGGCTCTCGCCCAGCAGTGCCAGCAGCAGGCATCCGGCCAGGATCGCCAGTTGCCAGATCAGATCCGGTTCGTGCAGATCGGCCTGGACTTCCAGCCAGACGGTGGCCAGAGCGCCTTGCTTCATGTCATTGGGCTCCGTTCATTTTCTGCGCGTCGTCGCGATGACGCCGCCAGTTGTCGAGGTAGCGCCGTACCAGCGCCGGATTGCCACGCAGGATCAGCAGGTTTTCGGCGTTGCGCGCCTGCGCCGACCAGCTGAAATTGTAGCTGCCGGTGATGACGACGGCGTCGGCATGAGCGGCATCGATCAGCATCACCTTGTTGTGGGCCGCGGCATAGCGCGTTTCCAGCCAGACCGGGATGCCGCCCTCGACCAGCAGCGGCAGCAGCGACTTGTCGCTCTTTTCCAGCATCTCGCGGTCGGCCAGGATTTCCACGGCAACGCCGCGCGCCTTGGCATCCGTCAGCGCCTTGGCGATCGAGCGGCTGGTCAGCAGGTAGGCCTGGACGTGGATGCTCCGGCGCGCTTCGCCGACCACGCGCACGATGGCGCCTTCGGCATCGTCCCAGGGCGTGAACAGCACTTCGACCGTGCCCGTCGCCGGTAACGCCGTGGCGCCAGCGCCAACTGTCAGGCAGAGCAGCAGCGCGGCGACGAGAAACGACCTTCCCCCCAGCCCCCTTCCCGGGGAAGGGGGTGACCTCGGTTCGCGGCCTATGGCCGCTCCATGTATCACGATCACTTGCTGCGTTCCAGCACCGCCGCGTAGAAGCCGTCGGTGCCGTGCTTTTGCGGCGACAGGCGCATGTCCTCGCCGCAGTCGATGACGATGCCCTGCGCGGCCAGCACTTCCTGCGCCGGAAGGCGCTGGAAGTCGGCATGGCCGGCGAGGAAGGCATTGACGATGTCTTCGTTCTCCTCGGCGAGGATGCTGCAGGTGGCATACACCAGGCGGCCGCCGGGCTTCAGCAGCCTGGCCGCGGCGGCGAGGATCGCGGCCTGCTTGGCAGTCAGTTCATCGACGCTCTGCGGCGACTGGCGCCACTTCAGGTCGGGGTTGCGACGCAGGGTGCCCAGGCCGGAACAGGGCGCATCGACCAGCACGCGATCGACCTTGCCCTGCAGCCGCTTGACGCGCGTGTCGTTCTCGCCGGAAAGGCAGGCCGGATGAACGTTCGACAGGCCGGCGCGGGCCGCGCGCGGCTTCAGCTTGGCCAGGCGCTTGTCGGATACGTCGAAGGCATACAGGCGCCCGGTGGAGCGCATCAGCGCACCGAGAATCAGCGTCTTGCCGCCGGCGCCGGCGCAGAAATCCACCACCATTTCGCCGCGCTTGGGCGCGACCAGGAAGCCCAGCAACTGCGAGCCTTCGTCCTGCACCTCGATGCTGCCGTCGAGGTAGGCCGGATGCTTCTGCAGGTAGGGCTTGGTCTTCAGGCGCAGGCCGAGCGGCGAATACGGCGTAGGTGCCGCGGCGATGCCATCGGCGGCGAGGCGCGCGATCACGCCCTCGCGCTCGGCCTTCAGCGTGTTCACGCGCAGGTCGAGCGGCGCCGGCGTGTTCAGCGCGCGCGCCAGGGCCAGCAGTTCTTCGGGCGTCATGCGCGGAACCGGCACGACCCCCGGCGCGGAAGCACCGTCCGCGCCGCCCCCCGTGGGAGCCAAGTCAATCTCGGGGCGGCCCGTCGCTTGACTTGAGAGGCGCTCGACCAGCCAGTCGGGGAAATCCAGTTGTTCGGCCAGCGTCAGTTCCGGTTCGGGCTGGCGCCGGATGTCCGCCAGCCATTCGGCCTCGCCCGGCAGCAGCGCGCCTTCGAGCTGGCGCTGCGACATGCCGCGCACGCGCGACAAGGAGAGCAGCACCAGTTCGCGCGGCGAGATGCGACGCGCGCCGGCCGCCGGCTTGGTTCCGTCCCTGGGCCCGCGCTTGGGCGTCGAACCGGGGGCGAGGAAGGCCGCTTCCAGGTTCGGCCCGCAGGCGGCCAGGCGCTCCAGCAGGCGCTTGCGGCGCAGCACGGCGTAGGCCGTTTCGGCAATGAAGGCGCGGTCTTTCGCGCCGCTCTTGCGCGCGCGGAAGAACGCCGACAGGGCCGCGTCGGCCGGCAGGGCGAAGCTCAGCAACTGTGCCGTCGCCGCCACCGCGGCGTTCAGCAGATCCGCGGCCAGCCCTTCCGCCACCGGCGCGGCCTCGCCCGCAGCGGGTCTGGCGGCGGGCCGGGCACCGGGTCGGGCACCGGCTGCAGCGCCTTCGCGGCGCCGGCCGTCGGCTGCACTGCGCCGCGCCGCGTTCTTGCCGCCGTGTTTCCTGTCGTCGTTCATGCTGTCTCCCCCTTTCGCGGAAAGAGGTGGGTGAGTATGCTCATGGCTTGTCCTGGACGGCGATTTCCTGCATGTTCTGGTCGAAAATTTCGCCCTTGCGGTCGGTGAAACGGATTTTCACGGGCAAGCCGCGCAGCTCGGGCGCGATCCACACCTCGATGCTGTCGCCGCCGCTGCCGCGGGTCTTCAGGCGCACCGTGCGGCGCTTGCCGATCGG
Organism: Sulfuritalea sp.; assembly: GCF_031426875.1. Lineage (NCBI taxonomy): Bacteria > Pseudomonadati > Pseudomonadota > Betaproteobacteria > Nitrosomonadales > Sterolibacteriaceae > Sulfuritalea > Sulfuritalea sp. Next base: position 38,887 of record NZ_JASJPC010000007.1, read on the forward strand.
CACAGTCACGACTTCTTCGCCGAGGACTTCGACACGGTAGCTTTCCAGCTTGCGTCCCGTGGCGATCGGCATTTCCAGCGCACCGCTTTTCAGCCCGAGCAAGACCAGTTGGTAATACATGGACAGCATGTCCTGGGTGCCGGCGACGATCTTGTCCTCCTGCCCGGCATAGCTGACCACCCGGCGCGTCCAGTCGAAGCTTGCCGTATCGAGCCCCTTGACCCGTTCGTGGCGAAATTCCTTCGGCCTGAGGCCGGCGGCCGATACCTCGCCCTGGCTGCTCTGCACGACCCGCGCCGGTTTCAGCAAGGCGGCGATGCCGGTGGTTTCGGTCACGCTCTGCATCCTGTAGTTGCGGCCGTCATGTTCCCAGGTATGCAGCACCTGACCGACCACGAAGCCATCGGCGCCATGGGCCAGGGCGTAGCTGACCTTGCCCTGGCGCGGCAGGACCTGCATGGCGGATGCCTGAAGAGTTGGCGCTGGCGCACCGGCGGCGAGGGCGGGCGGCACCAGGCCGCAGCCGATCCAGGCCGCGAGTTGCAGCAGGCAGGCGATGGCCTTCATGTCGCGACGACCTGCGGCACATGCAGCGCGCCGCCGACCGCGACCTCGCCCGAGAGCTTCACGCGCTCCGCGATCAATTGCAGCCGGCCTTCGAGAAACCAGCGCGCGACGCGCGGGTAGAGCAGGTGTTCCTCGGCCAGCACGCGGCGGCCCAGGCTCGCCTCGTCGTCGTCGGCCTGCACCGGCACCGCGGCCTGGGCGACGATCGGCCCGCCGTCCAGCGCCGGCGTCACGAAGTGCACGCTGCAGCCGTGCAGCCGCACCCCGGCCGCCAGCGCCTGGGCGTGGGTCTTGACCCCGGGGAACAGCGGCAGCAGCGAAGGATGAATGTTCAGCAGGCGGCCTTCGAAGCGGCGCACGAAACCGTCGCTAAGGATGCGCATGAAGCCGGCCAGCAGCACCAGATCCGGCTTGTGGCGCTCGATTTCGGCGGCCAGCGCGGCATCGAATTCCTCGCGCGAGGCGAAGCCGCGATGATCGATCACGGCGGTGGCGATGCCGCGGCGGGCGGCAGCGTCCAGCCCGGCCACAGCGGGCCGGTTGCTGAGCACCAGCGCGCACTCGCCGGGCAGGCCGGCGTCGAGCAGCGACTCCATGTTGCTGCCGCGCCCGGAAATCAGGATCACATAGCGCTTCATCGCAGCCCCGCGACCGGGAGAAATACCGCCGTGGCCAGGCTTTGCGCGACGCGGGCGATGGTGCGGTGGCCCTTGTCGGCGATCAGGGCGGCGAGCAGATCGAGATTGCCGATCATCTTGCCGAATTCGCGCTCGAAGCTGAGGTTGGCCGGCTGCTGCGTCATGTCGTTGGAAAGCAGCAGCAAGGCGCCGCCGGCATCGCGCGCGTTGGCCAGCTTCCAGGCGGCGACTTCGAGGTTGCGCGCGCTGTTGTAGAGCTTCTGTGGATCGAGTTCGTCGAGCATGAAGAATTCCGTCTTTTCATCGAAAGCGACATTCAGCATGTCGCCGACACCGGCGACGAATACCGCCACGCGGTCGCCGCCGAAGTCCTCGCGCAGCGCCAGCGACATCGCGTCGGTGCCGCGCCGGCCCGCGGCTGCGGGCAGGCGCCAGCCGGTGCGCGGATCGAGCAGGCGGTCGAGCGCGATCTCGACGCCGGCATGGCCGCCTTTTTTCCATTCGCGCGGATTGCGCCGGTAGAGCTTTTCGGCCAGCACGCGCAGGCTGGCGAACACCTCGCGGCGATGGATGTCGGCGACGCGGTCGACGTCGCTCTTGCCGATCTGCTTGGGATCGAAGCTGGCGACCGAATCGCCGATGGCGCGCGTCTGGTCACTGCCTGGCGCGGCATTTTTCGCCGCCGTTTGCGCGCCGCTGTGGGAGCACGCCGCCAGCAGCAGCACGGTGCCCAGGGCCAGCGCGACGCGCATGTTCAGGAGGCCTTCGTCGCAATGCGCTGACGCAGCCACGCCAGAACCAGCGGCACCAGCGACAGACCAATGGTGCCAAACACAATCACGGAAAGATTCGCCTTGACCCATGGCAGATTGCCGAACCAGTAGCCGGCGAGGCAGAGCGAGACCACCCACAGCACCGCGCCCGCAAGGTCAAACAAAAAGTAGCGCGGGTAGGTCATGTTGGCCACCCCCGCGACGAAGGGCGCAAAGGTGCGCACGAAGGGCATGAAGCGCGCCACCAGCATGGTCTTGCCGCCATGCTTCTCGTAATAGGCGTGGGTCACGTCGAAGGCCTTGCGATTGAAAAAGCGCGACTTTTCGCCCCAGGCCAGGATGCGCTTGCCGGCCCAGCGGCCGATCCAGTAATTGGTGTTGTCGCCGAGAATCGCCGCTGTCAGCAGCACGGCAATCACGGCACCGATGTCGAAGCCGCCGCCACTTGTGGCGGCCAGCGCGCCGGCAACGAACAGCAGCGAATCGCCGGGCAGAAAGGGCGTGACGACGAGGCCGGTTTCGCAAAACACGATGAGAAACAGAATCGCGTAAATCCAGGTGCCGTACTGGGCCAGCAGCGTGGCCAGATACTTGTCCACATGCAGGACGATGTCGATAAATTGGGCGAGAAGTTCCACGGGGCAGCGATGTCGAGAGAAAGCGTGATTTTACCGGAAGCTATAATCCTCACCCCATGGGAATCATCAAGCCGCTGCCGGACCTCCTGATCAGCCAGATCGCCGCCGGCGAGGTGGTCGAACGTCCCGCGTCGGTGCTCAAGGAACTGCTGGAAAACAGCCTCGATGCCGGCGCCACGAAAATCGAAGTTCAGCTCGAAGAAGGCGGCGTGCGCCTGATCCGCGTCGCCGACGACGGCGCCGGCATCGGCCCCGAGGACCTGCCGCTGGCCCTGGCGCGCCACGCCACGAGCAAGATCGCCAGCCTCGACGACCTGGAACGGGTCGCCAGCTACGGCTTTCGCGGCGAGGCGCTGGCCTCGATCGCATCTGTGGCGCGCGTCACGCTGACCAGTCGCGCGCCAGATTCGGCGCACGGCTGGCGCATACAGAACCATCCCCCCGTCCCCCTTCCCGAGGAAGGGGGCGACGATATTTCCGCCGCGCGGCGCGCGGCGCGCTATCGGGTGGAACCGGCGGCGCTGGGCGGCGGCACGGTGATCGAGGTTGCCGACCTGTATTTCAACACTCCGGCGCGGCGCAAGTTCCTCAAGACCGAGACCACCGAATTCGCCCACTGCGACGAAGTGCTGCGGCGCATGGCGCTGGCACGGCCCGACGTCGCCTTTACCCTCTCCCACAACGGCAGCGCAAAACGCCGTCTCGCCAGCGCCAACTTTGCAAGGCGCGCACGGGAAATCATCGGCGAGGAGTTCTTCCCGCATGCGCGCCCGCTCGATGCCAGCGCGGGGCCGCTGCGGCTGTCCGGCCTCGCCGCGCTGCCGGCCTATTCGCGCGCGGGACGCGACGAGCAGTATTTCTTCGTCAATGGCCGTTATGTGCGCGACAAGCTGCTGACCCATGCCGCGCGCCAGGCCTGGGCCGACATCCTGCACGGACAGCGCCACCCGGCCTACGTGCTGTTCCTCGAACTCGACCCGGCCGGCGTCGATGTCAATGTGCATCCGGCGAAGACCGAGGTGCGCTTTCGCGATGCGCGCGGCATACACCAGTTCATCTTCCATGCGCTGCAGCGCACGCTGGCGACGCCGCTGTCCGGCGCAGCGAGCTCGGTGGAGACGGCGCCGGCCGCAACGGCCTACGTGCCCTCGGCTTTCTCCTACGCGCGCCAGTCGGGACTGAGCGTGGAAGAGCCGGCGGCGCGTGCCTACCTCGAATTCGCCCGCGCGGCATTCGCCGACGCTGCCGACAGCCCCAACGCCGTGTCGCCAGCGCCAACTCTTGGCGCGCATCAGAACGGCGGCGCACCGCTGCTCGGCTACGCCATCGCGCAACTCCACGGCGTCTACATCCTGGCCCAGAATGCCGGCGGCCTGGTGCTGGTGGACATGCATGCCGCGCACGAACGCATCCTCTACGAAAAGCTGAAAACCAGTCTCGACGCCGGACCGCCGGCGACGCAAGCCGTGCTGGTGCCGCTGCTGCTGTCGGCCAGCGAAGCCGAAATGGCCACCGCGAGCGAACAGGCCGAGGCGCTGGCCCAGCTCGGCTTTGCCGTCGCCGCCGCCGGCCCGCGCGAGCTCGCCGTGCGCGGCCTGCCCGCGCTGCTGGCGGGCGGCAACGCGGTCGAGCTGGTGCGCTCGCTGCTCAAGGATCTGGCCGAGCATCCCGCCAGCCGCGTGGTGGAGACCCGGCGCAACGAACTGCTGGCGACCATGGCCTGCCATGGTGCGGTGCGCGCGCACCGGCTGCTGACTCTGCCCGAAATGAACGCCCTGCTGCGCCAGATGGAAGAAACCGAGCGCGCCGACCAGTGCAACCACGGCCGGCCGACCTGGGTTCAGCTGTCCATGACGGAACTCGACCGCCTGTTCATGCGCGGACGCTGACGCGGCGACGATAAGGCCAATAAGGCGGCCAGCGCGCAAAGTCAGCGCTGGCGGCACCGCGCCCTGATAGTCAGTCAACAAGGAAAGGCGCATTCCCTGTAGGAGCGAGCTTGCTCGCGATAAGCCGTTGTCGCGAGCAAGCTCGCTCCTACATCCATCGGTTTCAACATGTCTGCGTACTAGGGCGCCGTATACGAAAAAAGCCCGGCATTGCCGGGCTTTTTTATGAGGTGAAACCCGATCCGGCTTAAATCATTTCCCAGATCGTGGTGATGCCCTGGCCGCCGCCGATGCACATGGTGGCGAGGCAGTACTTGCTGCCGACGCGACGCGCTTCGTAGAGGGCCTTGGTGATGATCACCGCGCCGGAAGCGCCGATCGGATGGCCGATGGCGATCGCGCCGCCGTTCGGGTTGGTCTTCTTCGGATCGAGGCCGAGCACCTTGGCCACGGTCAGCGACTGGGCGGCAAAGGCTTCGTTGGACTCGACCACGCCGATGTCGTCGATCTTGAGGCCGGCCTTGGCCAGCGCGATGAGGGTCGACGGGATCGGGCCTTCGCCCATGACTTCGTGCGACACGCCGCCGATGCCGTAGGACACCAGACGGGCCATCGCCTTGTGGCCGCCGGAAGCGGCCTTGGCCGCATCGGCCAGCACCAGGAAGCCGGCGCCGTCATTGATGCCGGACGCATTGCCGGCGGTGACGGTGCCGTTCTTGTCGAAGGCCGGCTTCATCTTGGCCAGCGATTCCATGGTGGTGTTGGCCTTGATGTGCTCGTCGGTATCGAACACCACGTCGCCCTTGCGGGTCTTCAGCGTGATCGGCACGATCTGTTCCTTGAAGTAGCCGGCAGCGACGGCGGCGGCGGCACGGCGCTGCGATTCGCAGGCGAATTCGTCTTGCTGCTCGCGCGTGAAGCCGTGCTTCTTGGCCAGGTTCTCGGCGGTGATGCCCATGTGGCCGGCGCCGAAGGGATCGGTCAGCGCGGAGACCATGGCATCGATCATCTTGGTGTCGCCCATGCGCGCGCCGGAACGCATCGCCGGGGACAGGTAAGCGCCGCGCGACATGACTTCGACGCCGCCGCCGAGGGCGAAGTCGGCATCGCCGAGCAGGATCGCCTGGGCCGAGCTGACGATGGCCTGCTGCGAGGAACCGCAGAGGCGATTCACGGCGAAGGTGACCGATTCCATGCTCATGCCGCCCTGGATCGTGGCATTGCGCGCGACGTAGGGGTAGCGGGCTTCGGTGGGGATCACGTTGCCCACGGTGGCAAAAGTAATGGCCTTGGGATCGACGCCGGAACGGGCGATAGCCTCCTTGACCACCAGACCACCGAGGTCGGCGGGTTCCATGCCGGACAGCGAACCCATGAAGGTGCCGACCGCGGCACGAACGGCACTCAGTACAACGACTTCTCTCTTGTCAGCCATTACAAAACTCCTAAATTAGATATCAACTGCCGACCCAGCTGGAAATCCAGACCAGGGCCAGCACTGCCAAACCGAGCACGAGACTGCGCCAGACGAGGCCTATGGTGCTCTGCATGAAGTCGGGATCGGCGTCCTCCCCCAATCCCAGTTCCGGGCGATCGCTCGCGTCGCCCGTGTCTTGAATTACGTCATGTACCGGCATCCCCAGGCGTACGCCCAGCGCGCCGGCACCGCTGGCCAGCAGTATACCGGAGCCGCCGTCGGGCCATAGATCGGCCTGATTTCGCCAGCAATACACTGCATCCTCGAAATCGCCGACCACGGCAAAGGCCGCGGCGGTGACGCGCAAGGGCAGCCAGTCAATGAAGGCAAAGGCCTGATGCGCGAATTGGCCGAACTCGCCGAACTCCTGCTCGCTGCGCTTGCCCCAATGTTCGTCGAGCGAATGCGCCAGCCTGTAGAACAAGGCCCCCGCCGGACCCAGTACGGCGAACCACAGCAGCGGTGCAAAGACATGGCGATGCGACGCGAGCAGGGCCTGCTCGATCGCCAGCCGCGCGATTTCGCCGGAAGTCAGGCGGTCGCCGGCGCCTCCGCGCCATTGCGCGAGCAGTTGCCGCGCCTGCTCGATGTCGCCGACCCGCAGCGCCAGGTGAATATTGGTGAAGAAATGGCTGAACTGGCGAAAGCCCATGGTCAGGTACAGCACGCCGATGCCCAGCAGAAACCCCAGCAGCGGCTGGAAGACCATCAGCAAGGCATACAGCAGCGACAGCAAGGCGGCCGGCAGCGCCGCTCCCAGTCCCCAGGCGATCGCCCCGTGGCTGCGGCCGCCGTCGTTGAACTTGTCCTCCAGAAACTCCGCCATCCGCGCCAGGGGATCGCGCACCGCGCGCTGCACCGGGAGCGCATGCAGCTGTTCGATGATCAGGGCGATGACGATCGAAATCAAACTCATTGAACTGCCCTCCCCCCGGCCCCGATCCCACGGCCGGCTCTGCATAGCCGGCCGGCTGCGGCAGCGCGGAGCAATGCTCCGCGAAACCCTGCCTTCGCCCCAAGGCAGGGGATGACGGTGGTTCGCCGCTGCGCGGCTCCGTATGTTGGCTGCCCCCCCCTTGGGGCGGCCCGGCGGCGGGTGCTCATGTCCCCGAATACAGCAGACGGTGCAAGGTCACCAGCATGCCGGCGGTCGCACCCCAGATGAAATAACCCTGCCACGGCATCGCCCAGTATTCGTGCCGGACGCCGCGCACTTCGATAGTCTGGCGCTGATGGTTGGCGCTGTCGAGGAGGAATTCGAGCGGCGGCTCGAAAGCTTCGGCCACCTCGAAATCGTCGAGCTTCAGGTTCAAGGGCGGCGTCACCAGCCCCACCACCGGGGTGATGACAAAGCCGGTGCCGGTGCGGTATTCCGGCAGGCGGCCGAGAATTTCGATTTGCGACGCCGCCAGGCCGACCTCTTCCTCGGCTTCGCGCAAGGCAGTAGCTTCGGGTGAGGCATCGCTGGCTTCGCAGCGTCCGCCGGGGAAACTGACTTGTCCGGCGTGGTCGCGCAGGTGCGCAGTGCGCTGGGTCAGCAGCATGGTCAGCCCGGTTTCGCGTACCACCACCGGCACCAGCACGGCGGCGGCAATCAGCTCCTTCTCGGCGGCGACCCAGGATTCGATTACGGGGGACGCGACAAGGCCTTCGCTGAATCGACGACGCATCAGGGAAAGCAAGCCTCCGTTAGAATTCGGGCCTGCGTTAACAAGAGACTCCGGCATGAAACCGATCGCAATATTCCGTCATAGCCCCGGCGAGGGGCCGGGCTATTTTGCCACATTCCTCGACCGCCACTCCCTGCCGTGGACGTTGTTCAGGATCGACGAGGGCGTGGCGCCACCGCCAACCCCCGACGAGTTCTCCGGGCTTTGTCTGATGGGCGGGCCGATGAGCGTGAATGACGAGCTGGCGTGGATCCCGCAGGAACTTGAACTCATCCGCGCCGCTGACCGCCTGGGTATCCCGGTCATCGGCCACTGCCTCGGCGGGCAGCTCATGGCCAGCGCCTTCGGCGGCACGGTGGGCCGCAATCCGGTCAAGGAAATCGGCTGGGGCCGGGTGGCGGTGACCCCTGCCGCCGCACAGCTGGCAGTCGATTGGCTGGGCGACAGCGCCGGCTTCGAAGCATTCCACTGGCACGGCGAGGCTTTCAGCATCCCGCCCGGCGCGACACGCATTCTCGGCAACGCCCACTGCGCCAACCAGGCCTTCGTGCGCGGCCCGCATCTGGGCATGCAATGCCATGTTGAGATGACCGAGACGATGATCCGAAGTTGGTGTCAGCAATGGGCAGCAGAAGGGGTTCCGCCCTCGGCCTCGGTGCAGACGCCGCAGCAGATGCTGACCGACATGGAGCCGCGCATCGCGGCGATGCGCGCCGTCGCCGACCGGCTCTATGCGCACTGGATCGGCGGCTTGCGCGAAGATTGAAGAGTTGGCGCTGGCGGTACGGCGATTGCCCTAGCTTATGAAGCAACCGTCCCCCAAGGGGACTTCCTTCGGGGCGTAGCCGCGGGCCGCAGCGGGGTGCGGCCGGAGCACAGCTACCGGAATGTACGAGTTTGTACATGAGGACCGCCCAAGCCCCGATCCGGCTCGCGCAGTAGGTTGATTCGTAAGATCTCAGTCCCTGAAGTTGCCGTACTGCAAGGGAAAGTCGGTGATCGACTTCTTCACCAGCGCGATGGCTTCCTGTAGCAGGTCGCGCTTGGCACCGGTGACGCGCACGGCGTCGCCCTGGATGCTGGCCTGGACCTTGATCTTGCTGTCCTTGATCAGCTTGACGATCTGCTTGGCCAGTTCCTGCTCGATGCCGACCTTGATCTTGAGTTCCTGCTTGGACTTGTTGCCGCCGACCGACTGCACCGGACCGTGATCGAGCCGCTTGGTGCTTTCGCGTTCCTTTTTTTCCATTTCCGGAAACAGGATGTCCTTGATCTGGCTGAGCTGGAACTCGGAATCGCCATGCAGCGTGATGGTCTTGTCCTTCTCGTTCAGCTCGGCGCGCGCCGAGGTGCCCTTGAAGTCATAGCGGTTGCCAATGTGGCGCCCCGCCACGTCCACGGCGTTCTTCAGCGCCACCAAGTCGGCTTCGGAAGTGATGTCGAATGAAGGCATGGCGCTCTCTCCGGATCAGGCGAAATGGCAAACGTAATGGTAGGGCTCACCGGCGACTTCGATATCGAAGCTCGAATTGCCCGGCACCGTGAAGCTTTGCCCGGCGCCGCTGGTCTTCCAGTCCTCGCCCTTGATGCGATAGCGGCAGACGCCGGAGACGCATTCCATGATTTCCGGCACGCCGGTGTTGAAGGTCAGGGTCGCCGGCATGATCACGCCGACGCTCTTCTTCGTGCCGTCAGCGAGCTGCACGGTGTGGCTCACGCACTTGCCGTCGAAATACACATTGGCCTTCTTGAACACTGCGACATTATCGAATTGCGACATATCAGATTCCCCACATTTTTTGGATGATGAACTTGGCGACGAAACCGAGCATGCCGAACGACAGGACAAAGAACAGGATGAAGGTGCCAAGCTTGCCCGCCTTCGACTTCCAGGCCAGTTCGCCGATGATGAACAGCATGTAGAGCATGAAGGCGCCAAGGCCGAACGTCATGCCGAACTCTGTCAGTTGCTCCTCCGAAATGCCGAACATCGGCGCGTAATCCGTCTACCCTCGGTGCTTCGTCAGCCCTTCTTCTTGCCGGCCCGGCTCTCGGTCCTGTTTGCGCCAATGCGCAGGCGCAGCGCATTGAGGCGGATGAAGCCGTGGGCGTCCTTCTGGTTGTAGGCGCCGGCGTCGTCCTCGAAGGTGGCGATGGTCGGGTCGAACAGCGAATCGGACTTCGAATCGCGGCTGACCACGATCACGTTGCCCTTGTAGAGCTTGAGGCGGACCCAGCCGTTGACGTGCTGCTGGGTGTGGTCGATCAATGCCTGCAGGGCGCGGCGCTCCGGACTCCACCAGTAGCCGTTGTAGATCAGGCTGGCGTAGCGCGGCATCAGGTCATCCTTGAGATGCGCCTCTTCGCGGTCGAGGCAGACCGACTCGATGGCGCGATGCGCACGCAGCAGGATGCTGCCGCCCGGAGTTTCGTAGCAGCCGCGCGATTTCATGCCGACGTAGCGGTTCTCGACCAGGTCGAGGCGGCCGATGCCATGCTTGCCGCCCAGTTGATTGAGCGTGCCGAGCAGTTCGTGGGCCTTCATTTTCTTGCCGTTGATGGCAACCAGATCGCCGCACTTGAATTGGAGATCCAGATACTCGGCCTTGTCCGGCGCCTTCTCGGGCGACACGGTCCAGCGCCACATCGATTCCTCGGCTTCGGCGCCAGGATTTTCAAGGTGGCGGCCTTCGTAGGAGATGTGCAGCAGGTTGGCATCCATCGAATAGGGCGAGCCGCCCTTCTTGTGCTTCATCTCGACCGGAATGCCGTGCTTCTCTGCGTAGGCCATCAGCTTCTCGCGCGAAAGCAGATCCCACTCGCGCCACGGCGCAATGACCTTGACATTGGGCATCAGCGCATAGGCCCCGAGTTCGAAGCGGACCTGGTCGTTGCCCTTGCCGGTGGCGCCGTGGGAGATCGAGTTGGCGCCGGTCTTCTTCGCGATCTCGACCAGGCGCTTGGCGATCAGCGGCCGCGCAATCGAGGTGCCGAGCAGGTATTCGCCTTCATAGACGGTGTTGCAGCGGAACATCGGGAAGACGAAATCGCGAACGAACTCCTCGCGCAAATCGTCGATGAAAATGTTCTTCGGCTTGATGCCCATCTGCAGCGCCTTGGCGCGCGCCGGTTCCAGTTCCTCGCCCTGGCCCAAGTCGGCGGTGAAGGTCACCACCTCGCAGTTGTAGGTGTCCTGCAACCACTTGAGGATCACCGAGGTATCCAGTCCGCCCGAATAGGCGAGGACGACCTTGTTGTTTTCCTTGCTGCTTGATTTCTTTGCCGCGCTCATCGATCTTTCCTCAGTCATTCACCCTGCCCAGGAGCAGGAATTCCATAAGTGCTTTCTGCGTGTGCAGCCGGTTCTCGGCCTCGTCCCAGACCACGCTTTGCGGCCCGTCGATCACGTCGGCGGTGACTTCCTCGCCGCGATGCGCGGGCAGGCAGTGCATGAACACCGCATCCGGCTTTGCAGCGCGCATCATTTCGGCATCGACCTGCCAATCGGCGAAGTCGCGCAGACGCTCATCGTTCTCGGCTTCGAAGCCCATCGAGGTCCACACATCGGTGGTGACCAGATCGGCTCCGCGCGCGGCATCCATCGGATCGGCAAACTGCTCGAAGTGGCCCGTGCCATAGAGGCCGGCGCGCTCCGCTTCGACTTCGTAGCCGGGCGGGGTCGATACATGGACATTGAAATCGAGGACTTCCGCGGCCTGCAGCCAGGTGTTGCAGACATTGTTCGAATCGCCGATCCAGGCCACCGTCTTGCCCCGAATCGGACCGCGGTGCTCGATGAAGGTGAAGATGTCGGCCAGTATTTGACAGGGGTGGTATTCGTTGGTCAGGCCGTTGATCACCGGCACCCGCGAATGCCTGGCAAAGCGCTGGATGATGTCCTGCTCGAAGGTGCGGATCATGACAATGTCGCTCATGCGCGATATCACCTGGGCAGCATCCTCCACCGGCTCGCCGCGACCGAGCTGCGAATCGCGCGTATTCAGGTAGATCGCCGAGCCGCCAAGCTGATGCATGCCGGCCTCGAAGGAGAGGCGAGTGCGGGTGCTGGCCTTCTCGAAGATCATCACCAGGGTACGGTCCTGCAGCGGCCAGTGGCGCTGGTAGGACTTGAAGCGTGCCTTGATGATGCGCGAACGCTCGAACAGGTAATCGAGTTCGTCGCCGGAAAGATCCTTGAATTGCAGAAAATGCCGCGGCGCCGCCATGATCAGGCTCCGAGAAACTCTTTGATCAGGGCAACCAGGGCGGCGACCAGTTCCGCCCCTTCGGCGTCGCTCATGACCAGGGCCGGCAACAGGCGGACGACCTTGTCCGCGGTGACATTGATCAGCAGGCCGGCCGCCAGGCCGCGCTGGACCAGGTCGCCGCAGGGGCGATCCAGCTCGACGCCTATCATCAAGCCGTCACCGCGCACCTCGACCACGCCCGGAATGCCGGATAAGCCTTCGCGCAGACCGTTGCGAATCGCTTCGCCGAGTTTGGCCGCATGCGCCATGAGGCCGTCGGCTTCTATGACATCCAGCGTGGTCAATGCGGCGACGCAGGCCAGCGGATTGCCGCCGAAGGTGGAACCATGATTGCCGGGCTTGAATACGCCGGCGGCGCGTCCCGTCGCAAGGCAGGCGCCGATCGGCACGCCGGAGCCCAGCCCCTTCGCCAGGGTCATGACGTCGGGAACGATGCCGGCATGCTGATGCGCGAACCAGACGCCGGTGCGACCGATGCCGCACTGCACCTCGTCCACCATGAACAGCCATTCCTTCTGATCGCAGACCTGCCGCAGCGAACGCATGAAATCCTTGTGCGCAAGGTTGATGCCGCCTTCACCCTGAATCGGCTCGAACAGCACCGCCACAATGTTCGGGTTGCGCTCGGCCAGTTGCTCGATCGCAGCGAAGTCGTCGAACGGCACACGCACAAACCCGGTCACCAGCGGCTCGAAACCCGCCTGCACCTTACGATTGCCGGTGGCGGAAAGCGTTGCCAGGGTGCGGCCGTGGAAAGCCTGCTCCATGACGATGATCGCTGGTTGCTCGATACCGCGTTGGTGTCCATACAGCCGCGCCAGTTTGATCGCCGCTTCATTGGCTTCGCAACCCGAATTGCAGAAAAACACTTCATCCATGCCGGACAGCGCGGCAAGCCGATCGGAAGCGGCTTCGGCCTCGCTGATGCGATACAGGTTCGATGTGTGAATGAGACGGCCGACCTGCTCGCGCAACACCTTCACCAGTCGAGGATGATTGTGGCCCAGCGTATTGACCGCGATTCCAGCCAGGGCGTCGAGGTAGGCCTTGCCCTGCTCGTCGAACAGCCGGCAGCCCTCGCCGTGGGTAAAGGCAACCGGCAGCCGCCCATAGGTATTCATCAGATGCGGCATGAATGCACTCCGCGAAAACGTAGTTTCAGTGTAGGGTAATGCCGGCCTTATCGGCGCTTATCGTTGTTTAGCACCGCGACCGCAACTAAAAGCTCCACGCAAAAAACATACGGCGGCCGAAGAGCAACGCGGCCGCCGTGCTTGAAAACGCCTCTATACTAAGTGAAAAATTTGCCCCTGTACAGAGCAGCACAGCGGAGGATTCGGCAGTGCGGATGGCGATATTCAATCAGAAGGGCGGGGTCGGCAAGACGACTACTGCACTCAATCTCGCCGCCGCATTGGCAAGGAATTCCGTACCTGGCTTGCTGATCGACCTCGATCCCCAGGCGCATCTGACAGCGATACATGGCCAAGCACTGGGCGAGGCTCACAACAGTGTGTTCGCGCTGTATCAGGACAACCGGCCGCTCGATGAACTCGCCGTATTCTGGAACGGGGTAGGTCGCCTGATCCCGGCGCATGCCGAACTGATCAAGGTCGATTCCATCTTCGGCAAGGGGCCGGCCATCCTCAACCGGCTCAACAACGGCTTGCAGGCGCTGGAAGGGGCTGGCGGCGAAAGCGTCACCATGATCGACTGCTGTCCATTTCTTGGCGTGCTGTCGCTCAATGCGATTTTTGCCGCGGACAGGATATTGGTTCCCGTGTCCTCGGACTATCTGTCCCTGCGCGGCGCCCTGCAGATCGAGCACACACTGAAGGCGCTGGAGCCGGTAATCAAGCGGCGTATCGAACGCCGTTACCTGCTGACACGCTTCGACCGGCGGCGCAGGATGAGCTTCGAGATCCAGGATCGTCTGCGCCGGCAGTTCGGTGCCGAGCTATGCGAAACAGTGATTTCGGAGAATGTCGCCATCGCGGAGGCGCCGGCCATGAGTCGCGACATATTCAGCCACAACGCGTCCAGTCGGGGAGCCCTGGACTATCTGGCCTTGCTGGAAGAATTACGGACGGCGCGATTTCTCTGAAACTCCGGTAGCGCCAACCGGAGCGTGGCTGATGCCTGACGCAAGCTCAGCGAACGATGAGGTTTGCGACTTCCTCGAAGCTGGCCACCGGGACCCGAACGCTGCCGTGGTGGCAAACACATTCCAGAATCTGGCAATCGTGATACACCTGCCGCAGCTTGCGCTGGGCTTCGTGCTCGTCGCGGCCATGGATCATCAAATTATCCACAACCACGCCAAGCCGGGTCTTGATACGAAATGCATATTTTATGAACTGATGGGATTGCATAAAACCCCTTTCACTTCAATGAAGTCAGGTGATTATATGCAGTGACTTCGGCAAACTCAACCTATTTATATAATTTAGCAGGGGATTTCACAAATCAGTATGCCATACGTGGTTATACGGATATCCAGACAGGCTGCGGCAAATAAAAAAAGGCCGCCTCGATTATCGAGGCAGCCTTTTTTCGGAACCCTTGATACTGGGCGTTCAGAGTGCCTTGATGGCAGCCGAGAGGCGGCTCTTCGAACGCGCAGCGAGGTTCTTGTGCACGATGTTCTTGTCGGCAATCGAGTCGATGATCGGCTGCGACTCCTTGAACACTGCCTGCGCCGCGGTCTTGTCGCCAGCGTCGATCGCCTTGCGTACCTTCTTGATTGCGGTACGCAACGTCGAACGCAGGCTCATGTTATGAGCGCGCTGCTCGGTCGCTTGACGGGCACGTTTGCGGGCTTGGACGGTATTGGCCATGTGTCGATATCCGGTAGATCTTGGGAAAGCGCGTGATTATAGGGGGGTCTTCCTCCCATTGCAAGCAGCTTCTGCCCGCGACATCCCGGATACCATACAGGCGATGAATCTGCTCCGTGCTCTGGCCACCGTCAGCGGGATAACCCTGCTGTCCCGAATTCTGGGATTTGTCCGCGACTTCGTGATCGCCCGCAGTTTCGGCGCCGGCATGATGACCGACGCCTTCTTCGTCGCCTTCCGCCTGCCCAACCTGCTGCGCCGCCTGTTTGCCGAGGGCGCCTTCTCCCAGGCTTTCGTCCCCGTGCTGGCGGAATACCGCGGTCGCCGCGGCGACGAGGAAACCAAGAGCCTGGTCGATCGCGTCGCCAGCGTGCTGTTCCTGATCCTGATCGCGGTCACCGCGCTCGGCATGGCCGCGGCCCCCATACTGATCGCGGTGACCGCACCCGGCTTCGCCGCCGATGCCGAGAAGTTCCAGCTCACCGTGGAACTGACCCGGATCACCTTCCCCTACATCCTGTTCATGTCGCTGGTGGCGTTGGCAGCCGGCATCCTCAACACCTGGAGCCGGTTTGCCCTGCCGGCCTTCACGCCGGTCCTGCTGAACCTGTCCTTCATCGGCATGGCACTGATCGCCGCACCGTGGTTCGATCCGCCGGTGCTGGCGCTGGCCTGGGCGGTGTTTCTGGGTGGCGCGCTGCAACTGGCAATCCAGTTGCCCGCCTTGGCGAAGATCGGCATGTTGCCGCGCTTCGACCTGGCCTGGCGGGACGAGGGCGTGCAGCGCATTCTCAAGCTCATGGCACCGGCCGTGCTGGGCGTTTCCGTGGCGCAGATCAGCCTGCTGATCAACACCATCTTCGCCTCCTTCCTCGAAAACGGCAGCGTCTCATGGCTCTACTATGCCGATCGTCTGATGGAATTCCCGGCCGGACTGCTCGGTGCGGCGCTGGGGACCATACTGCTGCCGAGCCTCGCCAAGACCCATGCCAACGGCAATACAGAGGACTTTTCGGCATTGCTCGACTGGGGCCTGCGCCTGACCTTGATGTTGACCCTGCCGGCCTCGCTGGCGCTGGCCATGCTGGCGGTACCGCTGCTGGCGACCCTGTTTCAGTACGGTGCATTTGCCGCTGCCGATGTGCTGCGCACCCGCGAGGCGCTGGTCGCCTATTCGATCGGCCTGACCGGGCTGATCCTGGTCAAGGTGCTGGCCCCGGGCTTCTATGCCCGCCAGGACATCCGTACGCCGGTGAAGATCGCCCTGCTTACGCTGGCGCTCACGCAACTGATGAACATTGCCTTCATCGGCTGGCTCAAGCATGCCGGGCTGGCCTTGTCGATCGGCCTCGCCTCCTGCGTCAATGCCGGACTGCTCTGGCGCGGCTTGCGCCGGCGCGGCGTCTACCAGCCGCGACCGGGGTGGGGTGGGTTCACGCTGAAACTCGTCGCCGCGCTGATCGTGCTGGGTGGCGTGTTGTGGTTTGCCAGCGGCCGGGATGCGGCGTGGCTGGCGATGAGCGGCAGCCAGCGCGTACTGCGCCTGGCGGGCGTGGTTCTGGGCGGAATCGCCGGCTATTTCGCCACCCTGTGGCTGCTCGGTTTTCGCTTGCGCGATTTTCGGCGCAAAGCCGCCTAGTCAATCGCCGCGGGCGACACCTTCGCGACGCGGATCGACCGCGCCCAACCAACCCTCGGCGCTGCGCACGATCAGGTGCAGACCGCTGGTCATGTCGCTGCGCTGCACCGCATGGCCACGCCTTTCCAGCTCCTGCGCCAAGGCGTCCGGGACACGGCCGCGCTCGATTTCGGTCGCCCCGTTGCGGTTGCCGACATGCGGCAGAGCCAGCACCGCCGCGGGGTCCGTCTGGCCGTTGAGCAGCGCGACCAGGGTCCGCGCCACATAGTTGATGATGCGGCTGCCGCCGGGAGAACCCAGCACGGCATGGAGCCGCCCGCCGGCATCGAAGACCAGGGTCGGCGCCATCGAAGACAGGGGCCGCTTGCCCGGCTCCAGGCGGTTGGCGACAGGCTTGCCGTCGCGCTCGGCAGCTACGGAAAAGTCGGTGAGCTGATTGTTGAGCAGGAAGCCTCCGACCTGTATGCGGCTGCCGAAAGCGCTTTCGATCGAGCTGGTCAGCGCCACGGCATTGCCGGCCCGGTCGACAATCGAAACATGCGTCGTCGCCGGCAGTTCGGGCGCGTCATCGTCGGCCTGCGCGCGACCGGCCGGAAGTTCTCCCGGCTGGGCGACACCCATGCTGCGCTCGCGCTTGATCAGGCGCGAGCGCCGCTCCAGGTACCGGGAATCAAGCAGCGCGCGCTGCGGCACGTCAACGAAATCCGGATCGGCCAGGTAGCGCGCCCGATCGGCGTAAGTCAGGCGCCCCGCTTCGGCGAACAGATGCACCGCATCCGGGCCGGCCGGATCATCTGCTGGCGGCCCGCTGCGTTCCAGCAGGCCCAACAGTTGCAGCACGCCAATGCCACCGGATGAAGGCGGCGGCATGCCGCAGATGCGCCACCGACGATACTTGCCGCAGAGCGCAGCGCGCTGTTGCGGCCGGTAGTCGGACATGTCCACCGTCGTCAGCACTCCCCCGCGCTGCCTGATCGCGGCGGCAATGCGGCCGGCCAACTCCCCCTCATGCAAAGCATTTGCACCCGTCGCCGAAACAGCGCGCAGGACATCGGCGAACTCCGGATTGCGCAGGATCTCGCCGACCGGCTTCGCCTCGCCGCTCTTCGTGTAATAAAGTGCCCGCGCCGCCGCATCGCTGCGCAGCAATTGATCATCGCGCACCAGTCGATGCAGACGCGGCGAAATGACAAAACCGTTCTCGGCCAAGCGCAGCGCCGGTCGGATCAGGCGTTCCCATCTCAGCTTGCCGTGGCGTCGGTGCGCTGCTTCCAGCATGGCCACCAGACCTGGCACGCCGACTGCCCTGCCGGTCGCCAATAGTTCGCCGAAACCTGCCGGACTTCCGTCCGCGCGTCGCGCAAAGTTGGCGCTGGCGCCACGGGGAGCCGTCTCGCGGCCATCCCAGGCCGACACCCGCTGCTGCCTCGCATCCCAGTGCAGCATGAAGCCGCCGCCACCGATACCCGAGGACTGCGGCTCGACCAGGTTCAACACCCATTGCGCGGCGACGGCAGCATCCAGTGCATTGCCGCCCAGTTCCAGGATTTCCACGGCGGCATCGGTGGCATAGGCATTCGCAGTCACTGCCATGAAAGCGCTGCCGACCACCGCCGGTCGCGGCGCAAAACCGCTGGCCGCCTCCGGCTGCTCACCCTGCGCCCACGCCTGGGCGGTGCCAGCCAGAACGGCCAGCACCAAGAAAAAACGGGCAGCCCGCAGGCTGCCCGTTCGATTAAACATATTGCAAAGAATCACACCACCAGCGGCAGGATCAGCAGAGCCACGATGTTGATGATCTTGATCAGCGGATTCACCGCCGGACCCGCCGTATCCTTGTACGGATCGCCCACTGTGTCGCCGGTCACCGCAGCCTTGTGCGCTTCGGAACCCTTGCCGCCGTAGTGGCCGTCTTCGATGTACTTCTTGGCGTTATCCCAGCAACCACCGCCGGTGGTCATCGAGATCGCGACGAAGATGCCGGTCACGATGGTGCCCATCAGCACCCCGCCCAGCGCCCGCACACCGGCACCGGGGCCCATCAGCGCATTCATGCCGAAGGCCACAACCACCGGAACCAGCACCGGCAGCAGCGACGGGATCATCATTTCCTTGATGGCAGCCTTGGTCAGCATGTCGACGCAGGTGCCGTATTCGGGCTTGGCCGTGCCTTCCATGATGCCCTTGATCTCCTTGAACTGGCGGCGCACCTCGACAACGATGGCGCCGGCGGCACGACCGACCGCTTCCATGCCCATCGCGGCAAACAGGTAAGGCACCATGCCGCCGATGAACAGGCCGATGATGACGGCCGGATCGGACAGGTCGAAGGCGAACTTGACGCCGGGCTTGAGCGATTCCAGCCCATGCGTGAAGTCGGCGAACAGCACCAGCGCGGCAAGACCCGCGGAACCGATGGCATAGCCTTTGGTTACCGCCTTGGTGGTGTTGCCTACCGCGTCGAGCGGATCCGTAATGGCGCGCACGGAAGCCGGTAGTTCGGCCATTTCGGCAATACCACCGGCGTTGTCGGTGATCGGGCCGTAAGCGTCGAGCGCGACAACGATGCCGGCCATCGACAGCATGGAGGTGGCAGCGATCGCGATGCCGTACAAACCGCCCATGGTGTAGGAAGCCCAGATGGCGGCACAGACGGAAAGCACCGGCCACGCAGTAGACTTCATCGAGACGCCGAGACCGGCGATGATGTTGGTGCCATGGCCGGTGGTGGAGGCCTGCGCCACGTGCTGCACCGGCGCGAACTCGGTGCCGGTGTAGTACTCGGTGATATAGACCATCAACCCGGTAAGCACCAAGCCGATCACCGCCGCACCGTAGAGGCGCATATGCGAGCCGCCGCTGATCCCAAGTATGCTATCCAGAAGGTGATCGTCGATCAGTTGGGTCGTCATCGGGTAGAAGGCGATTAGCGCCAGCACACCGGCAACAATCAGGCCGCGGTACAGGGCGTTCATGATCTTGCCGCCCGGCGAAGCCTTGACGAACATCACGCCGATGATCGAGGCGATGATCGAGAAGCCGCCGAGAGCCAGCGGATAGATGACGGCTTGTTCGGCAAAGACAGGATTTACCTTCAACAGCAGCACGCCCAACAGCATCGTCGCCACTGTCGTCACCGCGTAGGTCTCGAACAAGTCGGCCGCCATGCCGGCGCAGTCGCCGACGTTGTCGCCGACGTTGTCGGCGATCACGGCCGGGTTGCGCGGATCATCCTCGGGAATGCCGGCTTCGACCTTGCCCACCAGGTCGGCACCGACGTCGGCGCCCTTGGTGAAGATGCCGCCGCCAAGACGGGCGAAGATCGAAATCAGGGAGGAACCGAAACCGAGGCCGACCAGCGGATGAATGATGTCTTCCATCCTGGCGCCGGTGCCGCCCAGCGTTTTCAGCACGGCGTAGTAACCGGCAACACCCAGCAGGCCGAGACCGACCACCAGCATGCCGGTGATCGCGCCGCCCTTGAAGGCGACGTTGAGCGCCTCATTGAGGCCGATGCGCGCCGCTTCGGCAGTGCGCACGTTGGCGCGTACCGAAACGTTCATGCCGATGTAACCGGCTGCGCCCGACAGCACGGCACCGATGATGAAGCCGACGGCGGTAGTGGTACCGAGGAATATCCAGATGGCTATCGCGAGCACCACGCCGACGATGCTGATCGTGGTGTATTGGCGATTCAGATAAGCTTGGGCGCCTTCCTGAATTGCCGCGGAAATTTCCTTCATGCGGTCGTTGCCCGCCGGTTGGGCCAGAATCCACTGGCTCATGATCCAGCCGTAAGCGATTGCCGCCACGGCACAGACCAGCGCAAATATCAGTCCTGCTGACATAAAATCTCCCCTGATTGATTAAAGTAATGAACCAAACGCATAAGTTTATCATGCGATCCTAAGGATGTTGCCGCAGGCACGGCAACTTATACCGCTTCAAACTTCATCGATTCTTCGGCGCTGCCGGGGGTGGAATGTTGCGTCGTATGTCGGGACGACTTGTCTGTTTCCGCCAGTATGCGCAAACGTCGATCGCAGATGCCAAAATCTGTTGATGGCCAAATCGGGTTGATGGATACCGACTGCGCATAATGCCGGATATAGTAGATATCGAATTGCAGGTTCGCCGCCTGCATGTGCTCGATGCTGAATTCATATTCGCTCGCATTCCGGATTCTCAATCCAGTCTGTTCAAACGAAAGGAAAGCCAGATCATGCCGCAGGGTAAGGTGTTAGTTGCTCAGGGAGGAGGACCGACCGCAGTCATCAACCAGTCGATGGCCGGCGTCGTTCTCGAAGCCCGCAAGTTCCGCAATGTCGAACTGGTCTATGGTGCGTATCACGGAGTGTCCGGCATCGTCAATGAGGAGTTCCTCGACCTCACCCAGGAAACCAGCCACAACATTGAAATGGTGGCCAATACGCCGTCTTCGGCGCTCGGTTCGACCCGCGACAAGCCTGACCTGAAGTATTGCCAGGAGATATTCAAGGTCCTCAAGGCGCATGGCATAGGTTACTTCTTCTATATCGGCGGCAACGACTCCTCGGACACAGTGCGCATCGTCAGCGAGGAAGCGCGCCGCGCCAACTATGCTTTGCGCTGCATCCACATTCCAAAGACCATCGACAACGACCTGGTCGGCAACGACCACACGCCGGGCTTTCCGTCGGCGGCGCGCTTTGTCGCCCAGGCGTTCATGGGAGCCAATCTGGATAACGCCGCGCTCACCGGCGTCTATCTGGCGGTGGTGATGGGGCGGCATGCCGGTTTTCTCACTGCCGCGTCGGCACTGGGAAAGAAATTTCCCGATGACGGCCCGCACCTGATCTATCTGCCGGAGCGCGTCTTCAGCGTCGAAAAATTCCTGACGGACGTCAAAGCCACCTACGACAAGTACGGCCGCTGCGTGATTGCCGCATCCGAAGGCATCCATGACAACCAGGGCACACCCATCATCACCCAGCTAAGCAGCCAGGTGGAGCGGGATGCCCATGGCAATATCCAGCTTTCCGGTACCGGGGCGCTTGCCGACCTGCTGTGCGACGAGATCAAGAACAAGCTTGGCATCAAGCGCGTGCGCGGCGACACCTTCGGCTATCTGCAGCGGTCATTCATGGGCTGTGTTTCGGATGTCGATCAGCGCGAGGCGCGCGAAGTCGGCGAAAAGGCCGTGCAATACGCCATGTGGGGCGATCGTGACGGATCGGTCGCGATCAAGCGCACCGGCTTTTACTCCGTCGATTACCAGTTGGTCCCGCTGGAAAGCGTGGCCGGAAAAACGCGCGTGATGGAAGATGAATTCATCGCCGCCAACGGTACCGACGTGACCGACGCTTTCCGTCTTTACCTGCGCCCCTTGCTCGGTTCCGGCATGCCGGACGCCTACCGGCTGCGGCTCAACAAGGTCGAAAAAATCCTGAATACCGGGAAATAAGCCGGTCGCCAAACCGGCGACTGATTCGCACCGATTGATCCGGGCTGTATGTCCCGGATCAATCGCCGAAGGCGATGCCCAGGTCCCGGCCGGTCTGCAGGGTGTCGCTGTCGGGCGGGACCGCCTTCATGCGACCGGCGACTTCCTCCAGCGCGACATAATTCACGTTGGGGAATCCGAGCGCCACCATGATGCCGGACTGTCCTTCCTCCAGCGCTCGAACCGCGGCAGTGCCAAAGCGCATGGCGGCGAGGCGATCGAAGGAAGTGGGACTGCCGCCGCGCAGCAAATGGCCCAGCACCACCACCCGGACATCCTTGCCGGTGCGGTCGCCGAGTACCCGCGCGACTTGTTCGCCGACACCACCGAGTCGCTCGGCATGACCGATCTCCGCCGGGGCCAATACTTCCCTGTGCCCATGGATGGGCTCGGCCCCTTCGGCTACCAACACCAGTGAATACATTCTGCCCTCGGCATCGCGAGCGCGGATCTTGGCGGCGACCTTGTCGATATCGAAGGGAATCTCCGGGATCAGGATGGCGTGAGCGCTGCCGGAAATGCCCGCATGCAGCGCGATCCAGCCTGCATAACGACCCATGACCTCGACCACCATCACCCGCTGATGGCTTTCCGCGGTACTGTGCAAGCGGTCCAGGCACTCGGTAGCAAACGCCACGGCCGTGTCGAAGCCGAAGGTGGTGAAGGTCTTGTCCAGATCGTTGTCGATAGTCTTGGGCACACCGACGACGCGCAACCCCTTCTGATGCAGGGCGTTGGCGATGGTGAGCGAACCGTCGCCGCCGATGGAAACCAGCGCATCGATTTCCTTGCGCGCAAAGTACTCGAGAATCTCCCCTGAAAGATCCATGTCCTTGGTCGTGCCGTCAGGCATTTTCATGGGGAAATGCAGCGGGTTGCCCTTGTTCGTCGTACCGAGGATGGTGCCGCCCAGATGCCCTATCCCGCGCACCTTTTCGCGGGTGAGGCGGGACACGCCGCCGTCCGGGTAGCGTTCGGGAAAGAGAATGCCGTTGAAACCGTCACGGATACCGTAGCATTCCCAGCCCCGATTGGCGGCGGCGATCACCACGGCCCGTATGACGGCATTGAGTCCGGGGGCGTCGCCACCCCCGGTGCACACGGCTATGCGACGGATGTGACTGGACATGAAACCTCCTACGCAAAAATGAGCCGGGCGCCTATTCCATCAGATATCGTCAGCTCAGCGCGGTGAACACGGCACTCTTGATCGAATCAAGCGAGCCAACACCGGCAACTTTGCTATGCCTGGGCGCGCCCTCGGCTCCTGTGGCGGACCACTTCGAATAGTAATCCACCAGCGGCTTGGTTTGGCTGTGATACACGGAGAGGCGTTTCCTGACTGTTTCTTCCTTGTCATCGTCGCGCTGGATCAGCGCTTCGCCCGTAAGGTCATCCTTGCCTTCGACCTTCGGCGGATTGAACACCACGTGATATGTGCGCCCGGAACCGGGGTGCACGCGACGACCGCTCATGCGCTTGATTATTTCATCATCGCCGACGTCGATCTCAAGTACATAGTCGAGCGCAATGCCTTGGGCGCGCAAGGCTTCAGCCTGGGGAATGGTCCGCGGAAATCCGTCGAACAGGAAACCCTTGGCGCAATCGGGCTGCTTCAGGCGCTCGGCGATCAGTCCGAGAATGATGTCGTCGGACACCAGGCCGCCGGCATCCATGACCTTTTTTGCCGCCAGACCCATCGGGCTCCCGGCCTTGACTGCCGAACGCAACATGTCGCCCGTCGATATCTGCGGAATTCCATATTTTTCGCAAATGAATGCTGCCTGAGTCCCCTTGCCGGCGCCAGGGGCACCCAACAGAATCAATTTCATAACTACCTCCCAAAATTTAGTTTATCTTCATGATTTAAAAGTGCTTTTTACTTTTTCGAGCAAGCCAAAACTTACTCCGAATCGATGCCGGCGTCAAACAGCCGGCGCACGCGTTCGAGGTCTTCGACGGTATCGACGCCCGGCGCCGGCGCATGATCGACGCTGACGACCTGGATCCGATAACCATGCCAAAGCGCGCGCAGCTGCTCCAGTGACTCGCAGCGCTCAAGCGGCGAGGCGGCAAGTTGTCCGAAACGCCGCAGGAAGCTCACCCGATACGCATAAAGGCCGATGTGGCGCTGCGCCGGAAGGTCCGCGGGCAACTCGCCAGGCCCGGCTGCAAAGCGGTCACGATCCCAGGGTATGGGAGCGCGGCTGAAGTACAGCGCGCGGCCGCGCGCATCGCAGACGACCTTGACCACGTTGGGATTGAAGAAATCGGCGGCTGCCGTCAGGGGATGGGAGACGGTCGCCATCGCCGCTTCGGGGTCGTCGCGCAAAGCCACGGCCACGGCCTCGATCAAGGCTGGATCGAGCAAAGGCTCATCGCCCTGAACATTCACCACGATGTCGGCGTCATTCCACTGCAATCGATCGGCCACTTCGGCGATGCGATCGGTGCCGCTGATGTGATCCGCCCGCGTCATCACGGCATCGAAGCCATGCCGGCCAACGGCTGCGACAATCCGCTCGTCATCGGTGGCGATCCATACGCCATCCACCCGTGCGCGCCGCGCAGCAGCCGCCACGCGAACAATCATCGGCTGGCCGGCGATATCGGCCAAAGGCTTTCCCGGCAGACGCGTCGAAGCGTAGCGCGCCGGAATGACGACGCGAACGGTCATCAGTATTCTTCAGGAGCCAACTGACGTGCCTCGTCTTCCAACATCACCGGAATGCCGTCCTTGACCGGATAGGCCAGCTTGCAGCCCTTGCAAACCAGTTCAGCGGCGGCCTTGCGGTTCTCCAGCGGCCCCTTGCAAACGGGACAAACGAGGATTTCAAGCAGACGGGTGTCCATTGAGTTTCTCCAGAACAAATGCGGCAAGGTCGGGGCTTACGTCTGCCGTTACGGGCAACACCCAAACCGGCAGCGACAAGGAAAGGCGGCTCAATTTTACGGCATCCTTTTCCGTCGTCAGAATGGCGTCGCCGGCAAACACGAGATCGCCGGCACAGTAATCGTGGTGATCGGCGAAGGAATGCCCGGCGAACACCAATCCCATCTCGTGCAGGTGACCAAAAAAGCGTTGCGGCGCGCCGATGCCGGCTACCGCGTGCAATTTTCGGCCTGCCAGATCGGCCGGCCCGCAGGTTATCCGCGAGTCGTCGAGACGGTGAAAGTGCCGGCCCAGCAAGCGCATCGCGAATATGGGGCGACCAAGAGTTGGCGCTGGCGACACGGCGTTGCCGTTCTGCACCACGGCATCGACCTCGGCCAGACGTGCGACGGGCTCCCGCAGAGGCCCGGCCGGCAGGCACCAGCCATTCATGATTCCTCGTTCATCGAATACCGCAATCTCGACGTCGCGCTTCAGGCGATAGTGCTGCAGGCCGTCATCGGCAAGAATCACATCGCATTGCGGGTGTGCCGCGAGCAGGGCGCGCGCCGCTGCCGGTCGGTCCCGGCCGACAAATACCGGACAGCCGGCACTGCGCGCCAGCAGCAATGGTTCGTCACCGACGGCGGCGGGATCGCTGCCGGCTGTCACTTCCATTGCCTGCGTGGCGTCGCTTCGATAGCCGCGACTGACAATACCCGGATGCCGCCCGAGCGCGCGCAATTGCGACGCCAGATGGATGACCAGCGGTGTCTTGCCGCTGCCGCCCACGGTGATGTTGCCGACTATCACCACCGGCACCGGCAGGCCTTCGCCCTGCAGCAAGCCGCTGCGATAAAGCGCGCGGCGCAAGGCGACGAGGGCGAGGAACAGCAGCGAAAAGGGATACAGCAGGCAGGCCAGCGGGCCACGTTGCCGCCAGACGGCGGCAAGTCCGCCGGCGTCAGCGTTGCGCCTGCTGCGTGGCAAAGGAAATGTGCGACAAGCCGGCCTGCTGGGCGGCCTGCATGACGTCGATGACGCTTTGATGGGCAGCCTTGGCGTCGGCGTTGATGATCACCACCGGTTCCTTGCCGCCTTCTGTCAGTCGCTTCATCGCATTGGCAATCGACTGGATGTCGCGCCCCTCGATCGGGGCGCGATTCACCATGATCTCGCCGGCTGCGGTGACCACCACATTGATTTCGTTCGGCTGTTCCTTGTTCTGGGTGGCGTCCGCCGTCGGAAGATTGATTTCCAACCCGGAAAATTTTGAATAGGTGGTGCTGATCATGAGAAAAATCAGGATCACCAGCAGCACGTCTATCATCGGGATCAGATTGATCTCGAGTTCTTCGCGCTGCCGTCCTCGCTGGAAGTTCATCGCCCTGCCCCTACCTGCGCTCGCCGTGCAAGACCTCGACCAGCTTCACCGCTTCCTGCTCCATCTCGACCAGGAAACCGTCGACCTGTGCCCGGAAGTGGCGATAAAAGATCATGCTCGGAATGGCGATGATCAGACCGAAACCGGTGTTGTAGAGCGCCACCGAAATACCGTGAGCCAGCGCCTGCGGATTGTTGCCCGACGACGTCGGCGAGCCGAAAATCTCGATCATGCCGACTACGGTGCCGAACAAGCCCATCAGCGGCGCAATCGAGGCAATGGTGCCCAGCGTGGTGAGGAAGCGTTCAAGTTCATGAGCCACTCCACGCCCCGCTTCTTCGATCGCCTCCTTCATGATCTCGCGCGAACTCCTGGCATTGCGCATGCCGGCCGCAAGCACTCGGCCCAGCGGGGAATGGGCTTCGAGGCGCGCCAGCGCAGCGTCGGATATTCCGCTTTGACGGTAGTCGGCCACTGCGCTTTGCAGCAGTCCGGCGGGAACGATCTTGGGGCGACGCAGTGCCGTGGCGCGCTCGATGATCAGTGCGACAGCGATGATGGACGCCAGCAACAGCGGCCAGATGGGCCAGCCGGCGGCCTGAATGATGGAAAACACGGGGGCAACTCCGGTGAGCGGGAAAGCGCGAACTTTAGCCCGAGTAGGCCGATTCGGCAATACAAACTGGATACCGGCCGCCAACACCTTTGTCGCCGCAGGTTGACGCCCTCCAGGCCGGTGCCTGACTCCACAAGCTTATCCACAAAATCTGTGGATAAGCTTGTGGATCACCATGTGCGAAACTCGCCGAACCGGCCAGCCGCAAGGGCTTGGGCTCGTCGGAGCAATTTTCGAACATTAAAAGTTTAACTATTAAACATATAGTTAGATGCCACCACCCGCGACAGCATGGCTCCCGGGCCTTGCCGCAGGGATGCTGCCCTCGGCGGATGCTGTAGAATTTTTTCCTCTACTCGAGGCCTTCAGCCAGCCCATGCTCGATCCAGCAACTGTCGTCACCATCAGCGAACTCAACCGGCTTGCGCGCCAGGCCCTCGAAAGGGAGTTTCCGCTGCTGTGGGTGGCGGGAGAAATTTCCAATCTGACCCGTGCCGCCTCGGGCCACGTCTACTTCTCGCTCAAGGATGAAGCGGCACAGGCACGCTGCGTGATGTTCCGCTCGCGCGCCCAGTCGATTCCATGGAAACTGGAAAACGGCCTGCAGGTCGAGGCGCGCGCCCTGGTGTCGCTGTATGAAGCACGGGGCGACTTTCAACTGAATATCGAGACGCTGCGTCGTGCCGGACTCGGCCGTCTGTTCGAGGCCTTCGCCCGCCTCAAGGCGCGACTGGAAGGCGAAGGCCTGTTTGGGCCCGAGCGCAAGCGCGTCCTGCCGCGTTTCCCGCGACGTATAGGAATTGTCAGTTCGCCGCGCGCCGCCGCCTTGCGCGACGTGCTGGCGGCATTGACGCGGCGCGCCCCGCATCTCACGGCGATCCTTTATCCGACCCTGGTACAAGGCGACAGTGCCGCCGGAGAAATCGCCAAGGCGATAGCGGTGGCTGGTCGGCGCAATGAATGCGACCTGCTGCTGATCGTCCGCGGCGGCGGCAGCATTGAAGACCTTTGGGCCTTCAATGAAGAGATCGTCGCCCGGGCGATTGCCGCCAGTCCGCTGCCGACGATCAGCGGCGTCGGTCATGAAACCGATGCCACCATCGCCGATTTCGTCGCCGACCTGCGTGCCGCAACCCCGACCGCGGCCGCCGAACTGGCCACGCAAGGATGGTATGAAGCGGCTGGCGAAATTGCAGCCCTGGGAACCGCCCTGACGCGGTCCATGCAGTACCGTATTGCCCGACAGCAGCAGGGACTGGATCACCTCTCGCTGCGCCTGATGCATCCGGCGACACGCCTGTCGCAAGCGCGTGACCGCATCGCCCTGCTTGGCTCGCAGCTCGATGCTTCCCTGGCGCGCGGATTGCGCCGGCATTGGGAGCGACTGAACCGTGCGGCTCTCGCCCTGGGTCGCAACATCCCGCGCACCGAACGACGCAGCGGACAACTTGGACTGCTGGCGCAGCGTCTGCGCACCGCTGTGCACAAACAGCAGCAGAACCGGACGAATGCCCTCGAAAACTTTGCGGCGGCACTTGCGCACCTCAATCCGGAAGCAATTCTGGCCCGCGGCTTTTCCATCGTTCGCGATGCCAACGGCAACCTGGTCACCGATGTTGCCCGTCTGCAGACGGGCCAAGCCGTGAGCCTTCATCTGGCGCGGGGCGAAGCCGAAGCGACTATCGTCAGAACGGTTTGCGACTAGCGGTCATTTGCCATATGAATTATTCTTGACTATAATAGTCAACTTTACTGCCTCATACCCAACTGCAACAGGAGAACCAAAATGGAACATACCCTCCCCCCCCTGCCGTATGCGATGGATGCTCTGGCGCCGCACATTTCGAAGGAAACCTTCGAATACCATTACGGCAAGCACCACCAAGCTTATGCGACCAACCTCAACAACCTGATCAAGGGCACCGAGTACGAGAACCTGGACCTTGAAGCCATTGTCAAAAAAGCACCGGCCGGTGGCATATTCAACAATTCCGCCCAGGTCTGGAACCACAGCTTCTTCTGGAACAGCATGAAAGTTGGTGGTGGCGGCACGCCGAGCGGCGCCCTGGCTGATGCGATCAACAAGAAATGGGGCGGTTTCGACGAGTTCAAGAAGGCCTTTCAAACCTCCGCCGTAGGCAATTTCGGCTCAGGCTGGACTTGGCTGGTGCAGAAGCCCGATGGCTCGGTGGATATCGTCAATACTTCGGGCGCCGGCACGCCGCTGACCAGCGAAAACAAGGCGCTGCTGACCATCGACGTGTGGGAACATGCCTACTACATCGACTACCGCAATGCCCGGCCCAAGTTTGTCGAGACCTTCCTCAATTCCCTGGCAAACTGGGAATTTGCGGCAAGGAATTTCGCCTGAGCAAGACGGCTCTGCACGGCTGAGCCGACATCAGGGAAGGGCGCCGCGCGGCGCCCTTTTCCATTTGAACACTGAGGAATCGGCATGGAATCCAGGATCACGGAACTCGAAATAAAGCTCGGCCTCAACGAAGATCACCTTGAAGAGATCAACCGCACGGTGTTTCGCCAGCAGCAGCAGATCGATCTGCTTCAGGCGCAGATCCGTGAGTTGTACCAGTTGATGCAACCTGGAGCGCCCAGTGAACCGCGGAATCCGCGCGACGATATTCCGCCGCACTATTGATTGAGCGTCACGCCGAAAAGCGACGGCCCTTCAGCGGCCGGCAGGCGCTTTTTCAATCCCGGTGATCGAAAACCCGGCACCCAGACCACGACTCCTGAACCAACCGAGATTCATTTCCAGGGCATAGCGCGCAGGCTTGGCGGAACAATGGTTGGCGTCCGTCTTGGGCTGCATGTCCTCGACGTTGATGATCTTGCCTTTTTCGTCAAGGAAAACCACCGACAGCGGCAGCAGCGTGTTGCGCATCCACATGCACTGGTTTGCGGCCTCTGGAAACACGAACAACATCCCGCGTTGAGGCGCCATGACCGTGCGCAACATCATTCCGGTCTGACGACTCTCGGGTGTCGCGGCGACTTCCGCTTCGATCCGGTGCATTCCGGCAAACAATTCGAGCAAGGGCAGTTGCGCCTGCTGAGCCCATCCCGGCATCGGAACGATCAGCGACAGCGCCAGCAACACTGTTCTCGACAACATCTTGAACCTCCTTCGACAAGCTCACTGCCGCGGGACCGCTGTACACCCCGACCAGGTGTGAAAAGCCAACTCCGGCCGTGGCGCTGGACTTAAACTTTCAGCGAATCGGCAGATTAATCGACAACCCCGGATCAATAGACAAAAAAATGGCAGGGGGAACCTGCCATTTTTTATCCCGGACTGCGGAAATTACTTGGCGGCTTCAGCTTTCTTGGCCTTCTTGGCCTTCTTGGCCTTCTTTTCAGCCTTGGCCGGAGCGGCATCAGCCTTCGGCGCGTCAGCCTTGGCGGCCGGGGCGGCCGGGGTGGCGGGGGTAGCCGGAGTGGCGGCAGCCTTGGCAGCCGGTGCAGCCGGAGTCGCCGGAGTCGCCGGAGTAGCAGCCTTCGGTGCGTCGGCGGCGAAAGCGGCGGTGGCAATCAGGCCGGCAAACAGGGTCGCGAGGAGCTTGGTCATGGTGTTACCTTTCGTTTGTTTGTAGGTGGGATTCTTTTAACACCGCGGAAACTCGCGGCGTCAGGTCCATTAACGCGGGGCCTTACAACGGGTTGACCTGCGACCTCGAATTCACGCCATTGTCCCGGCGCAAGCCCCGCCAAGGTCCACTCACCCACGGCCCAACGAATCAGCCGGAGTGTCGGAAACCCGACGCGGGCCGTCATTCGTCGGACTTGACGGTTTTTCCCCTCACGCAAGACCAATTCCAACCATGTGGCAGGAATTGCCGCACGATAGCGGATCGGCGGCGTCCTTTCCCAGAGGTCCTCCGGCTCGGCTATGCGACGCACCTGACATGGTCGCGTGCGGAAATCACCGAGGTCTACGCCTGCCGCGAGTTGCTGCAAGGCCGCATCGGTGGGGATGCCTTCCACCTGCACCCGATACTGCTTTGCCAACTTGTGCCGCGGATCGGCAATCCGCGCCTGCAATGCGCCATCGTCGGTCAATACGACCAAACCCTCAGAATCGACATCGAGGCGGCCGGCGGCATAAACCTTGGGGATGGGCAGATAATCAGCCAGCGTGGGCCGCCCTTGGGCATCGGTAAACTGGGTCAGCACCCCATAGGGCTTGTTGAAGAGAATGAGACGGCTCAAGCCAAGCAACCGTTGCCAAAGACGTTGCAAAAACGTTGGGATTCGGGATAGGGGAAGAAGTCCTGCATCGCCCCCCTGCGTATCTGCTCCTGGGTTTTCTGCCAGAACACCACGTCAAACAGATCCGGGTGATGGCGCATGAAGGCCTCCCGTATCTTGTCCGATACCAGCAAAAAAGTCTGGAATTCCTCGGGGAAAACATCCTGGCGTGACACCGAATACCAAACCTCTCCGGACATTTCGGCTTCAAAGTTCGGCGGCGGCGGTATGCGCCGGAACTTGCAGTCCGTCATGTACTCAATCTCGTCATAGTCATAAAAGACCACGCGGCCATAGCGCGTGACGCCGAAATTCTTCCACAGCATGTCGCCCGGGAAAATATTGGCAATGGCAAGCTCGCGAATGGCATTGCCATACTCGCGCACCGCTTCCTCCACCTGGTCGGCGCGACCCGTCTTCTCCGCTTTCTCGAGGTATAGATTGAGCGGCTCCATGCGGCGCTCGATATACAAATGCCTGATGATCAGATCGTCACCATCCTCTTCCATCAGCGACGGCACTTCCTTGTTCAACTCATCGATCAGTTCTTGTGAAAAGCGCTTGCGCGGCAACGCCACATTGGAAAACTCCAGCGTGTCCGCCATGCGGCCGACGCGATCCACCTGCTTGACCAACTGGTACTTGCGCCGCACCGTGTCGTGATCGACTTCCTTCGAGCTGCCGAAGACGTCCTTGATGACCTTGAACACGTAGGGATAGGACGGCAGAGTAAATACCAGCATGACCAGGCCGCGAATACCTGGCGCAACGATGAACTGATCCGCCGAATGATGCAGATGAAATATCAGGTCGCGGAAGAACATGGTCTTGCCCTGCTTGCCCAGTCCGAGCATGGTGTAGAGCTCCGAGCGCGGCTTGTTGGGCATGATCGAACGCAGAAACTGGACATAGCCGGAAGGAACTTCCATGTCGACCATGAAATAAGCCCGCGACAATGAAAACAGCACCGCAATCCGCCATGCGTCGAGGATGACTGTATCGAGGTAGAGCTTGCCGTCCGGCGTATGCAGCACCGGAACCGTGAACGGATACTCAAGAGCCCCGTTGACGGCCTTGCCGATCACATAGGCACCCTTGTTGCGATAGAAGGCCGAGTTGAGTACCTGAATCTGCAGGTTGGCTTCACGCGCGGGAACCGTACCAAGATGGGACTCGATGCTGCGCAAAATGAAATCCACGTCGCGGTCCAGGTCGTCGAATTCCCGTGCCCAGCCGAAATCGACGAAAACCTGGCGGATCGACTGGCGAAAGCCAGATTCATTTGGGTAGTAACAGCGGTAGGTGGGTGGATCGGACTCAATGTACTCGGTAGAAACCGCCGGTCGCACAAAAATGAAATCGTTGTGGAAGTAGGTACGGTGAAAAATCTGGCAGAACACCGAGTTGAAGAAAGTCTCGGCCAGTTCAGGCTGCTTGTGGTTCGTCAGCAAACCGATGAACTGAAGCTTCGCCTGTTGCCAGACGCTGTCGCTCAGGCTATCCGCAGTCAAGTCACGACGCAGTCGCTCGGTTGTCTCCCGGACGCGATCGTCGTAGAACTGGATGCGATCCCTGACGGCCTGCTGACCTTCCTGCCAGCGCGCCTGATCAAAGCGCTGCTTGGCCAGTGCCGAACTCGCATGGAACAGCCGATAGTGCTTGTTGAAGCCATCGACCAGCACGTTGGCAATGGATTCGGAAATCAGGTCATCGGATGAGCCAGCGAACATGGTGCGAATTTGGTTAGGCTTGATCGTGGCGATTCTAACAGTGCGCCCCGCAGCGGCTTTCCTTGCGCAACGATGGCTGGAGGAGGCCAGCTTTTTGGAGCATAATAAAAATTGATATATCCCGCATCCCTCTCGATTCTCAACACACCATTAATAACGGAGCAGGCATGAGCACTTCCCTAATCAAGGTTCCCGCACAAGGCCAGAAAATTGTTCCCGGGCAGCCGACCCCCGACAATCCCATCATTCCTTTCATCGAGGGCGATGGCATTGGCGTTGACATCACCCCGGTCATGCAGAAAGTCGTGGACGCTGCGGTCCTGAAATCATATGGTGGCAAGCGCAAGATTTCATGGATGGAAGTTTATGCCGGAGAAAAGGCCACCCGGCTATATGGGCCGGATGTCTGGCTGCCGGCGGAGACGATCACCGCATGCAAGGACTACTCGGTCTCCATCAAGGGACCTCTAACCACTCCGGTCGGCGGCGGCATCCGTTCGCTCAATGTTGCCTTGCGCCAGGAGATGGATTTATACCAGTGCGTGCGCCCGGTGCGCTATTTCAGAGGCATCCCCTCGCCGCTGAAGGATCCGAGCAAGACCGACATGGTGATCTACCGCGAGAACACCGAGGACATCTATTGCGGCATCGAATGGCAGGCCGAATCTGCGCCCGCAAAAAAGCTCATTAAATTCCTGCAGGAAGAAATGGGAGTAACGAAGATTCGTTTTCCCAATACTTCGGGCATCGGCATCAAACCGGTTTCGCGCGAAGGCACCGAACGCCTGATGCGGGCCGCCGTGAACTACGCAATCGCCAACAAGCGCAAGTCGGTCACGATTGTGCATAAGGGCAACATCATGAAGTACACCGAGGGCGGGTTCCGCGACTGGGCCTATGCCCTGGCGAAAAACGAATTTGGCGGCGTGGAAATCGACGGCGGCCCGTGGCTGAAGCTGCCCAACGGCATCGTCATCAAAGACGCCATTGCCGATGCCTTCCTGCAGCAGATTCTGTTGCGCCCGGCGGAGTATGACGTGATCGCCACACTCAACCTGAACGGCGACTACATTTCCGATGCTCTGGCAGCCCAGGTTGGGGGTATCGGGATTGCCCCGGGTGCCAACATTTCGGATCTCTACGCCTGCTTCGAAGCGACCCACGGCACGGCGCCGAAATATGCCGGTAAGGATTACGTAAATCCGGGTTCGCTGATCCTCTCGGCCGAAATGATGCTGCGCCACATGGGCTGGACCGAAGCGGCGGACCTCATCATCAAGTCAATGGAAGCTGCCATCGGCGACAAGGTCGTGACCTACGATTTCGCCCGCCTGATGGAAGGTGCCAAGGAAGTGAAGTGCTCGGCATTTGGCCAGGCAATGATTGATCGCATGTAATTAACGATCCGCCATCTGTAATAAAAAACAAAGCCCGCCCGACGTAAGTCGGGCGGGCTTTGCCTTATCGGAACCGGTATTACCCGGGAGCCGAAATCAAGGCTTCTGAATGTTTGACGCCTGCTTGCCCTTGGGGCCTTGCACCACGTCAAAAGTTACCTTGTCACCTTCCTTCAGGGACTTGAAGCCAGCCATATTGATGGCCGAGAAATGCGCGAACAAATCCTCGCTGCCGTCATCCGGGGTAATAAAACCAAAACCCTTGGCGTCGTTGAACCACTTAACAGTACCAGTTGCCATGTAACTTTTTCCTTAATCAAAAACGAACGAATCGGCCACCGCTGCGGGCTGCAAAACACCGCACCCCGGCCGGGGCATGTTTGAAGTTCAAGTTCGGTAAAGCAGAGGGGGCCAAGCGGCGATTCAGAGGAGCTGCAATTTGACAGACTGTGAGACGACCGTAGGTCACTGCGGGGGAATTTGAACTAAACACGTTTCGCGTTTTACGCACATTGTCAAGCAGCGTCAACAACTTTCGATGCTGCATCGCACAGGCCCATCCCTTGCATATTGGCTGAACACCCCAAAATACCAATCCATCGGAGTCCTATTCCCCTCCTTTTCTTGGTGTTGAACTGCACAGGAATCACATTAGAATCCAGCTATGGTTACACGCAAGCAAGCCGGGCCGGAGAGTGGCGCTGTACTGGCGCCAGAGCAGAGTCGTACCAAACCGCCGCCGATGTACAAGGTATTGCTGCTGAACGACGATTTCACGCCGATGGATTTCGTGGTGATAGTGCTGGAGAAGTTTTTTGGTTTGTCGCGTGAACAATCGACGCAAGTCATGCTCAAGGTGCATCGCGAAGGAAAGGGTGCCTGCGGAGTGTATCCTCGCGATGTGGCTGCGACAAAGGTTGAACAGGTGAGCGAGTTTTCACGTCGACACCAACACCCGCTAGCTTGCGTGATGGAGGAAAATTGATGATTGCCCAGGAACTTGAAGTCAGCTTGCACATGGCCTTTGTCGAAGCTCGACAGAAGCGCCATGAGTTCATCACTGTCGAACATCTACTGCTGGCCTTGCTGGACAATCCCTCCGCAGCAGAAGTGTTGCGCGCCTGCGCGGCCGACGTTGAAGCGCTGCGCAAGGAATTGATGACGTTCATCAACGAGCACACGCCGACCGTTGCCGGCAACGAGGAAATCGATACACAACCGACACTCGGTTTTCAACGTGTTATCCAGCGCGCGATTCTGCATGTGCAGTCGTCGGGAAAAAAGGAAGTCACCGGAGCCAACGTACTGGTAGCCATTTTCGGCGAAAAGGACTCGCACGCGGTGTTCTTCCTGCAACGACAGAACATCACGCGACTGGATGTGGTGAATTTTATTTCCCACGGCATAACCAAGACTCCGCAGACCAAGAGCAAGGAAGAGCCGGCAGAAACCGAAGGCGAGGCCCAGGAAAAAGGCGGAGCGCTGGAAAGCTTCACCCAGAACCTCAACCAGTTGGCCCTAACCGGCAAGATCGATCCGCTGATCGGCCGCGACCGGGAACTGGAACGAGTGATCCAGACGCTTTGCCGTCGCCGCAAGAACAACCCGCTGCTGGTCGGCGAGGCAGGAGTCGGCAAGACCGCGATTGCCGAGGGACTTGCACGCCACATAGTCGAAGGACGCGTCCCGGAGATTCTTGCCAATGCAACGGTGTACTGCCTTGACATGGGGGCACTCCTGGCCGGTACCAAGTATCGCGGCGATTTCGAACAGCGCCTGAAGGGCGTCCTCAAGCAATTGGCAGATAACCCGAACGCCATCCTGTTCATAGACGAGATCCACACCCTGATCGGCGCCGGCGCAGCATCCGGCGGGACGATGGATGCCTCCAATCTGCTTAAGCCGGCCTTGTCGTCCGGGGCGTTGAAGTGTATTGGCGCCACCACCTACACCGAGTTTCGTGGAGTATTCGAGAAGGACCACGCGCTGTCCCGGCGCTTCCAGAAAGTCGATGTCGATGAGCCCTCGGTCGATGAAACCGTCTCGATTCTGCGCGGCCTCAAATCTCGCTTTGAAGAGCATCACGGCGTCAAATATTCTGCCGCCGCTATTTCCAGCGCCGCTGAGCTAGCCGCCAAATACATCAACGACCGTCACCTGCCGGACAAGGCGATCGACGTAATCGATGAAGCGGGCGCCGCCCAACGCATTCTGCCGAAATCAAAACAGAAAAAGACCATCGGCAAGCTCGAAATCGAGGACATAGTCGCCAAGATCGCCCGCATCCCGCCACAGCATGTTTCGGCTGACGACCGTTCGGCCTTGAAGAACCTCGACCGCGACTTGAAGAACATGGTGTTCGGCCAGGAAGCCGCGATCGATGCCTTGGCCAAAGCCATCAAGATGTCTCGTTCCGGACTGGGCGACCCGCAAAAGCCCATCGGTTGCTTCCTGTTCTCCGGTCCCACGGGTGTTGGCAAGACCGAGGTGGCACGCCAGTTGGCCTACGGTATGGGCATCGAATTGATCCGTTTCGACATGTCGGAATACATGGAGCGTCATGCCGTGAGCAGGCTGATAGGCGCGCCGCCAGGATACGTCGGCTTCGACCAGGGAGGATTGCTCACCGAAGCGGTGACCAAGAAGCCGCATGCGGTACTGCTTCTGGATGAAATCGAGAAGGCCCATCCGGAAGTGTTCAACATCCTGCTGCAAGTGATGGATCACGGCACCTTGACCGACAATAACGGCCGCAAAGCCGATTTCCGCAATGTGGTGATCGTCATGACCACCAATGCCGGCGCCGAAGCGCTGCAGAAGACCAGTATCGGTTTCACCACCAACAAGGGCCAGGGCGATGAGATGGCCGATATCAAGCGCATGTTTACGCCGGAGTTCCGTAATCGGCTGGATGCAATCATCTCGTTCCGCGCCCTCGACGCAGAGATCATCCTGCGCGTCGTCGACAAGTTCCTCATGCAGTTGGAAGGTCAGTTGCATGAAAAGAAGGTGGAAGCTATCTTCACCGACGCGCTGCGCGCCTGGCTGGCGGAAAAAGGCTTCGATCCACTGATGGGCGCAAGGCCCATGGCGCGGCTGATCCAGGACACAATCCGCTCCGCACTGGCCGACGAACTGCTGTTCGGCAGGCTGGTGCATGGCGGACGGGTCACCATCGATCTCGACGAGCACGAGAAAGTCAAACTCAGCTACGAAAATACGGTCAATACGCCTGCAATTCCTTCGCCGATCTAGCTTGTCCCGAATATCGTTGCCCAAGGGCGTCGTTGCCCGCGGCGTGATTATTGGTTGAACATTTAATACTTTTTCCATCATGGACCTGCTAACAACCGATCTCTGCGACGCCAACGAAGGCCAGGTACGCGTCGTTGAACCCATGTTCAACAGCTTTGGCGGACGCCCCGCTTTCTTTGGCCGCATCGCAACACTCAAGCTTTTCGAAGACAACTCACTGGTACGTCAAGCACTCGAGTCGCCGGGCGACGGCCGGGTTCTGGTGATTGATGGTGGCGGGAGCCTGCGCCGCGCGCTGGTCGGCGATCAACTTGCTGCGCTGGGCGTCAAGAACAACTGGGCCGGCATCATCGTCTATGGTTGTATCCGCGATTCCCGAGCCATAGGCGAGATGGACATCGGCGTGTTTGCGATCGACACGCACCCGATGAAGACCATTAAAAGAAACGTCGGCGAAGCTGAGATTCCTCTCAGCTTTGGCGGCGTCACTTTCATCCCCGGCGAATGGCTATATGCAGACGAAGATGGCCTAATTGTCAGTGCAATCGCACTCCATCAGCGCTAGGTCTTATATAAGACATATATCAGCACTCTCGAAAATCCTTTACTATCGCGAAACGCTTTCCACAGTACGAAATAGATTCTTCAATTTATTGTTAAATAACAATAAAAAATTTATTCAAGTCTTATATAAGACTATTGCTGCAACGCAAAATCCTCTTTATACTGTGAAGAATGCTCTTACTTGGAGCATCCCCTTCGACAACGACCCTGCAGAGGATTGAACATGAGTGATCGTAAAGCACAAGCCGCAGCCCTGGCCAAGGACTGGGCTGAAAACCCCCGCTGGAAAGGCATCAAGCGCGGATACAGCGCCGAAGATGTCGTTCGCCTGCGTGGCACCTTCCCCATCGAACACACGCTCGCCCACCGCGGTGCGGAAAAACTCTGGTCACTGGTTAACGGCACCGCCAAGAAAGGCTATGTGAATTCCTTCGGCGCCATCACTGCCGGTCAGGCGATGCAGCAGGCGAAGGCCGGCCTCGAAGCCGTCTACCTTTCCGGCTGGCAGGTCGCCGCCGACGGCAACACGTCCGAGACCATGTACCCCGACCAGTCGCTGTACGCCTACGACTCGGTGCCGACCATGGTTCGCCGCATCAACAACACATTCAAGCGCGCCGATGAAATTCAGTGGTCGCGCGGGATCAATCCCGGCGACAAGGAATTCATCGACTACTTCCTTCCCATCGTGGCCGATGCGGAAGCCGGCTTTGGCGGCGTGCTCAATGCCTTTGAACTGATGAAGAACATGATCACCGCCGGCGCAGCGGCCGTGCATTTCGAAGACCAACTGGCTGCCGTCAAGAAGTGCGGCCACATGGGCGGCAAGGTTCTCGTGTCGACTCAGGAAGCTGTCGAGAAGCTGATCTCTGCCCGTTTCGCCGCCGATACGATGGGCGTTCCCACCCTCATTCTGGCCCGTACCGACGCCGAGGCCGCCAACCTGCTGACCTCCGATCACGACGCAAACGACAAACCGTTCTGCACCGGCGAGCGCACCCCGGAAGGTTTCTACCGCGTCAAGAACGGCCTTGAGCAATCCATCAGCCGCGGCGTCGCCTACGCGCCCTACGCCGACCTGGTCTGGTGCGAGACCGGCAAACCTGACGTCGGCTTCGCCCGCGAGTTCGCCCAAGCGGTTCAGGCCAAGTCTCCCGGCAAACTGCTGGCCTATAACTGCTCGCCGTCTTTCAACTGGAAGAAGAACCTCGACGACAAGACCATCGCCAAGTTCCAGGACGAACTATCGGCCATGGGCTACAAGTACCAGTTCATCACGCTGGCCGGCATCCATATCAACTGGTTCAACACTTTTGAATTTGCTCACGCCTACGCCCGCGGCGAAGGTATGAAGCACTACGTCGAAATGGTGCAGGAGCCGGAATTCAAGGCGCGCGAGCAGGGCTACACCTTCGTGTCGCACCAACAGGAAGTTGGTGTTGGCTACTTCGACGACGTCACCACCGTGATCCAGGGCGGCGCTTCTTCTGTCACCGCGCTGCACGGCTCGACCGAAGAAGAGCAGTTCCACTAAGCAATACTCGGCAGCAATTCATCAGAAAGCCGCACCGGGAAACCGGTGCGGCTTTTTTGTGGTTTAGAGTAGTCGCGTGATTTGCCGACGAACCATGCGCTCGCATTTGACTCATCAATGACTGCCAGGCTCCCAAAGAAGGTCCCTTCGATGTTGTGGTCAGCACTCCAGATTGTTCTGCTGGTCTATCTGGGCTTGATGGCCCTGATCTATTTCAAGCAGGCATCCCTGGTGTTCCTGCCCGAGATCGATCGCGGATTCCAAGCCAGCCCGGCGGAGATTGGTCTGCCATTCACCCCACTGAAACTGGCCACTTCCGACGGTGAAACCCTCGATGGCTGGTTTGTGCCGGCCGGCACGAAACCTGGGGCGCGAGGCCTGGTGGTCTTCTTCCACGGCAACGCCGGCAATATTGCGCATCGGCTCGACTATCTGCGCATGTTCCACGATCTGGGCCTGGCGACTCTGATCATTGACTACCGTGGTTACGGCCTCAGCAGTGGAAACCCGTCGGAGGAAGGTACTTACCTGGATGCGGAAGCCGCCTGGCGCCATGCCACACAAGAGCTCGGATTCCCTGCCGAGCGCATCGTCCTCTTTGGCGAATCGCTGGGTGGCGGAGTCGCCGCACGAATGGCGGCGAAGAATCGGCCCGGCGCGCTGGTGCTGGCGTCGACCTTCACTTCCGTCCCCGACATGGGCGCCGACCTTTATCCACTGCTGCCAATACGCTGGCTTGCCCATATACGCTATGACAATCTGGAACGTCTTTCTCAAATCAACTGTCCGCTACTCGTGATCCACAGCCGCAGCGACGACATCATTCCCTACAATCATGGTCGACGATTATTCGACGCCGCCCGCCAGCCCAAGCAGTTTCTTGAAATCGAAGGCGGCCACAATGACGGTTTCGTCTTTGGCCGGGAGACTTGGGTCCGGCAACTGGACGGCTTCCTGCGGCAGGCCTTGCCATAACCCGCGACTTTCGATCATCTATGCGCCGGCCGAAGCCGCCCAATAGGCCGGATCGCGCCAGTTGGCCTTTAGCAGATCGATGAACAACCTCACGCGCAGCGGCAGATGCCGGCGCTGCGGCAC
Organism: Sulfuritalea sp.; assembly: GCF_031426875.1. NCBI lineage: Bacteria > Pseudomonadati > Pseudomonadota > Betaproteobacteria > Nitrosomonadales > Sterolibacteriaceae > Sulfuritalea > Sulfuritalea sp. The sequence goes on from NZ_JASJPC010000007.1 coordinate 79,481, forward strand.
CACGGCGTGGATACCCACCGGTGGCGCGGCGAAGTCGTCGAGTACCGTCACCAGCCGCCCCGCCTCGATATCGGCCCCGACCTCCCACAGGGACCGCCAGGCCAAGCCCTTCCCGGCCAGTGCCCAATCATGAAGCACCGCGCCATCGTTGCACTCCAACTTGCCGCTCACTTTGACCACCCGTACCTCGCCCTCCACGCGTAGCGTCCAGCCGCGTTGCTGGCGCAGCGACAGGCAATTATGCTCGGCCAGAAAAGTTGGTGCTGGCGGTACGCCGAATTGCGCGATGTAACTCGGACTGGCAACCACCACACGCCGCATTTCGCCCAACCGTATGCTGATCAGGCTCGAATCCGCCAGTTCGCCGATGCGGATCGCGCAGTCCACGTTCTCCTCCACCAGATCGACGATGCGGTCGGACAGGTCGAGCCGCACCGTAACGTCGGGATTTTCTTCAATGAAGCGCGTCAATAGCGGCGCCACGTGACGCCGCCCGAATCCGGCGGGGGCCGATATCTTCAAATGCCCGCCGGGGCGAATTCCACCCAGACTCACCGCGCCCTCTGCATCCGCCAACTCGCGCAGGATGCGCTGGCAATCTTCGAGAAATGCCGCACCCTCGAAGGTCAGCGAAATCCGCCGTGTGGTGCGCAACAACAACTTGACGCCGAGCCGCTCTTCCAGCGCGTCCAACCGCCGGCCGATGATGGCCGGCGTAACACCCTCGGCGCGGGCGGTGGCCGACATGCTGCCGCGACTTGCGACGCCAACAAAGGCAGAAATCTGCTTAAACTGATCCATTCGATATTATTAGTAAATAATCATTTGATCGAATGATAGCTTCTCTATCGAATTGAGCAAGAATACAATTCGAGGACTTTAGAAATCCACATCAAGGAGTCCCTCATGAGCCTGCCCGCCGGTATCCAGATCAACGCCGCCATCACGGCCGAATACGCCAAGATTCTTGCGCCCGAAGCAATGGCGCTGGTCGCCAAACTGCACCGCGCCTTCGAGCCGCGCCGCCAGGAACTGCTCAAGGCCCGCGTCGCCCGCCAGGCCCGCATCGATGCCGGCGAAATGCCCGACTTCCTGCCTGAAACCGAACACGTCCGCGCAGGCGACTGGAAGATTGCGCCGCTGCCAAAGGCGCTGGAGCGCCGCCGCACCGAGATCACCGGCCCGGTCGAAGCCAAGATGATCATCAACGCCTACAACTCCGGCGCCGACAGCTACATGACCGACTTCGAGGATTCCAACAGCCCGAAGTGGGACAACCAGATCCAGGGCCAGGTCAACCTCTACAAGGCGATCCGCCGCGAACTCAGCTTCAAGAACGAAGCCGGCAAGGAATACAAGCTCAACGACAAGATAGCCACCCTGCAAGTGCGGCCGCGCGGCTGGCACCTCGACGAGAAGCATGTGCTGATCGACGGCCAGCGCGTCTCCGGCGGGATTTTCGATTTCGCCCTGTTCCTCTTCCACAACGCCAAGGAACAGCTCGCCCGCGGCGCCGGCCCCTACTTCTATCTGCCGAAGATGGAAAGCCATCTCGAAGCCCGCCTGTGGAATGATGTGTTCGTCATGGCGCAAAATGAAATCGGCCTGCCGCAGGGCACGATCAAGGCCACGGTGCTGATCGAGACCATCCTCGCCACCTTCGAACTCGAAGAAATTCTCTATGAACTGCGCGAGCACAGCGCCGGCCTCAACGCGGGACGCTGGGACTACATCTTTTCCTGCATCAAGAAGTTCAAGCGCAACAAGGACTTCTGCCTTGCCAATCGCGGCGCCATCACCATGGAAGTGCCCTTCATGCGCAGCTACGCGCTGGCACTGGTCAAGGCCTGCCACAAGCGCGGTGCTCCGGCCATCGGCGGCATGAGCGCGCTGATCCCGATCAAGAACGACCCGGTGGCCAACGAGAAGGCGCTGGCCGGCATCCGCCACGACAAGACGCGCGACGCCAACGACGGCTTCGACGGCGGCTGGGTGGCCCATCCCGGCCTGGTGCCGATCGCCGCCGAAGAGTTCCAGAAGGTACTGGGCGAGCGTCCCAACCAGTGGGAAAAGCAGCGCGACGAAAATTTCGGTCCCAAGGACTGGCTCGACTTCCAGCCCGAGCAGCCGATCACCGAAGTCGGCGTGCGCAACAACATCAACGTCGGCATCCATTACCTCGGCAGCTGGCTTGCCGGCAACGGCTGCGTGCCGATTCACAACCTGATGGAAGACGCCGCCACGGCGGAAATCAGCCGCTCGCAGGTGTGGCAGTGGGTAGTTAGCCCCAAGGGCAAGCTCGATGACGGGCGCAAGGTCACCGCCGACATGGTGCGTGGCTTCATTCCCGAGGAGCTGACGAAGGTCAAGGCCACCGTCACCGCCCAGGGCGAAATGACCGAGACCTACGACCAGGCGGCGAAGATCTTCGAAGAGATGTCGCTCGCCGACAACTATCCCGAATTCCTCACGCTGCCGTTGTATGAGGCGATGGAGTAACTACGCATCGAGTACGCATCGCATCCCGGGAAAATCCAAGAGTTGGCGCTGGCGACACGGCGCCCATGACGCACAAGGATTCCATGCAGTCAGCAAACGGCATTCTCCACGAGGAGGGTGCCGTTTTTTGCTGCAGGGGTCTGGCAGGCATGGCTGCGTGCAGACCGGCTGACATTGATGACACCAAAAGCAACCTTCTCGATGGGGCAATCATTTTTTTTTGTGCACTCTATCGGGCACGGTCTGCAATAATCCCCCTGCGACTAATAATGACGTAAATAAATCGTCGCAGGGGGAGATGGGTGGGGCAGAAACTAGGGTCAGTCCGCTTGTGGACTGGCATCAGGTCCTCGGTCGAAGTTCTGCACGCCTAGCCATTTCCATTTGACTCGAAATTCGACGTTTTGCCGCTTTCGGCTTACGGACCATTTGGATTTGAATAATGGCTGATGAAACTCAAAAGACCGAATGCAAAGACGGGGTTTTCCGTTGCCTTCTGAACCCGCCTAAATGCTCCATGCTGCGCATGATCGTAATCGGCGTGCTTGGCGGCGTGATTGTCTGGGGCGGCCTCAACACCGGCATGGAATGGACCAACCGTTCCGAGTTCTGCATGTCCTGCCACGAAATGACGATTCCCTTCGAGGAATTGAAGAAGACGGTCCATTACAAGAATCGCAGCGGCACCACGGTACAGTGTGCCGACTGCCATGTGGCCAGCAGCAAGACGCCGACCGACTACGTATTCAAATCCGTGCAGAAGATCATGGCCGCCCGCGACGTGGTCGGCCACATTCAGGGAACAGTCGATACACCGGAGAAGTTTGAGGCCTACCGCCTGACGATGGCCAAGCGGGTCTGGGAAAGAATGAAGGACCGGGACTCGAAAGAATGCCGCAACTGCCACGACTTCAAGACCATGGACCCGGAAAAGCAGAAAGACCGCTCGGTGGTCAAGCACGAAGGCGCGATCGAGGATGGCAAGACCTGCATCGATTGTCACAAGGGCATCGCCCACAAGCCGGTGCATCAGTTGCTGGAACAAGAAGAAGCCGCAAAGGCGGCCAAGAAGGAAAGCTGACGAATTTCAGTGCATTGCTAGAGGAATGAGATTATGAAGAAGATTGCATTTGTCGTAACGGGCGCGCTGCTTGCCGGTGGGGCATTCGCAGCTCCCGACTGGAGCAAGATTCCCCCGCGCAAGATGACTTTGTTCTATCCGGGTCAATCCTCGCTGGAATGGGTGATGAACAAGCCCGACCATTCGGCGGTACCGGATATCGTGGACAAGAAGCGCCCGTGCGCAAAATGCCACGAGGGCGACGCCCATGAGATCGGCGCGAATATCGTTGCCGGCAAGCCAGTCGGCAGTTCCAAGACTGTACTTGAGCCCACGCCGCCAGCCGGCAAGGCAGGATCGATCCCGGTGATGTTCCAGGCGGCCCATGATGGCAGCAAGATCTACTTCCGCTTCGAATGGGTTCCCCCCAAGACCGGCACCAAGAAGCTCGACACCAAGAATGAAGTCAAGCTGACCATGATGTTCGACGGCGGCGGCACGGTCGAAGGCAGCGAAATCAATGGCTGCTGGGCAACCTGCCATACCGACCTGCGCACCATGAAGGACGCCAAGGACGACAAGAAGACCAAACACATAAAGAACGGCGATCTGGCCTCAGGCAAGTTCATGGACCTGATGCAATACCGCAGCGGTGAAAAAGGACTGGTCGACGGTTATGTCGCCGAGGCCCGCCACATGGAAGGTGGCAAGGCTTTGGTCAAGGCGGAAGGCAAGAAGGAAGGCAACAAGTGGGTGGTAACCCTTGAACGAACCCTGGCCGGCAGCGGCAAGGGCGACCATACCATTACCGCCGACAAGGTGTATAACTTCGGCTTCGCCGTGCATGAGGACTACACCAATGCACGCTTCCACTATGTTTCGCTCGGCTATCAGTTTGGCCTGGACAAACCAAATCCTGGCGTAAAGAGCTATATCGATATACAAAAACAATAACAGCTGCAAACGGTTTTGTGCGAGCAGTACTTTCATCAATACCAAGGAGGAGACAAAAATGACGATGAAGTGGAGAGGATGGGCGCTGGCCACCGGCGCCCTGGCGATATCCGCAATGGCGCAGGCGGCACCGCCCACGGCGGCGATGCTGTCCAATGCCTGCGCCGGCTGTCATGGCACCAACGGCGGCAGCGCCGGGCCAAGCATGCCGAGTCTGGCCGGTCAGTCGAAGGAAGCCATCGTCGACGCCATGAAGAAATTCAAGAGCGGCGCGCGCCCGACAACGGTCATGGGGCGCCTGGCGAAGGGTTTCAGCGATGCCGATTTCGTCGCCATGGGCGAGTACTTCTCCAAGCAGAAACTGCATGCGACCAATCAGACCCTCGACAAGGCGAAGATCGCCAAGGGTGCCAGCCTGCAGGAAACCAATTGCGGCCGTTGCCACATCGAGGACGGCAAGGAAGGCAAGGACGATACACCGGCGATGGCCAGCCAGTGGCTGCCCTATCTGCAGATTCAGATGGCGGACTACCTGTCGGGCAAGCGCAAGATGCCGGAAAAAATGGAAGAGAAGGTCAAGCCGATGTCCAAGCAGGATCTGGACGCCCTATTGCACTTCTACGCCAGCGTTAAATAAGGGGGAACGAATATGACTCTGGATCGCAGAAATTTCATCAAGCTGCTGGGCGGTGCCTCCAGCCTCGCATTGGCGGCCTGTGCCGGTACCGGCGGCGGACTCAGTGGCCCCACTGGCGGACGGCGTGTGGTTGTGGTTGGCGGCGGCTACGGCGGCACGATTGCAGCGAAGTACATCCGCATGATGGATTCCTCCATCGAGGTGGTACTGATCGAACGCAATGACCACTTCGTTTCCTGTCCCTTCAGCAACCTGTACATCGGCGGTCTCATGAAAGACCTTTCGCCGCTGACCATCAAGTACGACAAACTGACGACCAACCACGGCGTCAAGGTGCTTCAGGCAGAGGTCACCGGGATCGACGCCGCGAAAAAAATCGTAATGACTTCCAGCGGTGAAGTGACCTATGACCGGCTGGTTCTTTCTCCCGGCATCGACTTCCGCACCGAGGAAATCAAGGGCTACGACGCGAAGAGCACACCGGAAACCATCCCCCATGCCTGGAAGGCCGGTCCGCAAACCGTATTGCTGCGCAAGCAATTGGAAGCCATGCCCGCAGGCGGGACCGTGGTCCTATCGATCCCCCTGGCGCCCTTCCGCTGCCCCCCGGGACCGTATGAACGGACCAGCATGATCGCGATGTTCCTCAAGCAGCACAAGCCGAAGTCAAAGATCATCGTCCTCGACGCCAACCCCGATATCGTTTCCAAGGCCGGCTTGTTCAAGAAGGGCTGGAAGAAGCACTACGAGGGCATTATCGACTACCGCCCGGCGAAGAAGGTCACCGAAGTCAATGCCGGCAAGAAGATGGTAACGATCGAGGGCATCGAAGACGTCAAGGGAGATGTGATCAACCTGATTCCGCCGCAACGTGCCGGCCACATCGCCGTGGCAGCGGGCTTAGTGGGCGCCGACAAGAACTGGTGCCCGGTCAATCCGACGACCTTCGAGTCAACCATACACAAGGGTATCCACGTCATCGGCGACGCCTGCGTGGCCGGCGCCATGCCCAAGTCGGGTTACTCGGCCAACTCGGAAGCCAAGGCCTGCGCCACCAACATCGTCAACACGATGAACGGCAAGGAGCTGGTCGACTTCTCCGGCATCAACACCTGTTACAGCTTCCTCTCCGCGAAAGAAGCGGTCGAGGTAACCGGGGTCTACAAGGTGGACAAGGCGAAGAACGCGATCATCGCAGTGCCCGGCTCGGTCGGCGTCTCGCCCGACCTGTCCGAGATCGAGGCAATCTATGCTGAAAGCTGGCTGAAGAACATCTTGACCGAAATGTCGACCTGATCTGCATCAGCAGCAAGCTGTATAAACCCCGCCGCATGGCGGGGTTTGTTTTTGGCATGCGCATTCCTGCGCATTTGCCCAAAGTGTTTCCGCCGTCTATTGATGCCCCGTGCTGCCGAAGCCGCCGGCACCGCGTTCGCTGGCCGGAAATTCATCGACGACATTGAAGGCCACCTGCACCACCGGCACCACCACCAGTTGCGCCAGACGATCCATTGGATTCAGCGTGAAAGTGTCGTGACCGCGATTCCAGGTTGACACGAAAATTTCGCCCTGGTAGTCCGAATCAATCAATCCCACCAGATTGCCCAGCACGATGCCGTGTTTGTGGCCCAGGCCGGAACGCGGCAGGATCATTGCCGCCAAACCCGGATCGGACAAATGGATCGCTATGCCGGTGGGGATAAGGATGGTTTCGCCCGGATGGATTTTTATCGCCATTTCGATGCAGGCGCGCAGATCGATCCCGGCCGATCCTGGTGTCGCGTACTGCGGCGCGTATCGCTCGTCCTTCAGACGGGCGTCGAGCAACTTGAGATCAATACTTGCCATGCGGTTTCTCCATCAGACGGACGATATGCGTGACGATACCGCGCGCCACCTCGGGCTTGTCCGCGGGCGGCAGCACATGGGCACCGGCCGCATCGAACAGGGTCACCGCATTGCTGTCGCCGCCCAGTCCGTCCTGGACCAGGTTTCCAACCACCAGCGCGAGTCTTTTCGCCACGCGCTTGCCTTCCGCGTAGGCCTCCAAATTCTGGCTCTCGGCGGCGAAGCCGACGCAGAATGGAGCGTCAGGCAGTGCCGCCACTTCGGCGAGAATATCCGGATTGGCTTGGAGTTCCAGCGCCAGGCTACCACTCCCCTTCTTGATCTTGTGCTCGGCCGCCTGCCGCGGTCGGTAGTCGGCCACCGCCGCGACGCCGATGAACACATCCTGGCCGGGCAGCGCCTGCATCACCGCCTCGCGCATTTGCAGTGCGCTCTGCACATCCACGCGATGTACGCCGCGTGGCGTGGCGAGCGTAACCGGCCCGGCGACCAGCGTCACCATTGCACCGGCTTCGGCGCAGGCACGCGCCAGCGCGAATCCCATCTTGCCCGAACTCGAGTTGGTGAGACCGCGCACCGGATCGAGCGCTTCGAAGGTGGGGCCGGCAGTCAGCAACACGCGCTTGCCTGCCAGGGGTTTGACTTGCAGCGAGGCGTACAGATCGTCGAACAGTTCGGTGGCCTCCAGCATGCGTCCGTCGCCCACTTCGCCACACGCCTGTTCCCCGTGCGCAGGGCCAAGAACGCTGACGCCGTCCGCACCTAGCTGCACGACATTGCGTTGCGTGGCCGGGTTATCCCACATCTGGCGGTTCATGGCGGGCGCCACCAGCAAGGGGCAATCCCGCGCCAGACAAAGCGTGGATAGCAGGTCGTCGGCAAAGCCGTGTGCCAGCTTGGCGAGAAAATCCGCCGTCGCCGGAGCGACCAGCAAGGCTGCCGCGCCGCGCGTCAGGTCGATGTGCGCCATGCCGTTGTCCATGCGCTCATCCCACAGCGCCTGCCATACGCGGCGGCCGCTGAGTGCCTGAAAAGTGGCCGCACCGACGAACTGGGCGCCGGCGGCCGTCAGTACGACATCCACGTCTGCTCCGGCCTTGACCAGCAGGCGCACCAGTTCGGCTGCCTTGTAAGCCGCGACGCCGCCGGTAACCCCCAGCACAACGCGTTTGCCCTGAAATTCATTCATGACATTAAAATCCCGCCAATCGGCACTCAAGCGGGGATTGTAAACCATGGCCATACGCGATTGGCCCGCGGCAGAGCGCCCGCGCGAACGACTCGCCCTGCAAGGCGCAGCGGCGCTGTCCGACGCGGAACTGCTGGCGATCTTTCTGCGTGTCGGCGTCCGTGGCAAAAGCGCCGTGGATCTCGCCCGCGAACTGCTGGCAAGCTTCGATGGCGATCTGGCGGCCCTCGGCGGCGCCAGCACCAAGGAACTTGCCCGCCTGCCCGGCATCGGCCCCGCCAAGGCAGCCCAACTTGCCGCCACGCTGGAACTGGCACGCCGCGCACTTGCCGGCCCACTCAAGCTTAAGGATGCACTGGCCTCGCCACAGGCCGTTCGCGACTGGCTGCGCCTGTCCCTCGGCAATCTGCAGCACGAAGTCTTCGTCGCCTTGTGGCTGGATGCCCAGAATCGGCTGATCGCCAGCGAGGAATTGTTTCGCGGCACGCTGACGCAAACCAGCGTTTATCCGCGCGAAGTCGTCAAACGGGCTCTCGCGCACAACGCCGGCGCCGTGATCCTGGCTCACAATCACCCCTCCGGCCTTGCCGAGCCTTCGCGTGCCGACGAAGTGCTCACTTCGTCATTGAAGCAGGCCCTGGCGATAATCGACGTCAAACTTCTGGATCATTTCATCGTTGCCGGCGGCTCCGCACCGCTTTCCTTCGCCGAACGCGGATTGATTTAAAAAAGGGATTGAATTATCAGTCGATTGTTTGTAAACTAGCCTGCTTTGCGAAATCAGCATTCAGGAGCACTACATGTCTCGCGTATGTCAAGTGACGGGCAAGGCCCCGATGGTAGGGAACAACGTATCCCACGCCAACAACAAGACCAAGCGTCGCTTTCTGCCTAATCTGCACAGCCGCCGCTTCTGGATCGAAACCGAAAACCGCTGGGTCAGTCTGCGCGTGTCGAACGCCGGCCTGCGCATCATCGACAAGAAGGGCATCGACGTTGTCCTCGCCGAGCTGCGTCAGCGCGGCGAGCGCGTCTAATCAGGAGAAAGCATCATGGCCAAGGGCGGACGCGAAAAGATCAAGCTGGAATCCACAGCCGGCACGGGACACTTCTACACGACAACGAAGAACAAGAAGACTACCCCGGGAAAGCTGGAATTTTTGAAGTATGACCCGAAGGCGCGCAAGCATGTCGCCTACAAGGAAGTGAAGCTGAAGTAATTCGGCCGAGCCAATAAAGAACCCGCCTCTGGCGGGTTTTTTATTGGCTGGCGATCCGCTTCAGACGGCGTAGCTGCGCAGCCGCCGTGAAAATTCCTCAAGCTGCCGAATACCGCTTTGCTCGGCGTGCGCCACCCAATCCTGTAATTGTTTCACCAACTGATCGTGGGAGGCTGAAGAACGGGCCCACAAGGCCTCCAGTTCGGCGCGCATAGCATAGCCCCTGGCCAGACGTTCGCTTCTGGCGAGAAGGGCCGTCAAACGCTCTTTCTGCGGCTCTGGCAGTGCGGCGCCGTCTGCCCCCAGCAGGCGTTTCATCATACGGCCCTCGCTGGCGTCGATCTTCAGTTGACTGAATTCCTCGGCGGCAAGCTGGCGCAGGGTCTTGAGATATCTCGCCAGCACGTCGTAGCGATGCGTCACAATCGCCTGCAGCATATCCAGATCGATGGCGGGTCGAATTGCGCCAAGCCGGGGCTTGGGCGCCACCTTCTTGACTCGCGCCATACCCAGCAACTCCATCATCCGGATATACAGCCAGCCGATGTCAAATTCGTACCACTTGTTCGACAGCTTGGCCGAAGTGGCGAAAGCGTGATGGTTGTTGTGCAGTTCCTCGCCGCCGATCAGTATGCCCAGCGGGAAAAAGTTGGTCGACGCATCCGCACAGGCAAAATTCCTGTAGCCCCAGAAATGGCCGATCCCGTTCACCACGCCGGCCGCCCAGAACGGAATCCAGACCATCTGCACGCCCCAGATCAGCACACCCGGCCAAACACCAAACAAGGCGACATCGATACCCAGCATGACGACGACACCCAGTTTGTGCAGCGGTGTATAGAGTTTCCGTTCCAGCCAGTCATCGGGTGTGCCGTGCCCATAGCGCTCCGTGGTATCGGAATTGCGCGACTCCTTCACATACAGAAACACGCCGGTCCACAGCACACGATTCAGGCCGACCACCTGCGGGCTGTGCGGATCCTCCGGCGTCTCGCACTTGGCGTGGTGCTTGCGATGAATTGCCGCCCACTCCCGAGTGACCATGCCGGTTGTCAGCCAGAGCCACAGGCGGAAAAAATGGCTCGGCACGGAACCGAGTTCCAGCGCGCGATGTGCCTGATGCCGGTGCAAGAAGATGGTGACACCGGCGATGGTGACGTGGGTCATGGCAAGCGTCGCCAGAAGGTAACCCCACCAGGGAAGATCAAGAAATCCGGAGTGCATTGAAAGTTCCTTTCAAGATCAGGTGATGGGTCGATACCAGACTGCTTCCCTGTCAGTGCCTGGCCTTGCCATGTACAGGTGCCACGTCGGCAAGGCGAAAATCAATCTTGTTGGCTTCCATATCGACCCGCGTCAATTGCACACGCACGCGGTCGGCAAGGCGGAAGCGCCTGCCGCTGCGTTCGCCGACCATGGCATGCAACTTTTCATCGAAATGAAAATAATCCTGGCCAAGTTCGGAAACATGGACCAGGCCTTCGACAAAAACCCCATCCAGCGCCACGAATATGCCGAAGGGCACTACCGAAGAAATACTGCCTTCGAAGATTTCGCCGACCCGGTCCTTCATGTAGAAGCACTTGAGCCAGGCTTCGACGTCGCGCGTGGCCTCATCCGCCCGACGCTCGGTCATCGAACATTGCAGACCTATTTCTTCCCACGCAGTTGCCCCCGCCGCCGGCTCGTAGCGCCGTCCCGCCAGCGCCGACTTTATGGCCCGATGCACCAACAAATCGGGATAGCGGCGAATCGGCGACGTGAAATGAGTGTAGCTCTCATACGCCAGGCCGAAATGACCGACATTATCGGGGCTGTAGATGGCTTGGCGCAATGAGCGCAACATCACGGTTTGCAGCAGTTGCCGGTCGGGTCGCTGGCCGATGGTCTCCAGTAATTTGGCGTAGTCCTTGGCTTTTGGCTCGCCGCCACCGCCCAACTGGAAACCAAAGGTGCCGAGAAAATCGCGCAGCTTGACCAGACGCTCCGTCGTCGGACCTTCATGCACGCGATACAGCGACGGATGCTCAGATTCGCGCAGAAACTCCGATGCGCAAACATTGGCCGCCAGCATGCATTCCTCGATCAGTCGATGCGCATCGTTGCGCTCGTAAGGCTCGATACGTTCGATCTTGCCGTGATCATCGAAAATCATGCGCGTTTCGACAGTCTCGAAATCAATCGCGCCGCGCTTGACCCGTTCCTTCGCCAATTGCCGATAAAGCAGATCCAGTGCCTCCAGATGGGGCAACAGCGGCTCCAGACGCGCACGCACCTCTGCATTCTTCTCGTACAGCGCCGCCGCAACTTCTTCGTAGGTCAGGCGTGCGTGCGAGAACATCACCGCAGGATAGAACCGGTAGCGCCTGATCGCTCCCGTGCCGGCAATTTCCATGTCGCACACCATGCACAGCCTTTCGACCTGCGGATTCAACGAGCACAGGCCGTTGGAGAGCTTCTCCGGCAGCATGGGAATCACGCGCCGCGGGAAGTACACCGAGTTGCCGCGCGCGTAGGCATCCCCATCCAGGTCACCGCCGGCAGTCACATAGTGCGAAACGTCGGCGATCGCCACGACAAGGCGAAAGCCCTTGCCCTTGGGTTCGCAAAACACCGCATCGTCGAAATCCCTGGCGGTCTCGCCATCGATGGTCACCAGAGGCAAGCCGGTGAGGTCTTCGCGACCCTTCCAGTCCGATTTGCGAACGGCCTCCGGCAGCTTTTTCGTTTCGGCCAGTGCGGCCGGCGAAAACTCGTAGGGCAGTTCGTGCTTGCGCAGGGCGATCTCGATTTCCATCCCGGGATCAGCGTAGTTGCCCAGTACCTCGACCAGGCGGCCAATCGGCTGTCCGTGCTTGCTCGGCTGTTCGATGAGTTCGATCATCACGACCTGCCCGGACTGCGCCTTGAGGGCCTTCTTGGCTCCTTTCTCGGGAGGCGCCAGCAGGATATCCTGGCTGATGCGTTTATTCTCGGCAACTACAAAGCGCACACCGTGCTCCTCGATCACGCGCCCGACCACAAACCGGTTTGCGCGCTCGGTGACTTCGACGATCTTGCCTTCCGGCCGCCCCTTGCGATCGACACCGATGACCCGGGCAATCGCCTTGTCGCCGTGTAGCACCTTGTCCATTTCCTTGGCGGAAAGAAACAGGTCGGCACCACCGTCTTCGGGAATCAGAAAGCCAAAACCATCCGGATGGCCGGCAACACGACCGCGCACCAGATCCGCCTTGTCCGGGATCAGCCAATCACCGCGCCGGTTCTGCATCAGTTGGGCCTCGCGCGCCATGGCCCCCAAGCGGCGCTGGAATGACTCCAGTTCAAATGGCTGCACGTCGAGCAATTCGACCAGGCGCCCGAGTTCCAGGGGCGCCCCTTGGGCCGTCAGAGTTTGCAGGATGTATTCGCGGCTCGGCAGGGGATGCTCGTACTGCGCTTTTTCCCGCTCAAACTGCGGATCGGCCCGACGAATTTTTGAAAGTTTGTGGGTGCTAAGTGACTTGTTTGACAATCTGGGTTTTTCCTTTAGAATTCGCGCCTCGTTTCGCGCCTGCCCAGGTGGCGGAATTGGTAGACGCACTAGTTTCAGGTACTAGCGCTGCGAGGCGTGGGGGTTCGAGTCCCTTCCTGGGCACCAGCATGTAATGCGATGACGAAAAAAGCAAGGGCCGCCGGATTTTCTCCAGTGGCCCTTTCTTTTTCCTGTCCCTATTATTCGAAGGGATGCCTCAGAACGATGGTCTCTTCGCGATCCGGACCGGTCGAGATCATGTCCACCGGCACATCGCAAAGCTCTTCCATGCGCCGAATGTAGGCCCGCGCCTCGGCCGGCAGCCCGTCCAGCGTCTTGACGCCGACGGTGCTGCCCTTCCAGCCGGGCAGCGACTCGTAGATGGGCTCACAACACGCAAGGTCATCCGCACCCACCGGCAGAATGTCGGAAATGCTGCCATTGATGCGATAACCGGTGCAGATCTTGAGTTCCTCGACGCCATCGAGCACGTCCAGTTTGGTGATGCATAGCCCCGAGATACCGTTGATCTGGATCGCCCGCTTCAGGGCCGCGGCATCGAACCAGCCACAGCGGCGCGCGCGCCCCGTGGTGGCGCCGAATTCGTGGCCCTTGGTGGCCATGTGCTTGCCCACCGGGTCCTGCTTGTCCAATGCATCGTACAGCTCGGTCGGGAAGGGGCCGCCGCCCACCCGCGTGGTATAGGCCTTGGTGATGCCGAGGATGTAGTGCAGCATGCCCGGCCCGACCCCGGCACCGGCAGCGGCGGCACCGGCCACACAGTTGGAGGAGGTAACGAAGGGATAGGTGCCGTGATCGATGTCGAGCAGGGTGCCTTGGGCACCCTCGAACAACAGATTGGCCCCGGCCTTGTGCGCATCGTAGAGCGCACGCGGGACGTCGGCGATCATTCGAGTCATGCGTGGCGCGATGGCCATGGCGCCATCGTAGACCTGCTGGAAATCCACGGGCTCGGCACCATGGAAATTCTTCAGGACGAAGTTGTGGTATTCGAGAATTTCGCCAAGCCGCTCCGCGAAACGCTTCGGCTTGGTCAGATCCTGCAGGCGAAGGCCGCGCCGCGCAACCTTGTCCTCGTAGGCGGGACCGATGCCACGCCCGGTGGTACCGATCTTGTTGCTGCCGCGTGCAACCTCACGTGCCACGTCCATGGCCTGATGGTAGGGCAGGATCAATGGACAGGCTTCGGATATCTTCAACCGCGCCTCGGCATCGATGCCGGCCGCCGTAAGTTCGTCGAGTTCCTTGATCAGCGCCTCGGGCGACAGCACGACGCCGTTGCCTATGTAACAGGTGACTCCGGCGCGCAGGATGCCGGAGGGGACCAGATGCAGCACGGTTTTCTTGCCGCCGATGACCAGCGTGTGACCCGCGTTGTGACCGCCCTGAAAGCGCACCACACCTTGCGAGTGATCGGTCAGCCAATCGACGATCTTGCCCTTGCCCTCGTCGCCCCACTGGGTGCCGACGACTACGACGTTCTTTGCCATTTCAATATTCCTTCAGGGATTCAATAATCCAGTCTTCGCCGCTACGCACCAGAATCCGGTCGCAGCCAGCTTCGCGCCAGGAGCCTTCATGACCCGGCAGGGCCAGCACCACGCGCTCGCCCTGCGCACGCAGGCGCAAGGCCTCTGCGTGCAAGGCGTCATCCTCGGGCCATGGAGCGAGAATTGCGCCGCGTGCTTCACCATCCGGTGACAGCCGCACCAATTCACGCAAGTCCATGGAGAAACCGGTAGCCGGTCGAGCACGGCCGTAGGTGCGGCCAAAATCGTCATAGCGACCGCCCAGCGCCACGGCACTGGCACTGCCGGCACAATAGGCAGCAAAGGCGGCACCGCTGTGATAATGGTAACCACGCAAGTCTGCCAGGTCGAAGCTTAAGGGCAGGTCGGCCAGGGCATCCGCCAGTCGTCGCAGGTCCGACAGGGCTGCGGTAATTTCCGGCAAAGCCGGCAGGATCTGCGTCGCTCGCTCCAGCACTCGCCGGTCGCCGTACAGTTCGGGCAGAGCCAGTAGTGCGGAGCGAACAGGATCGGCCAGGCCGGCGACAAGTTCACGCACCGTCGGCACATCCTTGCCTTGCAGCGCGCCAAACAGGTCCTCTTCTGCCTGCGGCGCCAGACCCGCACTCCGGGTCAACGCGCGGAACACGGCAACGTGGCCGAGATCGAAGCGCGATGCGGTGATATTGCAGATCCCGAGCGAGGTCGCCAGCAGACGAATCACCTCGATGTCTGCCTCCAGGCCTCCGTGACCGTATAGTTCGGCCCCGATCTGCAACGGCTCACGGGTGGCATTGAAGCCGGCCGGCAGGGTGTGCAGCGCGCTGCCGCAATAGCACAGCCGCGTGACGCCCCTGCGATTCAGCAGATGGGCATCGATGCGGGCAACCTGCGGCGTGATGTCGGCACGCACGCCCATGCTGCGACCGGAAATCTGATCCACCAGCTTGAAGGTGCGCAAATCGAGGTCGTGAGAACTGCCGGTCAGCAAGGATTCGACATACTCAAGCAGCGGCGGGATGACGAACTCATAGCCGTGCCGGGCGAATTCATCAAGCAGGCTGCGCCGCAAGGACTCGATGCGAACCGCGTCGTGCGGCAGCACGTCTTCAATCGCTTCAGGCAGGAGCCAGCGCCTATTTGCCATGAGAGTCAGCGAAATACGGTGAGCAGGACGACGCCGACCAGCATCGACGACAATCCTATGAAGCGAATCTGCCCGTCGCTCAGTTCAGTCACACGGCGGAAGGTATCGCGCCAGACGCGCGGCACGAGAAAGGGCATGAGACCTTCGATCACCAGCATCAGGGCGAAAGCCAGCAGCAAGGTATTCAGCATTTCAAGCCGCACCTGCCCGAATCACTTGCCCTTGCCGCTGCTCTTCAGATACTTGAAGAACTCGGAATTGGGTTCGACGACGAGAAGGTCAGTCTTGCTCTTGAAGCTGCCACGATAGGCTTCGAGACTGCGATAGAAGGCATAGAACTCGGGGTTCTCGCCGAAGGCGCGATTGTAGATTGCGGCACCCTTGGCATCGCCCTCGCCCTTGATTTTCTGTGCATCGCGATAGGCCTCGGCCAGGATCACTTCGCGCTGACGATCGGCGTTGGCCTTGATCTTTTCGGCTTCCGCAGCCCCCTCGGAACGCAACTCATTGGCCACCCGCTTGCGCTCGGTTTCCATTCGGCGATAAACCGATTCGGATACTTCCGGCGGCAGGTCGACCCGCTTCAGGCGAACGTCGACAATTTCCACCCCGATCGTGCGCATGTCGGCATCGGCCTTCTTCTTTACCGAAACCATGATGTCGTCGCGAGCTCCGGAGACCACGTCATGCACCGTGCGCCGGCCGAACTCTTCGCGCAGGCCCGAATTGACGGTTTGCGACAGCCGCGTCCGGGCCAGCATCTCATCGCCGCCGACCGAGATGTAGTATTGCTTGACGTCGTGGATGCGCCATTTGACAAATGAATCCACCAGCACCGGCTTTTTCTCGGCAGTCAGGAAGCGTTCCGGTTCGGGCGAATCCATGGTCAGAATGCGCTTGTCGAAAATCCGCACGTTCTGGATCAGCGGCCACTTGAACGCGAGTCCGGGCTCGGAAACGACTTCCTTGATTTCGCCCAGCTGGAAAATGATCGCGAACTGACGCTGGTCGACCGTAAAAATCGTCATCGCAAACAACACGAGTAGGCCGAATATGAATGAAGCGACAAACGACAAATGGCGCTGCATCAACGTTCTCCCCGTTCGCGCGAGCCAAGATTGCCGCGCGCCCGCGCATCACCCGGCGCCGAGCGCTCGTTCTGCGGCGGCGCATCCAGCGTAGCCGCAGCTGATCCCGATACGAGACCGCGTGGAACTGCGGCGGTTTCCGCGGCCGCCGGCGGAGCGGAGGCAGCAGTTGCCTGCATCAGTTTGTCGAGCGGCAGATAGAGCAGGTTCCCCGGTCCCTTGGCATCGATCATCACCTTGCTGGTATTGGCGTACACCTGCTGCACGGTTTCTAGGTACATGCGGCTGCGGGTCACTTCCGGCGCCTTGCTGTATTCCGTGAGGATCTGCTTGAAGCGCGAAGCATCGCCCTCGGCGGTAACGATGATGCGCTGACGGTAGCCGGTGGCCTCCTCCATCAAGCGAGAGGCCGCGCCGCGCGCACGTGGAATCACGTCGTTGGCGTAGGCCTGGCCCTCGTTCTTCTGCCGCTCGCGGTCCTGCCCCGCCTTGACCGCATCGTCGAAGGCGGCCTGCACCTGCTCCGGCGGCTGCGTGCCCTGCATATTCACCGATCGGATCAGAATGCCGGTCTTGTAGCGATCGAGAATATCCTGAATCAGCTTTTGCGTATTCGCCGCGATCTGGTCGCGTCCCTCATAAAGCACGAAGTCCATCTTGTTCTTGCCGACCACTTCGCGAATCGCGGTTTCCGCCGCTTGCATGACAGTATCATCAGGATGACGGTTGTTGAACAAATAGGCCTGCGGGTCGGAAAGCAGGTACTGCACGGCAAACTGAACATTGACGATATTCTCGTCGTCGGTCAGCATCAGCGCCTCTTTCAGAACCTTGTTCTTGTCCGAGCCGCGATAGCCGACTTCGACCGTGCGCACACCGGTGACATTGACGATTTCATGGCTCTGGATCGGCCACGGCAAGCGCCAGCGCAGACCGGGCTCGGTGGTTTCCTTGAAGCGGCCGAACTGGAGTACCACGCCACGCTGGGAAGCATCCACGATATAGAAGCTGCTGCCCAGCCAGACCACGGCCACCAGCATCAGGATAATGCCGATACCACCGCCGAACTGCCTCGGGCTGATCGATGGCATCCGGTTGCCGGAATCGCCACCGCCATTGTCGCCACCGCCGCCCTTGTTGCCAAACAGGCCGGACAAACGGCGATTGAAATCGCGCCAGAGTTCTTCGAGATCGGGAGGGCCTTGATTGCCGCCGCCGCGCTTGCCACCACCGGGCTGGTTGCCCCAGCCGTGGTCGTTGAGAGACATGAGGATTCCGGCGATCACGTTGTTTTGGATTGGGTAGTCAAAGAAGGAGGAGTACGTCAGGGAACCATCAGGCTGCGGCGGCGGGAAATTCCTTGTGCCGACTTGCAGTTTCAGCAAGTGCCTCCCGCAGCAAGGACATCCCGGCCCCCGTGCGGGCACTGAGTCGAACGAACGAAATGTTACCACAGTCATCACGCTCGATCGCGGGGCTTGCCGCGGTCAGGTCAAGCTTGTTCCACACCAGGATCTGCGGCACGTCGAGCGCGCCGATCTCCTTCAATACCGCGCCTACCGCTTTGATCTGCTGGTCGCGATCGGGACTGGCGGCATCCACCACATGCAACAGCAAGTCGGCTTGTGCAGTCTCCTCAAGCGTGGCCTGAAAAGCCGCCACCAGGGCATGCGGCAGATCGCGGATGAAGCCGACCGTATCGGAGAGCACGATCGGCCCCGCACCTTCGATAAAGAGTCGGCGCGAAGTGGTATCCAGCGTGGCGAAGAGTTGGTCGGCGGCATAGGCCCCGGCCTTGGTCAAGGCGTTGAACAGAGTGCTCTTGCCGGCGTTGGTATAGCCGACCAGGGAGATCGCCAATACTTCGCCGCGAGTGCGCGCACGTCTGCGCACTTCGCGCTGGCGTCCCATTTGCTTCAGGCGGTCCTTGAGCAAGGCGACACGCTTGCCGAGCAGGCGACGATCGGTTTCAAGTTGCTTTTCACCCGGACCGCGCAGACCGATGCCTCCCTTCTGGCGCTCGAGGTGAGTCCAGCCGCGCACCAGTCGGGTCGCCAGATGCTGAAGCTGGGCGAGTTCGACCTGGAGCTTGCCCTCGTGGCTCTTGGCCCGCAGGGCAAAGATATCCAGAATCAGACTGCTGCGGTCTACCACGCGGCATTCCAGGGTGCGCTCGAGGTTGCGTTGCTGGCCGGGCGACAACTCATGGTTGAACACCACGACATCGGCTTCGTGCAGGCGCACCGCCTCGCCGATCTCGGCGACCTTGCCCTTGCCGGCAAACAGCGCAGGGTCTGGCCTTGCGCGTTTGCCGAAAATTACCGCAAGCGGGCGCGCGCGGGCGCTTGCGACCAGCAGTTTGAACTCCGAGAGACGCTCGGCGAAGTCGCCTTCGCCGAAATCAAGTTGCACCAGAACCGCATTCTCGCCGCTGGCGGGACGCTCGAACATCAGGGCGATGGCCTCATGGCGCTCGCCGGCGGCGGCAGATTGCGGTCAATCGGCTTCGGGATCCTGGGCAAAACTGACTGGACGCGCAGGCACGACCGTCGAAATGGCGTGCTTGTATACCATCTGGGTCACCGTATTCTTGAGCAGAACAACATACTGGTCGAAGGACTCGATCTGCCCCTGCAGTTTGATGCCATTGACGAGGTAGATGGAAACCGGAACATGTTCACGACGCAAAGTGTTCAGAAACGGGTCTTGTAGCATTTGCCCTTTATTACTCATGATGGGTAATCCTTATAGTTGCGGCCGCTGTGCTTGACACCGGTAAGGCTGGCGCCAGCCCTCACTGAAACTTCGCTTGCGGTCTATTGGTTTTGTGAGTCGAATACTGTAATCGATTTTGCGTCGCCGTGCCACCAGCGCCAACTTTGGCTCTGCATAGCCGGGATTTCTCATCGCAGACAAGTGTGTTGCATACCTGGGACGCCGCTTCGCAGGCAGGCGTCAATCGACGTAGGGGTTCTTGGTGGTCTTGTACTGAATGCGCAGCGGCGTCCCCTGCAGCTTGAATGCTTCGAGAAAATAACGCTCCAGGTAGCGGGTATACGAGGCCGGGATGTGTTCCAGCGCATTGCCGTGGATCACGATGATGGGTGGATTGCTGCCGCCCTGATGGGCGTAACGGAGTTTGGGACGGAAGGCGCCATGACGCGGCGGCGTCTGTTTTTCCACGGCGCCGATCAGCGCGCGGGTGAGTTTCGGGGTCGACATCTTGGCCATTGCCGCGGCGTATGCCTTATCCACCGAAGACAATATCCCGGCGATGCCCTGCCCTTTCAGGGCGGAAACATAATGAACGCGGGCAAAGCCGAGGAAATTCAGCTTGCGCGCAATGTCCAGCTTGATGATCTCGCGACGGTAGTTATCCACCGCATCCCACTTGTTTACGGCGACCACCAGCGCCCGTCCGGCATCGATGATGAAACCCGCGATGTGCGCGTCCTGGTCGGAGATTTCCTGGGTGGCATCGACCATCAGCACCACCACGTTGGCCTCCTCGACGGCCTGCAGGGTCTTGATCACCGAGAATTTTTCTATGGTCTCGAAGACGCGTCCCTTGCGGCGCAGTCCCGCCGTATCGATCAGGGTATAGGCGCGGCCATTGCGTTCGAACGGCACCTCGATGGCATCGCGCGTGGTGCCCGGCATGTCGAAGGCGATCACACGCTCCTCGCCGAGCAGGGTGTTGACGAAGGTGCTCTTGCCGACATTGGGACGGCCGGCGATGGCGACTCGGGGACCCGCCGCGGCATCGTCCGCTTCGCTGTGCTCGGGAAATGGCGCCAGCGCAAGCTCGACCAATTCGCGCACGCCCTCGCCGTGAGCCGAGGAAATCACGCAGGGATCGCCGCAGCCGAGTTCATAGAACTCCGCGGCCACCACCGCGCGGTCCATGCCTTCGCCCTTGTTCGCGGCAAGCAGCACGGGGCGCCCGCTGCGGCGCAGCAGTTCGGCGATAACCTTGTCCTGCGGCGCGAGACCGGTGCGCACGTCGACCAGGAAAATCAACACGTCGGCTTCGGCAATCGCCGCCTCGGCCTGGCGCGCCATTTCGAGAACGATGCCTTCCTTGGCCTGCGGCTCGAAACCGCCGGTATCGACCACGAGATAGGGCTTGTTGCCGAGACGGCCGTGCCCATAATGACGATCCCGGGTCAGTCCCGGCTGATCGGCCACCAGCGCATCGCGCGAGCGCGTGAGACGATTGAACAGCGTCGATTTGCCGACATTCGGCCGACCGACGATCACCAGGGTTGGTTTCATGCTAAGCCGACACCCGCGGCGTTATCTGTGTGACGGAGATACAAAAGACTAACGCGCTTCGAGCGCATACAAGCCACCATTCGCGGTCTGCACCAGAAAACCGGCGCCGAAACGCACCGGCTCGGCACGCACCGCGCTGCCGTCGGTCGTGGCGCGCGCGGCAAAAGCGCCGTCTTCGCGCCGCAACAAGTGCACCACGCCCTGATAGTCGGCGACGGCGACATAGCTGCCAAGCGCCAGCGGCCGCGACAGGCTGCGCAGGGTCAGCTTGTCCTGCTTCCAGATGCTGGCACCGCTGGTGCGGTCGAGCGCATGCACCGCCCCTTTGTCGTCGGTGACGTAGACATAGCGATTGTCGATGTCGAGGCCGGCGCTGGAGGACATCTCGCGCGACCAGAGGGTATTGCCAGTGTTGCTGTCAAAGCAGGCGGCTCGCCCCTGGAAGGCTGCGGCGCAGACGGTACTGCCGCTCACCACAGGGGAACTGGTGACGTCGGCGACGCGCTCCAGTTCGGTTGCGCCCTTGGGCAAGGCGACCGTCACTTCCCAGACAGCGGCACCGTTGTTGTTGGCGATCGCCACCAGTTTGCCGCCCGGGAACCCAGCCAACGTCACTTTGCCGGCGGTCACCACGCCGACATTGGAACGCAGCGACAGTGTCGGCGTGCTGCGCTGATAGACCCAGCGCCGCTTGCCGTCCACCGCGTCGAAACCGAAGATGCGCGAATCGCCTGAACGAACGATGGCCAGCCCCTCGGTCACGGCCGGTGCCGCCAACACTTCCGAGCTGACGCGCGCCTTCCACAATTCGCGGCCGTTGGCGGCATCGAAGGCCAGCACTTCGCCCTTCGGGGTACCGACCACGACCAGTTTGCCGTCGCTGCCGACGCCCCCGGAAATCGGCTGGCCGGCGACAATGCGCCAGACCTGGCGTCCGCCATCGAAGCGAGCGATGGCGCCGTCGCGCGCTGCCGCATAGACGCTATCGCCCACCACGGCAGGCGAAAACGCGAATTCACCGGCACTGCCGACGCTCGCCTGCCATGCGCTCCTCAGTTCCGCCGTCGATTGGATCGGAGCGAGTTCGGCCGGCTTGACCTTGGGTCCGCTGGAACCGAAAGGGTTCAGCTTCTCCACCGTCGAGCAGGCGCCCAAGGCCAGCGCGGCAAGCACCGCCAGCAACTTCACCGGCGCCACGGGCACGCTCACTTGGCCGCCCCGAGCGCGTCGCGCTTGGCCTGGATCACTTCCTTGTAGCCGCCGCGCTGGCGCGCCTCGTCATCCTTGGCCAGGGCGTCGAATTTCTCCAGCGCATTGTCATAGGCATTGCGCGCCTCGGCGATCTTGCCTTGCGCAGCGAACACGTCGCCGCGCAATTCGGCGAAGCGCGGCGCAAATGCAGGCGTCGGTTCGGCGGCGAGCTGCTTCGTGGCTTCGTCGTAGGCCTTCTCATCGAGCATCACCGCCGCCAGTCGCAGTCGGGCCAGTTCGCGCAGCCCGGGATCCTTGGCATTCTCCGCCGCCCAGGCCAGTTGCACACGGGCATTCTTCCCGTCGCCCGCATCCACCTGTACCCGCGCCGCCAGCAGCGCCCCCATGCCGGCATAGGCCGTAAGGGAATACTTGTCGATCAATTCACCGGCGAGTTCGCGCGCACGCTTGGCGTCCCGCTGCATCGCCGCGGTCTGCAGGCTGGAATACACCGCCGAGGCCTTGACCGCCTGCTGTCGCTGCCACCAGTTCCAGCCCTGCCATCCCGCCACGGCCAGCGCCACGACGACCAGTATTCCGGTCACCAGATTGCCGTACATCGTCCACCAGGTTTTCAGCTCGTCGAGCTGTTCCTGTTCTTCCAGGTCATAGGTTGCCATTGTCGTCTTCCAGGGGGAAAAGAATATCGCCGAGATGATCGGCCAGATCGTCGAAACTCACGCGAACCTGCGTTGCGGGCTGGTCGAGCCCCGAGCGCAGCGGTTTCACGCTGACGGCATTGGCCGCCGTCTCGTCATCGCCAACTATCAGCGCAAGCTGCGCGCCGGAACTGTCGGCCTTTTTCATTTGCGACTTGAAGCTGCCGCCACCGCAGTGCAAATGGATCGCGAAACCGGCGCTGCGCAAGGCTTCCGCGACGCGAAAGGCAAAGCGACCGGCGGCCTCGCCCTGATGCACGAGATAGGCATCGGGTGCCGGGGTTTCGTGGCGATGGCCCTGATCCTGCCACAGCGCCAGCAGGCGCTCGATGCCCATGGCGAAGCCGCAGGCCGGCGCAGGCTTGCCGCCGAGTTGCGCGACCAGTCCGTCGTAGCGGCCGCCCGCGCAGACCGTGCCTTGCGCGCCGAGCTGATCGGTGACCCACTCGAACACCGTGAGGTTGTAGTAGTCCAAGCCGCGCACCAGGCGCGGGTTGATGCGATAAGGAATCACCGCATCCTTGAGCAGTTGCTGCACGCCCTCGAAGTGCTTCAGCGATTCCTCGCCGAGATAGTCGATCAGCTTCGGTGCCGCCTCGACCAGGGCCTGCAAGGCGGGATTCTTGGTATCCAGGATGCGCAGCGGATTGCTGTGCAGGCGGCGCTGGGCATCGGCATCGAGCTGGTCGTGGTGAGCTTCGAGATAGGCGAGCAGATCGGCACGGTGGCGTGCGCGCTCATCGCTCTGACCGAGCGAGTTGATTTCGAGCCGGATGCCATTGAGCCCGAGGTCGTCCCACAGACGCGCGCACATTGCAATCTGCTCGGCATCGATGTCGGGGCCGGCAAAGCCCATGGCCTCCACGCCCACCTGATGGAACTGGCGATAGCGGCCCTTCTGCGGGCGTTCGTGGCGGAACATCGGCCCCATGTACCACAGCCGCTTGGGGCCGTCGTAGAGCAGATTGTGCTGCAGCACGGCGCGCACGCAGGACGCCGTGCCCTCCGGACGCAGCGTCAGGCTTTCGCCGTTCAGCGCATCCTCGAAGGAATACATTTCCTTCTCGACGATGTCGGTCACGGCGCCGATGGCGCGCGCGAACAGCGGCGTCGGCTCCACCATGGGCATGCGGATCGGGCGGTAGCCATAGGCGCGCAACCAGTCGCGCACGGCTTCCTCGAACTGCTCCCAGAGTTCGGCGTCGACCGGCAGGATGTCGTTCATGCCGCGGATGGCTTGCAGGGTTTGGCTCATAAAATCTTTTTGCCACAGAGGACACAGAGATCACAGAGGAAAACGTCTTTCTCTGTGTCCTCTGTGACCTCTGTGGCTAATGGTTTTGCCTTTCTGGATATTTCTTCGTCACGTAATCGTCGACGATGACGCGGAATTCGGCGGCGATGTTGTCGCCGCGCAGCGTGATGACCCGTTCGCCGTCGACATACACCGGCGCCACCGGCGCTTCGCCGGTGCCGGGCAGCGAGATGCCGATGCTGGCGTGCTTGCTTTCGCCGGGCCCATTGACCACGCAGCCCATCACGGCCAGCGTCATGTTCTCGACACCCACGCGCGCCAGGCGCCATTCCGGCATGCGCTCCCGCACATAGCTCTGGATGTCCTGCGCCAATTCCTGGAACACTGTGCTGGTGGTGCGTCCGCAACCGGGACAGGCTGCCACGAGTGGAGTGAAGGCGCGCAGGCCCATGGTCTGCAGGATTTCCTGGGCGACGATGACTTCGCGCGTGCGGTCGCCGTTCGGTTCGGGCGTCAGCGACACGCGTATCGTGTCGCCGATGCCTTCCTGCAACAGCACGCTGAGCGCAGCCGTGGAGGCCACGATGCCCTTGCTGCCCATGCCGGCTTCGGTCAATCCCAGATGCAGGGGGTAGTCGCAGCGCGCTGCCAGTTCGCGGTAAATCGCGATCAGGTCCTGCACGCCTGAGACCTTGCACGAAAGCACGATGCGATCGCCGGGCAGACCGACTTGCTCGGCCTGCGCCGCCGACTCCAGGGCGGAGGTGACCATCGCCTCGCGCATGATCTCGGTGGCATCCTTCGGCTCGGGGCGCCTGGCGTTCTCGTCCATGATGCGGGCCAGCAGGGCCTGATCGAGGCTACCCCAATTCACGCCGATGCGGATCGGCTTGTCGAACTTGCAGGCGATTTCGATCAACTGCGCAAACTGCTCGTCGCGCCGGGCGCCCTTGCCGACGTTGCCGGGATTGATGCGCAGCTTGGCCAGGGCCTCGGCACAAGCCGGATGCTCGGTCAGCAGCTTGTGGCCATTGAAATGGAAATCTCCGATCAGCGGCACGTCGACATTCATCTGCGCCAGACGCTCGCGGATCTTCGGCACCGCAGCGGCTGCTTCGCGCGTATTGACCGTAATGCGCACCAGTTCCGAGCCGGCACGCGCCAGTTGCGCCACCTGCATCGAAGTGGCGAATACGTCCTCGGTATCGGTGTTGGTCATCGACTGGATCACGATCGGCGCCGTGCCGCCAACGCCAACTGTTCCCACCATGGCGAGACGGCTCGCGCGCCGCGCGGTCGACTCTCTTGACTGCATGCTCATTCCAGGCTGAACCGGGCGACTTCTTCGCGGGTGTGCGGTTTGAGATCGATGCTGCGCTCGCCCATGAACAGGCGAACACCGGAGGCCTTGCCGATCCAGACCTGGAACGGCGCCTTGCCTTCGACGTTCTGCCGCGTACCCGCCGGGTACTCGCCGACATACACGATCTTTTGTGTCGCGTCGCGAATCTCGATCCAGGAACGATCATCGAATTCAACCCGCAGGCCGCCGGACGACGGCGCACCCGACACGGCGCTGGAGCTTTCGGGCTGGTTCTCGGGCACGGGTGCCGGCGCGACGGCGACCGGCGCCGGAGCTGGGGCAGCAAGCTGACTGGGCGGGGCCACGGCAACAGCACCATCCGTACCGAGCAGGCGCAGCGTCAAGCCCTCGTTACCCGCCAAGGTCAAATACCAGTAGGCGGCCAACACCAGCACGACGAGAAGGACGCCGACAGCAATGAGTTTGGGGGGAATCTGCTCGATGAAATTCGAATGCTCAGCTTCGCCCATGTTGGTAGGCGGACGTACATCGGCCTCGGGTACCGGCACGGCCGGATCAAGCTGGGCGAGCAAGGGTGCTGCATCGAGCTTGAGAAACTTGGCATAGTTGCGCACCAAGCCACGCACCGCAGTCGAGCCCGGCAGGCTGGCGTAATCATCCCGCTCGAGTGCCTCGATCTGCCGCGCGCTGAAGCGTATCACTTGCACGACATCGGCAATCGACTGACCGCGCGACTCACGCGCCCGGCGCAGCACGAACCCCGGCGTGTTCGACTCGGGTGACTCGACAAGCTCCACCTCGTCCAACGCTGCCGGTTCGGTGTCCAGGCCCTCAAGCGCCCGCGCTTCAGTCATATTGCCCCTGCGCCAACAAACGCTGTTCCGGCGAACCGAGGAACCGACGCCGCAATTGCGTCGCATAGCGCGCCTCCGCCTCGCGATTGCCCAATTTCCGCTCGATACGCAAAGCGAGCCAGATCACCTCGGCAGTGGGTTCCATCATTTTCTCGATATCCGTGGTCCACTGCCGCGCCTCGGAATGGCGCCCCTTACGATAGGCGATATCGGCCAGCCAGAACAGCGCCTGGGTATTGGTCGGCGACAGGCGCAACGCGGTCAGCAGATAGTCTTCAGCCGCCTTGTCTTGCTTCAGGCGCAGCGAGCATATGCCGGCATTGGTGTAGGGCTTGGTCGGTGTCGTGTACAGCGGATTCTGCGCTGCTGCCATGAAATGGCTTATTGAAAGTTGCTCGCGGCCGCTCTGACAGAGGAACCAGCCGTAGTTGTTGCTGATTTCCGGATCGCCTGGCGCCAGGCGCAGGGCCTTCTGAAAGCTTTCCTCAGCCAGCCGGGTTTCGTTGAGCACCATGTGAGTGAGGCCCAGCAGATTGTATGCAGGTGCGTAATTGGGATCGGCCGAAAGCGCAATCCGCGCTTCCTCGAGTGCAATCGCGGAACGACCATCGAGCATGTACAAGGACCCGAGTTCGGTATGCACCTTGGCGCGCTGCTGTTGCTCGTTTTCCGCCGGCTGAGCGGAGACCGCCTGTTGCGCACTCTGGCCGGAGCCGCCCCCGGTTGCCGTGCAGCCGGCCAGCAGTAGTGCCGTCCAAATCGCGACTAGGGTCTTGTTCATGGGTGCAGTTCGACTCCGGCAGTGGTGCGGGTATCGGAGGCCGCGGCACGCAGTACGCGTCGCGACTTGTCCTGCACCTTGCCGGCGAGTTGCCCGCAAGCTGCATCGATGTCGTCGCCGCGCGTCTTGCGCGTCGTGGTGACGATGCCACCGTTGATAAGAATGGAGGCGAAGCGCCTGACCCGTTCGGCCGGAGAGCGATGAAAGCCGGAAGCCGGAAAGGGATTGAAAGGAATCAGGTTGAACTTGCAGGGAACGTCACGCACCAGATGCAACAGTGCGCGCGCATCGGCATCGCTGTCATTGACGCCATCGAGCATCACGTATTCGAAGGTGATGAAGTCGCGCGGCGCATGCAGCAAATAGCGCTGACATGCGGCCATGAGCTCGGCGAGCGGATACTTGCGGTTGATCGGCACCAGTTTGTCGCGCAGGCCGTCGGTCGGCGCATGCAGGGAAACTGCCAGGGCGACCGGACAGGCCTCGGCCAGGCGATCCATGGCCGGCACGATGCCGGAAGTCGATACCGTGACGCGCCGCCGCGACAGGCCGTAGGCGTTGTCGTCCAGCATCAGGCGCAGCGCCGGCACCAGATTGTCGAAGTTGGCCAGGGGTTCGCCCATGCCCATCAGAACGACATTGCTGATGAGGCGCTCGCCGCAGTTGCCGCTCGCCGGATCACGCCCCAGCGCGCGATTGGCCTGCCACAACTGGCCGATGATCTCGGCCGTGGTGAGGTTGCGGTTGAAACCCTGGCGACCGGTGGAGCAGAAGGCGCATTCGAGCGCGCAACCGGCCTGGGACGAAATGCAGAGTGTGCCGCGGTCATCCTCAGGGATGAAAACGGTTTCCACCGCATTGCGGTTGCCGACGTCGAACAGAAACTTGCGCGTACCGTCATCCGACAGCTTGTCGCTGATAGTTGGCGGTGGCGATACGGTGGCGGTTGCGAGGAGTTTCTCGCGCAGCGACTTGGCGATGTCGGTCATCGCATTGAAGTCGCTCTCCCCGAAATGATGCATCCAGCGCAGCACCTGGCGTGCGCGAAAGGGCTTTTCGCCCTGCTGCGCGAACCAGGCTGTCAGGCCTTCGGCATCGAAATCGAGGAGGTTGACGGTCATCGCAATTTAACGCGAGTAGACATTCAGCGCCGGGAAGAAATAGGCGATCTCGACGGCGGCGGTTTCCGCCGCGTCGGAGCCGTGCACGGCATTGGCATCGATGCTGTCGGCAAAATCGGCGCGGATGGTGCCGGCCTCGGCCTTCTTCGGATCGGTGGCGCCCATCAGGTCGCGGTTCTTGGCAATGGCACCTTCGCCTTCCAGGACCTGAACCATGACCGGACCTGAAATCATGAATTCGACCAGATCCTTGAAGAAGGGACGCGCCTTGTGCACGGCATAAAATCCTTCGGCCTCCTGGCGCGAGAGATGAATCATGCGCGCGGCGACGATCTTGAGACCGTTCGTCTCGAAGCGGGAATAAATCTTGCCGATCACGTTCTTTGCAACTGCATCGGGTTTGATGATCGACAGGGTGCGTTCGACAGCCATTACTTTCTCCAGAACAGGTTGAACTACAAGTCTTTGTCAGTCAAAAAGCTAACGTGATATTTTAGCTCAGTTTCTTACCCGAAACCCGGCTGGCACCGGGTCTGTGCCCACAAAAAACAAGGGCCCGGCGATGCCGGGCCCTTGTCGCTGACGCGAAGAATCTTTACATCATGCCCAAGTAACGCGGGAACCAGAGCGACAGGCCCGGCCAATAGGTCACAACCACCAAATAGCCAAGCATGGCAAGCAGCCAAGGCCAAACCGCAACCGTCAGTTCGGTAATCCCCATCTTGGTAATACCCGACGCCACATAGAGGTTGAGGCCGACCGGCGGATGGCACATCCCGACTTCCATGTTCACCACCATCATGATGCCGAAGTGCACCGGATCGATGCCCAGCTTGACCGCCACCGGGAAAAGTATCGGCGCGAAGATCAGTACGATCGAGGACGGTTCCATGAAGTTGCCGGCCAGCAGCAGGATGACGTTGCAGGCGAGCAGGAAGGTGATCATGCCCAGGCCGTGGCCCAACATCCAGTCGGCCAGCGCCTGCGGAATGTTCTCGTTGGTCATGATGAAGGAGAACAGTACGGCATTGGTGATGATGTAGAGCAGCATCGCCGACATGTTGGCCGAATTGAGCAGCACGCGCGGGACGTCCTTTATCCCGAGGTCCTTGTAGACGAAAACCGCCACAAAGAACGCGTAGACCGCGCTCATCGCCGCCGCCTCTGTCGGCGTGAACATGCCGCTGTAGATGCCGCCCATGACGATGACGATCAGCAGCAGGCCCCAGGCGGATTCGCGGAAAGTCTTGAAGCGCTCGGCAAAGGACGCCTTGGGCAAGCGCGGATAGTCATACTTTCGCGCACGGTAGTAGGTCACCGCACCCAAAGTCAGAGCCAGGCCAAGTCCTGGCACGACCCCCGCCATGAACAAGGCGCCGACCGAGGTATTGGTCGCCACCGAGTACATGACCATCACGATCGATGGCGGAATCAGGATGCCCAGTGCGCCCGAGGTGGTGATCACGCCGGCGCCGAACTTGTTCGGAAAGCCCGCCTTGACCATGGCCGGCAGCAGGATAGAGCCGATCGCCACCACCGTCGCCGGGGAAGAGCCGGAAATCGCCGCGAACAAGGCGCAGGCAACCACGCCGGATAAGCCGAGGCCGCCGTACCAGTGTCCGACCATCGACGAAGCGAACCGGATCATGCGTTTCGCCACCCCGCCGTGAGTCAGGAAGTTGCCGGCGAGGATGAAGAACGGAATCGCCATGATCTCGAACTTCTCGATGCCCGTGAACAGCTTCAGCGCCACGGACTCCAGCGGCACATGCGTGAATAGAAATAGAAAACTGAGCACGGTAAGGCCGAGGGAAATCGAAATCGGCATGCCTGTAAGCATCAGAGCCAGGAGCAGCAGAAAAATGATGGTCGCGTTCATTTCGGCTCGCCTCCGAGATCGATCTTGCGTCGATCCGGATCGACCGGCGCAGCCACCTTGCGGCGATCATCGCCAACCATGGAGTGCTTGAGGTCGCGCATATGCAGGTTGTCATCCAGACCATAGAAATCGACGTCCACCGGCACCGTCTCCTCTTCAAGGCCATCGACGTGGCCGTGATCGTGATGCGGCAACTCGCCGGTCTTGAGGAAACCGACGAGCACTTGCAGAAAGCGGAAGCACATCAGGCTGGTGCCGAGAGGGATCGCCGAATAAACCATCCAGGTCGGCCATTCGAGATCCGGCGTCGTCGGTCCTTGGGGAATGTCGCCGACAGGCATTCCCGTCAGAGTAAGAAACGCATAATGTGCACCGTTTTCCCAGACAAAATAGGCCCCCAGCGTTCCCACGATGCCGGTGAAGGTCGCTCCGGCGAGCAGGCCGAAGATTATGAATTTCTTTCGCATCCTTTCGTCGAGCCGGTTGATCAGCACATCGACACCGACGTGAATACCGGTACGTACGCCGTAGGCGGCACCGAACTTTGCCATCCAGACGAACATGATGATGGTCAGTTCCTGCGCCCAGCCCAGATCGAGGGCCAGCAGCCAATCCTGCAGACCGGGGATGCTCATTCCGGCGGCGTAGCGATGGATCACCGCGACGAAAATGATCAGCGTCGCGGCGCCCATGAGGAAGGTAATGATCAATTCCTCAAGGCGATCGAGATATTTCATGTGGTGAACTCCCCGAGCAGCGACGTGCCTGCCGACCGAAATGTTGGGTTTTGCAAAAACCGCCGGCGCGTTGCTGCGCCGGCTGAGTATTGCGTGACGGCTTACAGCTTGCTCGGATCGAAGCCAGTCTCTTTGTAGATCGACTGGATAGTCTCCTTGCCGATGCGCGACTCCATATCCGCATGGGTCTTCACCAAAGCTTTCTTGAACGCGGTGCGCTCAGCAGCGGTCGGCGTATGGACTTGGGTTTTCCCCGACGCCTTGATCTTGTCGAGAGCACCATCGTTTTCCGACTTGGCGATTCCATTGGCATACACGGTCGCCTCCTTCATTGCCTGCTCCAGCTGGCCGCGAACGTCGCCCGGCAGTCCATCCCAGAATTTCTTGTTGGTGATCACCGCGTAGCCCAGGTAGCCATGCTCGGTCAAGGTCATGTGCTTTTGCACTTCATGCATCTTTTGTGTGTAGAGATTCGAGTGCGGATTCTCGGTGCCGTCCACCACGCCGGTCTGCAGCGCCTGATAGACCTCGGAGAAGGCCATAACCTGAGGCAAGGCGCCCAGGGCGCGCATCTGCGATTCCAGCACCTTCGAGGACTGGATCCTCATCTTGAGGCCCTTGAAATCCGCCGGAGACATCAGCGGCTTGTTGGCCGAGAAGGACTTGAACCCGTTGTCCCAGAATGCCAGCCCCTTGATGCCCTTGGGTTCCAGTTTGGCCAGCAATGAGGCGCCGACAGGACCCTGCGTGATCTTGTGGAGTTCGGCCGTGTTATCAAAGATGTAAGGCAAATCGAAAGCTTCGAATTCCTTGGCGCCGAGCGGGCCGAACTTTGCCAGCGACGGTGCCAGCATCTGTACCGCGCCCAGTTGCAGCGCTTCCATCTCTTCCTTGTCCTTGTATAAGGCGCTGTTGGCATAGACCTCGACCTTGACCTTGCCCTTGGTCAGTTCCGCCGCCTTCTTGGCGAAGAATTCCGAGGCCTTGCCCTTCGGCGTATCGGCCGCCACCACATGGCTGAACTTGATCACGATCGGCGCCTGGGCCATCGCTATCGCCGAGAAAGTCGCGGCTACAAGGCCGATAAACGCTGTGCGAATTTTCATTTTGAATCCTCCTGGATATTTTGCCTACATCAATCAAGCCGCACGCCAAGGTGCGTTGCGGTCCGCGCATTTTCCGCAGAGTACGGACTACTGGCTATTGTGGATTTCCGCAAACATCACCTTGACTTGCGAGGCGCGCTAACATCGCGCCATGAAACCCCCAACGCAAGCGCCGTTACCAGAGCGAACCAGTCGCTGGCGCTGGCTGTGGATATTACCCCGGCTGGCCTTTATTCTGTTCGTTGGCGGCGTGGCGTTGCTGCTCTGGATGTCCGATCGCGCCGACAAGGAGGAGAGGCGCACAACCTTGATCAGCGACATCCTGTGGCTGGAACAGAACCTGCGCTTCCATCTGACTCGGAACGAGGAACTACTCGGACGAATCGATCTTGTCCATACATCCGATGGGAAGGCCTTCGAAACCTTCGCCAGGACGCTGTTTGGCTTCGAGAGTGGCCTGCGGCAAGTGATTTGGCTCGACCCGGAAGGAAAAATCGTACAGGCCCATCCGGCGGCAATGGATCCCAATCTGGTGGGTGAGGCGATCGAAGCAATGCCTTCGCGACAAAGCTTCCGCCTGGCGCGATCGTTGGGAAAGCCGGTCTACAGTGCGGCGTATCCTTTCTTTACCAACGATTGGCAATTCGAGGTTCATGTCCCGGTGTCACGAGAGGGAAGGGTCGTCGGGGTGGCAGTCGGCATCTACCGAGTGCGGGATATCCTCGGCGATAGCGTCCCGTGGTGGCTCGCGGAACGCTATCGCATCAGCATCGTGGGTGACTCAGGCAAGATTCTTGGAACGCGATCGAAGATCGAGTCCGCCGTTACCGACGAGGGCTACCAGGTCGCCTTCGACCCACCAGGCTGGGGACTTGCCCTGCATGCCGTGCCCTACCACGCGCCAAGACCGCTGGCGAGCGTACTGTTGTCGACCAGCCTGGTGATACTTGCCATGATCGTGCTGGGGAGCCTCTGGATTTTGCGTCGCCACGTGCTCCGTCGCCAAGCCGTCGAGGAACAGCTGCGCCAGGAACATGCATTCCGCAAGGCAATGGAAGACTCTCTCGATACGGGGATGCGGGCGCGAAATCTCGACGGAGAGATTATTTACGTCAATCCGGCTTTCTGCCGCATGATCGGCTGGTCCGCATCCGAGCTAATAGGTCGTCGCCCACCCATGCCCTACTGGGTCGACGACTATCTGGACGAAACCCGTGCGATTCACGATCGCGTGCTTGCCGGGGAAGGCCCCGGAGAGGGCTTCGAGTTGAAGTTCAAACGCCGTAGTGGAGAAGTCATCGATGTCCTGATCCATGAAGCGCCCCTGATCGATGCGCGCGGCCAACATTCGGGCTGGATGGGATCGATGGTGGACATTACCGAGCGCAAGCAGGCGGCAGAACGTGCCCGACAGCAACAGGATCGCCTGCAATCGACGGCACGCCTGGTAGCGGTCGGCGAAATGGCATCGAGCATTGCGCATGAATTGAACCAGCCCTTGGCAGCCATATCGAGCTACTGTACCGGCGCGTCAAATCTCCTGCGCAACCATGCGCCGGCAACGGAAGTCTTGCCCGCATTGGACAAGGCGGTGGAGCAGGCTTGGCGCGCAGGACAAGTCATACGCCGTATATACAGCCTCGTCCGCCCAAGCGGAAATCGCTTCGAGAAGATCCTTCTCGGAGAACGCATAGATGCGGCACTGGGTCTGCTGGACGCGGACATCCGCCAGAACGGCATCCGCATGACGCTTGATCTGCTGGATCACGTCGTAGTGGACGGTGATCCCGTGCTGATCGAGCAGGTACTCTTCAATCTGTTGCGCAATGCAATCGATTCGATGCAGGACAGCGGTCCCGAGCTGCGACAGATATCGATCGGACTGAACTGTGCCGAAGGTTATGCCCGGCTAACGATTGCCGATCGCGGTTGCGGAATCGACCCTGGCGCTGTCGACAAACTGTTTGATCCACTGTTTTCCACCAAGGCTGAAGGCATGGGCATGGGACTGGCAATCTGCCGCTCAGTAGTAGAAAATCACCGGGGTAGATTGTCGTTCGAGAGCAACCCCGGAGGGGGAACGACGTTCCGCATTCTGCTGCCTCTCGCTATGCAATGAACTCGCCCACGGTACAAATAGTCGACGACGACGCGGCGGTACGCGATGCCCTGCAATGGCTGTTGCAGTCGCGATGTGTTGCCTCGCGGACCTGGGAGTCCGGGGAAGCCTTTCTCGACTTTGTCAGCCCCAAGCTGTGCGGCTGTCTGCTGCTCGATGTGCGAATGCCCGGCATGAGCGGAATAGAGTTATTCGACCGGCTACGAGCGCTCAAGTGCCGCCTTCCCGTCATCTTTCTGACCGGTCACGGTGATGTACCCATGGCGGTGCAGGCGCTAAAGGACGGTGCGTTCGATTTTATTGAAAAACCTTACGACGACAATGCGCTCGTAGACAAGGTCCTGGCCGCAATCGACCATGACACACGGCGCTACGCGAAGGATGGATCGCTCCTGCTATTGCAGCAAAGACTGGCGCAGCTCACTCAGCGCGAACAGGAAGTGATGCAGCTGATACTGGCGGGTAAGCTGAACAAGGTCATCGCCGACGAACTCAGTATCGCGATGCGCACCGTCGAGGTCCATCGATCCCATATTTTCGAGAAGATGCAGGTGCGCTCGGCGGTCGAGTTGTCACAAGTCCTTGGTGTGCTCGGCGACGCCCGGGATTACTAAACCAGGTTTCTGAAATGCAGCTTGCCGGCCTCGCACCACAGCGAATAGCGCTCGAGGTCGATGCGCGGATGCCGATCACTGCCCGCGGTCAGTAACTGACGTACGAACTCTGTGAGTCGTGCCTCGTCCGGCGGCTGAACATGGTGCCATTTCAGCATGGCCCGCAACAGATTTCTGGCGCGGGGGTCGGACATCTCCCGAAACAGCTTCCGTGACAGGGGAAATTCGGCGGGACAATCGCCAAGATCCAGACAGGCCAGATCATCAAGCAAGGAGTCGGCCGCGCCGAACCGGCCTGCTGCAGCAGCAAGATGCTCGTTTGCCCGCGGAAAGCGCGAACTAATCAACGGAAGAATCTCACGTCGCAGAAAATTTCTTGTATATCGCGTGTCCGCGTTGCTCTCGTCATCGATCCATGTCAGTTGATGGTGTTTCGCATACGCAAACAAAGCGGCGCGCCCTAGTCCCAGGAGGGGTCGCATCAGGCGCCCGCGTCCCTCCGGCATCGCCGCCGCACCACGCACCCCGGCGCCACGCAGCAGGTTATGCAGCACGGTTTCGGCCTGATCATCGGCATGGTGAGCAAGAAGAATCCAGTCGGCGGGATGCGCATCGAAAGCCTGGTGCCGAACACGGCGCGCCGCAGCTTCCATGCCCTCGCCGCTGCAACGCGGTACATCGACCCGAATCACCGTAAGCGAAATTTCTTGCGCCCGACAGAAACTCGCGCAGGATTCGGCCCAGGCATCGGCATTCGCGCTGAGCCCATGATGAACGTGAAGCGCCGACAAATCGCAACTGACACTGTCCGCCAACCGATTTGCGACGTGCAGCAGCACGGTCGAATCGAGTCCGCCGGAATAAGCCACGACGAGCGACTGATTCTGCCTGACGTACCGGGAAAGGCAGGCGGCGACAGCCTGCAAGACGGCCTCAGTGAATGGCCTGTTCCTTGAAGCGGCCATAACTCATCAAACGATCGAAGCGCCGCTCGATGAGCTCGCTTGACGACAAACCGGCAAGCTGCTTGAGTGCTTCTTGCAGAGACTTTTTGACATTCTGCGCGATAAGGCGATAGTCGCGATGGGCGCCGCCGACCGGCTCGTTGATGATGCGATCGATCAAACCCAGAGACTTGAGGCGAGGTGCCGTAATGCCCATCGTCTCGGCCGCGTCGCCGGCACGCTCGGCACTTTTCCAAAGAATCGACGCACATCCTTCGGGAGAGATTACGGAATACGTCGAATACTGAAGCATGGCGAGTACGTCGGCAACGGCGATTGCCAAGGCGCCGCCGGAGCCACCCTCGCCGATCACCGTGGCAATCAACGGAACCTTCAACTCGGTCATGACCGCCAGGTTGCGGCCGATCGCCTCCGACTGCCCTCGCTCTTCTGCATCGATGCCGGGATATGCCCCTGGGGTATCGACAAAGGTAAAAATCGGAAGTCCGAATTTTTCGGCCAGCCGCATCAGGCGCAGCGCCTTTCGGTATCCCTCGGGGCGTGGCATGCCGAAATTGCGATGAATCTTTTCCTTCGTATCACGGCCCTTCTGGTGGCCAATCACCATGCACGATTGTCCGTTGAAGCGGGCCAAGCCGCCGACAATCGCGTGATCATCGGCGTAATTGCGATCGCCGTGAAGTTCCTGAAAGTCGGTGAATACCAGTTGCAGATAGTCCAGCGTGTACGGCCGCTGCGGATGTCGCGCAACCAAGGCGCATTGCCATGGGGTGAGCTTCGCATAGATGTCTTTGGTGAGACTTTGACTCTTTGCGTCGAGGCGGGAAATCTCCTCGGAAATGTCGACCGCCGAATCGTCCTGTACGAAGCGCAGTTGTTCAATCTTCGCTTCAAGTTCCGCGATCGGCTGTTCGAACTCCAGAAAGCTTGTTTTCATGAAGCCATTTTAGCAGGCGGCAACAGCAATTTTTCACGGGGAATCCGTGACGGAACACACGAGGCAAATTTCCGTTCCCCCAAAGTCAAAAACCCCCTACCGGCAATCCGGAGGGGGTTTTTATGGGGAGTCTGGCGTTGACCTACTTTCTCACACGGTGAAGTGCAATATCATCGGCG
>NZ_JASJPC010000008.1:0-276619 GCF_031426875.1 Sulfuritalea sp.
CTTGTCAGTCATGGCTTACAGCGATTCCACCTTCAATTTAACCGGACAGCAGTGAAGTCAGACATAAAAAAACCGGCCCTTGGTTTCCCAGGGGCCGGTCCAATGAGGGTATGGGTATGCTCCCTAGCCCTCCTCCTCCTCCATAAGACTTTTAATCAGACGCCCTTGGTGTCGATGTCGCCTTCCAGGTTCGGATAGCGCACATGGTCGACCAGGTCCTGAATCTCCTTGTTCGGCGCCGGGGAAATCAGGCTGCCGATGATCACGCCGAGGAAGCCGGCGGGAATGCCGAAGGTACCGGCAGCGATCGGGTTGATGTCCCACCACAGCGGAGCATTGACGCCGAAGAACGGATAGGTCAGGTACATGTAGTAGCCGCAGATGCCCAGACCCAAGCTCATGCCCAGCACCGCACCAAGGTAGTTGGCGCGTTTCCAGAACACCCCGCAGACCAGCGCCGGGAAGAAGCCCGAGGCCGCCAGCGAGAAGGCCGCGCCGACCAGGAACAGGATGTTGCCCGGCTTCAGGCTGGTGACGTAGGCGGCAATCAGCGCCACCACGAGCAACAGGCCCTTGGACACGGCCAAACGGCGTACCGTCGAGGCGTTCGGGTCGATCATCTTGTAGTACAGGTCGTGCGACATGGCGTTGGCGATGGTCAGCAGCAGGCCGTCAGCGGTGGAAAGCGCCGCTGCCAGACCGCCCGCCGCCACGAGGCCCGAGATCACGTAGGGCAGACCGGCGATTTCCGGGGTTGCCAGCACGATCAGGTCGCCGCCGATGACGATTTCCGCCAGCTGCACGATGCCGTCCTTGTTGATGTCGGCGATGTTCATCAGCGTCTTGTCTACGACAGACCAGTTGCTGACCCAGGCTGGCAGCGAGGCGAAGCTCGAACCCACCAGGTTGCTGTACACCTCATACTTGGCCAGGATGGC
This sequence comes from Sulfuritalea sp., assembly GCF_031426875.1. Lineage (NCBI taxonomy): Bacteria > Pseudomonadati > Pseudomonadota > Betaproteobacteria > Nitrosomonadales > Sterolibacteriaceae > Sulfuritalea > Sulfuritalea sp. Next base: position 939 of record NZ_JASJPC010000008.1, read on the forward strand.
CAGGGCCGGTGCCGTGAAGTAGAGCAGGAAGATGAAGAACAGGCCCCAGAACACCGAGACGCGCGCCTCATGCACCGAAGGCGTGGTGTAGTAGCGCATCAGGATGTGCGGCAGGGCGGCGGTACCGACCATGAGACACATGATCAGGGCGAGGAAGTTCTTCTTCGCGATGCCACGCTTCTTCTCGATCTCCTCCGGCGTCCCACCACTGACCGCAAAGGCCTCGGCATGGGCCTTGACCGGCGCGGCTCGGGCGCCGACGCCCTTCTCGGCAGCCCAGGCCTTTTTGGCAGCCGCAGCATCAACCGGGAAGTCCTTGATGGCCTTCTCAGCAGCTTCGATCGCCTTCGCATCGGGGGTCGCCTCGGCCTTGAGCGCGGCAACCTTGTCCGCCAGCTTCTGCTTTTCAGCGGCGAGGAAAGCCGGGCCGTCCTTCTCCAGACCTGCCAGCTTCGCGGTCGCAGCAGCCGCACGCTCGCGGAATATGGCGCGCACCGACTCTTCCTTTGCGCCCTTGGGCGTGGTCTTGTCGTTGAATTCCTTTTCCAGCGCCGCAATCTTCGGCATCGAGTGCGTGTAAGCAACGATCTGCGGGATCGGGATGCCGGTATGCTTCACCGACAGCCACACCACCGGGATCATGTAGGCCACGATCAGGATGATGTACTGGGCCACCTGGGTCCAGGTCACCGCCTTCATGCCGCCGAGGAAGGAGCACACCAGGATGCCGGCCAGACCGACGAAGACGCCGACCTGGAACTCGAGGCCGGTGAAGCGCGCGGTGATGATGCCGACGCCGTAAATCTGCGCAATCACGTAGGTGAAGGAGCAGACGATGGCCGCAATCACGCCGATGAAGCGCGGCAGATGGCCGCCGAAGCGCGCGCCGAGGAAGTCCGGAATCGTGAACTGACCGAACTTGCGCAGGTAGGGCGCCAGCAGGATTGCCACCAGGCAGTAGCCGCCGGTCCAGCCCAGCACGAAGGCGAGGCCGTCGTAGCCGGACAGGTACAGGGTGCCGGCCATGCCGATGAAGCTGGCAGCAGACATCCAGTCGGCGCCGGTCGCCATGCCGTTGAACAGGGCGGGCACGCGTCGGCCGGCGACGTAGTACTCGCCGACGTCCGCCGTCTTCGACATGAAGCCGATGCCGGCATACAGCATGATGGTGGCGAACAGGAAGATGTAGCCGAGGACCTTGTTCGGCACGCCCAACTGTTCGAGGATGCCGACGAGGATGACGAAGGCAACGAAGCCGCCGGTATAGAAGGTGTAATAACGCTTCAGGTTGGCGGCGAATTGCGATTGGGTGACTTGTCCGGCCATTATTCGAGCTCCCCTTCGTGGACGCCGTATTCCTTGTCCAGGTTGTTCATGTAGTAGGCGTAGTAGGCGATGATCGCGACATAAATGATCAGCGAACCCTGTGCCGACATGTAGAAGCCCAACGGGCCGAGAAAGGTGATCTCGTTGAGTTCGCGGGCAAACCAGCCCATGACGAACGTGGACACGAACCAGACGACAAGCAAGATGCTGCTTATCTTCAGGTTGATGTTCCAGTACTGCTTATGCTTCTCAGTGAGTTGCATCTGGCACTCCTCCTTTTTGGTATGCGGCGAACCGGATCAGTTCGCCGTTCCTGTAACGCACGTCGGGATTCCCCTCTATCGCGCGCCGGTTTTCCCCCGGAGCAGTACCAACGTTATAGATGACCAACGCCAATTGCCCCAAGATGCCTGCATTGTCCGCCGAAAATCCTGACGTGAAGCTTACAGGCCGATGGGGAAGTTTCCGGCACTCGGTTTTTGCGGCGCTGCAGCATGCTGGCCCACCGCATGCGGCCGCTCCGGAAAGCTGACCCGAAACAGGCAGCCACGGCCCTTGGTGCCCGGCAACAGCTCGATGCGCGCCTGATGCAGCTCGGCAATCTCGGCGGCGATCGGCAGGCCCAGTCCGCTGCCATCCACATCGGTGCCGAGAACGCGATAGAAGCGCTCGAACACATTGGCACTTTCCTCCACGGGAATGCCGATGCCGTCATCATCGACCTCGACCACGGCCCGATTGCCGCCGTGCACACGCAGGGTGACGCAACCATGCCGCGGCGTGTACTTGATCGCGTTGTCGACCAGGTTGGCCAGCAGTTCGCGCAGCAGCAAGGGCACGCCCGAGACCATCAAGGGTGCGCCGTTGCCCTCGAAACCGAGGTCGATCTGTTTCGCCAGCGCACGCACCACCCATTCGCCGGCGACGTCTCGTGCCAGGGCGTCGAGGTCAACCGGAACCACACGGTGCAGCTTTTCGTGACTGGCCTCGGCGCGCGCCAGGATCAGCAACTGGTTGATCATGTGCGAAGCGCGGTCGGTGCTTTCGGCAATCAGTTGCAGGGCATGGCGCATCTGTGCCGGATCGGTTTCGGAGAGCGCGATCTCGGTCTGCGTCTTGAGCCCGGTCAGCGGGGTTCGCATCTGGTGCGCGGCCTGGGCAATGAAACGCTGCTGCGCCTGGAGATTGTCTTCCAGCCGTCCCATCATTTCGTTGAAGGCGACCACCAGCGGTCGCACCTCGTCCGGTACCGGATAAACCGGTATCGGCGACAAGTCCGTGGGCCGACGGCGGCGGATCCGGTCGCGCAATTTGTGCAGCGGCGCAATACCGCGCGTGAGGCCCAGATAGACCAGGATCACCGCCAGCGGGATGATGGCGAACTGCGGCAGCAGCACCCCGGAAATAATCCGCGAAGCAAGCTCCTCGCGCTTGCGCAGGGTTTCCGCCACCTGCACCACGACCGGCGGCAAGCCGCTCTTTACCGGAATGAAGGCATAGGCGATGCGCACGTTGTCGGCTTCGATACGGTCGTCGCGGAACAGGACCTTGCGCGCCTCGACCTGCGGCGGCAGATTGGGCCAGGGTATTTCCCGATCGCCGTGTAGCAGCTTGCTGTTGTGGCCGACCACCTGATAGAACAACATATCGGTATCTTCGGCATGCAGCAGGGTGCGTGCCGACGCCGGCAGGTTGACGGTGACCCGGTCGCCGTCGATGCTCACCAGGCGCATGATCGAGGCGACATTGTCGGCCAGTGCCTGGTCGTAGGGTTGGTTGGCGATGTAGCTGGCAACGTGGTTGGTGGCGGCAATCGATATCGGCCACAGCAGCAGCAATGGCGCCAGCATCCAGTCGAGTATCTCGCCGAACAGCGAATTCGGGTATTCGCTGTGCTGGAACGGATTCGAATCGCGCCGCACCTTCGCCGCGGGCGCCGCAGCGGCTGCAGCGGCGTCAGGCTCGGTCATCGGCGGCAGCGGCGGCAACGGCGGAATCGGCGGGCTTCTCCAGGCAATAACCAAGACCGCGCACCGTGGTGATGCGGGCGCCGCCCGGTTCCAGCTTCTTGCGCAGGCGATGGATATAGACTTCGATGGCGTTATTGCTGACCTCCTCACCCCAGCTGCACAACTGGTCCACCAATTGCTCCTTGCCCACCAGGCGCCCGGCGCGCAGCAGCAGTATCTCCAGCAGCGCCAGTTCGCGCGCCGAGAGCTCGACGATCTCGCCGTTGAGGCGGGCCATGCGCTCCGACTGGTCGTAGGACAGGGTGCCGACTTCGATCAGCGTCGGATTGCCGGTACCCCGCCGGGTAAGCGCCCGCGCCCGGGCAAACAGCTCCGGCAGGGCGAAAGGCTTGGTCAGGTAATCGTCGGCTCCCGCATCGAGCCCGCGCACGCGGTCCTCGACGCCATCCTGGGCCGTCAGCACCAGTACCGGCATGGTCAGCTTGCGCGCACGCAGGCGTTTGAGGACTTCGATGCCCGACAGGCGCGGCAAGCCCAGATCGAGAATCAGCAGGTCATATTGCTGGGACAGCAGGGCCGTATCGGCATCGGCGCCGTTATTGACATGGTCGACCGCATATCCGGATTTGCGCAGGGCGGCGATAAGCCCCTGGGAAATGATGCGGTCATCCTCTGCAAGCAATACTCTCATGGCGGCCTCGCGAAACAGGGTTTGGAGCGACGTTCGGTACTACGTTTCGGTGGAGACCAGGGCCCGCCTGAATCGCCTCAAGCGCTGCGGCCGAAACTAGAACCTCGTCGAGCTTGCCACAAATCAGGCCGAGGGCAAGCGGGCGCTGACGCCCGCCCAGAATTCGTCGGCCTTTTTCCTTCCTGCCATGCCCTGAACGACCTGACGACATTTTTCGAGTCTTGCGGTGAGATCTGCGACGTTCGTACATTTCTCGACCAGCGCGGTCAGATCGTCGGCTCCTGGTCCCAGATAGGTAACCAGCGCGCGGCAGGCAAAGCGCGAGGCCGATACCAGCGAAACCTCGACGGGCGGCGCGCCGGGCACCGCTTCAGGCGTTGCGGCTGCCGTCGACGCTGCGGGTGCAGCGGCCGGCTCGGCGCCGGAAGCGATCTCGATATAACCGTCCGCCAGCAGGTTGTTGAGTATGCCTTCGCTGGTCGGGTGGGAGTTCTTTGTCAGCAACTCGCGCCGGGTGGTCTTGTCATCGACCATGATCAGCATGGTCCGTTCCCGCATGCCGAGTCTGTTCGCGCGGGTGGCGATCTCGGTTCTTCCTTTTTCGGTTTTGCGATAAATACCCTCGCTACCCATGGAACTCCTCCTAGGAATACAGGCTTCCGCCAAATGATAGCGTGTCCGCCGCCGCGCCGGGGAGTAGTTTTGCGCGCCGCGGATTTCCATTACAAGCAGTGCTTGAGCTGGCTGTCCGTCAGAGCTGGTAGTTCATTTTCAGGCGCTGCTGCAGCGCCCTGGCCTGGCGGAATGCCTCCTTCAGGATTCGGCGGTCGAGCTGATTGAGGCGGCCGATGAAAATCCGGTTGTCGCCTGGCCGTCCCTGGCCGGCTTCCAGGTGCTGGTGACGCAGACGCAATAGCTGGATGTAATGGAAGGCGTCGATCAGGCTATCCACGCCGTCGCCGCCGGGCAATTTTTCCGAGCGCCGCAGGCGCGTGACGGTCGATGCGGCATCGATGCCGTGGGCCAGCGCGAGCACGCGCGCGGCATCGACGAACAGCCGCGCGCCCGACTTCTTGAGATCGATGTAGGCCTTGCCCTGTTCGTCGCTCTCGGTGACGAAGTCGCGGATCATGCCCAGCGGCGGGGCGACCGTCAGCGCGTTCTGCGCCAGCATGCGCTGGAAGGCCGAATTCGCCATGCTCAGGCCGAACAGGTGTTGGTGCATGCGCGCGGCGAGGTCCCGCTTGCCGTAGATCGCGCGGAAATCGAAGAAGATCGTGGCGTTGAGCAGCGCCTCGGGCTGGGGCGAGCGTATCCAGTGGCTGAACTTCTGGCGCCATTCGTCGAGCGTCAGGCACCACTCGGGGTTGCCGGCCATGATGTTGCCCTTGCACAGCGGAAAGCCGCAGCGGTCGAGATCCTGGTTGACGTTCCGGGCGAAGGCCAGCAGGCGTGCGCGGAAGGCATCGCGCCGGGATGCATCGGCGGCCAGGAAAACGATGCCGTTGTCCTGGTCGGTGGCCAGCGTCTGTTCCTCGCGGCCCTCCGAGCCGAATGCCAGCCAGGCCCACTCGATCTCGTCCACGGCATGACGGCGCAGGTTCAGTTGCAGGATGCGCGCGGTCGCCGCATCGTTGAGCGTCGAGATGTACTGCGTCATCTGTTCCGCGCCTACGCCCTGCGCCAGCATGTTGAAGGCCGATTGCTGCACGTCGCGCAGCGCCGCCAGCAGCGCCTCGATGTCGTCGGCGGATTCGATGGCGCGGCGCACCTGGCCGACGCCGACCCGTTGCAGGGCGAACAGGTCGCGCTCCGAAATCACCCCCGACAGGCGCCCCGCCTGATCGACCAGCAGCAGGTGGCGGATGCCGCGCGAGGCCATGGTGAATATCGCGTCATAGGCCGTGGCGGTTTCCGGCAGCGTGGCCGGACTGTGCGACATCACCTCGGTCAGCGGCTGCTCCAGCGGCACCCGGCCCAGCACCACGCGCCGCACCACGTCGGACTGCGTCATCAGGCCGATCGGCGCACCGTCGCCATTGACCGCGACCACCGAGCCGGTCTTGTGCTCGCCCATGATTTCGACCGCGCGCCGGATCGGCGTTGTCGCTTCGACCGAGATCGGGGCGCGCTTGATCAAATCGATCAGCCGGGTATTGAGCGACTGCGTCGCGTTGGCCTGCTGCGCAAAATGCGCCTGCAACTGCTGCCGCGACTGGCTCACCAGCGACGCCAGATAGCCGGTGCAATGCCGGCTGAAGGCCGGGCTCAGCGCCAGCAATTGATGGAAGTCGGCGGCCGGCAGCAGCCAGGCCTCGACCCCGGTGAGCGCCGTATAGACATTGGCCGACGCACGGCGGCCGGAGAGCGCGCCGATCGGAAAGCATTCGCCGACCGCAAGCGTCAGCTCGGTCTCGCCCGCAGTGCCGGCGGCGCCGGCCGAGACGGCCTGGACCTTGCCGCGGACGATGATGAACATCGCCTGCGCCGCGCCCTGCTCGGGCGACACCATCACGGCGCCGGCGGCAAACTTCGCCGGCTGCAGATGCCCGTCGAGAAAGGCCAGCGCCTCTGGCTCGAAACGGTCGAAAGGCGGGTAGGGACGCAGGGTTTCGGCAAACGACGGAGCAGTCATCATCGCGGGCAACAGGCTTGAGGGAAGCCCGATTCTAATGGACCCGCGCCGCACCGCAACATGCGCGCCACATGCCGACGCCGTACCGCCAGCGCCAACTTTCGCGCCTCAAAAGCAAAACCCCCGCCCCTGTTTCCAGAGTCGGGGGTCTCGCTAAAGCACGGCCCCAGTAGGACGGGGGTACGGGGGGAACCTGGGTTCCCCCTGTTCGTAACTTTGGATATGCAATCGGTAAAACCGATTACATATCCATGCCGCCCATGCCGCCCATGCCACCCATACCGCCCATGCCGCCCATGCCGCCGCCGGCCGGCTTGTCTTCGACCAGCTCGGCCACCATGCAGTCGGTGGTCAGCATCAGGCCGGCCACCGAAGCGGCGTTCTGCAGCGCGGTGCGCGTGACCTTGGTCGGGTCCAGCACGCCCATCGCCACCATGTCGCCGTATTCGCCGGTCGCGGCGTTGTAGCCGAAGTTGCCCTTGCCTTCGAGCACCTTGTTGATCACCACGGACGGCTCGTCACCGGCATTCGCGGCGATTTCGCGCAGCGGCTGCTCCAGGGCGCGCAGCACGATCTTGATGCCGGCGTCCTGTTCGTGGTTGTCGCCCTTGAGCGAAATCGCGGCGCGGGCGCGCAGCAGGGCCACGCCGCCGCCGGCGACGATGCCTTCTTCAACGGCGGCACGCGTGGCGTGCAGCGCGTCTTCGACGCGGGCCTTCTTTTCCTTCATTTCCATTTCGGTCGCGGCACCGACCTTGATCAGCGCAACACCGCCGGCCAGCTTGGCCACGCGCTCCTGCAGCTTTTCCTTGTCGTAGTCGCTGCTGGCTTCCTCGATCTGGGCGCGGATTTGCGTGACGCGGCCCTTGATCGTGTCTTCGGCGCCGGCGCCGTCGATCAGCGTGGTGTTTTCCTTGGCGACTTCGACGCGCTTGGCCTGGCCCAGATCCTTCAGGGTGGCTTTTTCCAGCGTCAGGCCGACTTCCTCGGCGATCACCGTGCCGCCGGTCAGGATGGCGATGTCTTCGAGCATGGCCTTGCGACGGTCGCCGAAGCCCGGGGCCTTGACGGCGACGGTCTTGAGGATGCCGCGGATGTTGTTCACCACCAGGGTGGCCAGAGCTTCGCCATCGACGTCTTCGGCGACGATCAGCAGCGGACGGCCGGCCTTGGCGACTTGCTCGAGTACCGGCAGCAGGTCGCGGATGTTGGAAATCTTCTTGTCGTGCAGCAGGACGAAGGGATTGTCCAGAATCGCGATTTGCTTGTCCGGGTTGTTGATGAAGTAGGGCGACAGGTAGCCGCGGTCGAACTGCATGCCTTCGACCACTTCGAGTTCGCTTTCCAGTGACTTGCCGTCTTCGACGGTGATCACGCCTTCCTTGCCGACCTTGTCCATCGCATCGGCGATGATCTTGCCGATGTCGGCGTCGGCGTTGGCCGAGATCGAGCCGACCTGGGCGATTTCCTGGGTCGTGGTGCACGGGCGGGAAATCTTCTTCAGCTCTTCGACGACGGCGATCACGGCCTTGTCGATGCCGCGCTTCAGATCCATCGGGTTCATGCCGGCGGCGACGAACTTCATGCCTTCGCGGACGATCGACTGGGCCAGCACGGTGGCGGTGGTGGTGCCGTCACCGGCGACGTCGGAGGTCTTGGAAGCGACTTCCTTGACCATCTGCGCGCCCATGTTCTCGAACTTGTCCTTCAGTTCGATTTCCTTGGCGACCGAAACGCCGTCCTTGGTGATGGTCGGGGCGCCGAAGGAGCGCTCCAGAATCACGTTGCGGCCTTTGGGGCCGAGGGTCACCTTGACTGCGTCGGCGAGGATATTGACACCACGAACCATGCGTTGACGCGCGGAATCGCCAAATTGAACTTCTTTAGCTGCCATTATTTAATCTCCTAGAATTCTGTATCGATATGTCCCGGGCAGGGCCTGGGCACGGTATCCCCTGGCGGGATTAGAGCTCGACTACGCCCATGATGTCTTCTTCACGCATGACCAGCAGTTCGTCGCCGTCGACCTTGACGGTCTGGCCCGAGTACTTGCCGAACAGCACGCGATCGCCAACCTTGAGCGACATCGGGCGAACTTTGCCGTCGTCCTGGATCTTGCCGTTGCCGACAGCCTTGACTTCACCTTGATCGGGCTTTTCCGCGGCGTTGTCGGGAATGACGATGCCGGAAGCGGTTCTCTTCTCTTCTTCGAGGCGCTTGACGATTACGCGATCATGCAAGGGACGGATTTTCATGGGGTGATCTCCTCTTAAACTGGGTTGGAACAGAAATGAGCAGTTGCGGCCGGGCCGCAAGACTGAATCGGGCAGAGAGCCGTGATTGGCACTCATCGCCAGCGAGTGCTAATAATAGGGCCTTATGTCCCGTTCTTCAAGGGGTTCCCGAATAAATTGCTGTCGCCACCGACGCGTGCGGGGGTGGCCGCGACCCGAACTTTGGCGTCTCGGGGCTGCCGTATAACAGCGGTTTGCCGCGCCATGACCGGCGAACCGGCTCGGCTTGGTCGCCTGTAAGGATAAGCCGCCCAGTGCCGACCAAGGACCACCAAGAATAATCACGACCCCGGAGCCCACCCATGCGCGACACCTACCACCTGCTGCAGAAGACCGATTTTCCGGCCTTGCGCCGCGGCCGGCTGGAAACCCTGCAAGCCAATCTCGGCTATCGCTGCAACCAGTCCTGTTTTCATTGCCACGTCGCGGCCAGCCCCAAGCGCACCGAGGAAATGGCCTGGGACACCATGGAACTGATGCTGCAGTTTGCCCGCCGCCAGGGCATCGTCACGCTCGACCTGACCGGCGGCGCACCGGAACTCAATCCGCATTTCCGCCGCCTGGTGCAGGCCGCCCGCGCCCAGGGCTTGCGTGTCATCGACCGCTGCAACCTGACCATCCTCAATGAACCCGGGCATGAAGACCTGGCCGAATTCCTCGCCGCCAACGCGGTCGAGATCGTCGCCTCGCTGCCCTGCTACCTGGAAGAGAACGTCGACCGCCAGCGCGGCGACGGGGTGTTCGATTCAAGTCTGGCCGGCCTGCGCAAACTCAATGCCCTGGGTTACGGCCTGCCGGACAGCGGCCGGATCCTGAACCTGGTCTACAACCCGGTCGGCGCAACCCTGCCGCCGCCGCAGGAACCCCTGGAGGCCGCCTACAAGGAGCAACTGGCGATCCGCTACGGCATCGTCTTCAATCGCCTGTTCGCGCTGGCCAACATGCCGATCCAGCGCTTCGGCAGCCAGCTCGTCTCGCGCCAGCAATTCGACGGCTACATGGGTTTGCTCAAAGGCGCGCATCGCGACGAAAATCTGGCCGGCGTGATGTGCAAGACGCTGATTTCGGTAAGCTGGCAGGGTCAGGTCCATGACTGCGACTTCAACCAGATGCTCGGCATGCCGCTGGGATGCGCCGCAGCGCCCGTGCATCTGGCCGATTTGCTCGACGTCGACATCAACAACATGCCGATCCGCGTCGCCGGCCACTGCTACGGCTGCACCGCCGGCCAGGGCAGCAGTTGCGGCGGCGCGCTCGATTCACATTCGCCCCAGGAGGAAACATGCACGAACTCGTGAAGGACTACTACGGCAAGCAGCTTTCCGGCACCGCCGACCTCAAGACCAGCGCCTGCTGCGACGCCTCCAGCGTGCCGGGCTGGCTCAAGCCGCTCTTGGCGCGCATCCACCCCGAGGTGCTGGAGCGCTACTACGGCTGCGGCCTGGTGGCGCCGCCGCTCTTGGCCGGTTGCCGGGTGCTCGACCTCGGCAGCGGTTCCGGGCGCGACGTGTATGCGCTGGCGCAGCTCGCCGGCGCGGCGGGCGAAGTGGTGGGCGTGGACATGACCGACGAGCAACTGGCCGTGGCGCAGCGCCATCGCGAGCATCATCGCGTCGCCTTCGGCTATGAGCGCGACAACGTGCGCTTCCTGCACGGCTACATCGAGCGCCTCGACGAACTGGATCTGGCGCCGGGCAGCTTCGACGTCATCGTCTCGAACTGCGTGGTGAACCTCTCGCCCGACAAGGAGGCGGTGCTGCGCGGCGTGCATCGCCTGCTCAAGCCCGGCGGCGAGTTCTACTTCTCCGATGTGTATGCCGACCGCCGCGTGCCGGAAAGCGTAAAGAACGATCCGGTGCTCTATGGCGAATGCCTGGGCGGCGCGCTGTACTGGAACGACTTCCTCGGCCTGGCGCGCCAGGCAGGCTTTCGCGATCCGCGCCTGGTGGAAGACCGGCCGCTGCTGGTCACCGATCCCGAACTGGCGCCGCGCACCGCCGGCGTGAACTTCCATTCGGCCACCTACCGCCTGTTCAAGCTCGACGGACTGGAGTCCGACTGCGAGGATTACGGCCAGGCCGTGGTCTATCGCGGCAGCATCCCGCAGCACGCGCAGGCCTTCGTCCTCGACAAGCACCATCGCATCGAAGCGGGGCGCGTGTTCCCGGTCTGCGGCAACACTTTCCGCATGCTCAAGGAAAGCCGGCTGGCGCCGCACTTCGATTTCATCGGCGACTTCTCGCGCCACTACGGCCTGTTCGAGGGTTGTGGCAAGGCGCTGCCGTTCAACGTAAATGCGGACGCCAATGCGGGAGCCGGCAACGGCACCAGCAGCGGCGACGAAAGCTGCGGCTGCTGCTAGCGGTCGGCGATGCGGACGTCGATACTTTGTGGGGCCGGCCTCACCCGGCCGGGGTGGATGGCGCTGTAGGGCCGGCTTCAGCCGGCCAGGGGTGGATGGCGGACTGAAGTCCGCCCTACGGTCCGCCCTACGGTCCGCCCTACGGCCCGCTTAACGATGACACTTGCTTGGAGAGCACTGCACTCATGGAACCCGTCCTCATCGGCATTGCCCTGTTCCTCGCCTTCGGCAACGGCGCCAATGACAATTTCAAGGGCTTCGCCACGGTCTGGGGTTGCGGGCTGCTGAACTACCGGCGCGCGCTGGTCCTGGCGACGCTGGCCACGGTAGCCGGCAGCCTGGTCTCGCTGGTGCTGGCGCAGTCCCTGGTCGCGCAATTCACCGGCCGTGGCCTGGTGCCCGATGCCGTGGCAGCCGCGTCGAGCTTCATGCTGCATGCCGGAGCCGGCGCCGCCTTGACGATTTTCGCGGCGACGCGCGCCGGCCTGCCGGTGTCGACCACGCACGCGCTGATCGGCGGCCTGATCGGCGCCGGCCTGGCCGAGCCCGGCGGCGAGATGCGCTATGGCGCGCTCGCCAGCCTGTTCCTGTTGCCCCTGCTGATGAGCCCGCTGCTGGCCGCGGCGCTCGGCATGCTGGCGTCGCGTGGGCTGAAGCTGCGGCCAGACGTGGACTGCGCCTGCATCATCGCGCCGGCGCCGGCCTGCGTCGCACAGGGCGACGGCAGCCTAGCGCTGGCATCGACCGCCGTGTCGCCAGCGCCAACTTTCGTGATTGACGCGGACGCGCATTGCCAACGGCAACCCGGCCTGATCGCCCGACTCTCGCTGCCGGATTTCGCCGACCGTGCGCACGTCCTCTCGGCCGCAGCGATCTGCTTCGCCCGCGGCGTGAACGACACGCCCAAGCTGGCCGCGCTGCTGCTGGCCGGGCAGATCATGGACGCCTCGACGGCGGTATTCGCCATTGCCGCCGTGATGGCCGCCGGCGGCATCATTTATGCGCGTCGGGTTGCCGAAACCATGAGCCGGCGCGTCACTCGCCTGGACAACGGCCAGGGCCTGGCCGCCAATCTCATCACGGCAGCGCTGGTGTTGCTCGCCAGCAAGTTCGGTCTGCCGGTGTCCACCACCCATGTCTCGGTCGGCTCGATCGCCGGCGTCGGCGCGGCCGCCGGGACGCTGGACTGGACCACCGTGCGCAACATCGCTCTGGCATGGATAATCACGCTGCCCCTGGCGGCCGCCATCGCATGGCTGGCCGCGAACCTCTTCGTAAGCTTCGCAACTCTCGCGTAGGATGTCCGACATGAACGAGCAAGCACTGAAGCATATCGCCGCCTGCGTCTTCGATGCCTACGGCACCCTGTTCGACGTCAGCAGCGTCGCCCGTGGCGCGCAGGACGCGCTGGGCGAACGCTGGCAGGCGCTGTCCGACCTGTGGCGCACCAAGCAGTTGCAATACACCTGGTTGCGCGGCCTGGGCGGGCATCACGCCGACTTCTGGCAGGTGACCGGCGATGCCCTCGACTTCGCCATGGGCACGCTCGGCATCGAGGATGACGCCCTGCGCGCGCGGCTGATGGATCTCTATTTGCGCATCGCCGCCTACCCCGAGGTGCCGGCCATGCTGGCCGAGTTGAAGTCGCGCGGCATCAAGCTGGCGATCCTCTCCAACGGCACGCCGCAGATGCTGGCGGCGGCCGTCGCCAACTCCGGAATCGCGGAGTATTTCGACGCCGTGCTGTCGGTCGAGGAAGTCGGCGTCTTCAAGCCGCATCCCAGCGTGTATGGCATGGCGCCGCAGCGACTCAAGGTGAGCAAGGAGCAGATCTGCTTTCTCTCGTCCAATGGCTGGGATGCATTCGCCGCCAAGGCCTTCGGTTTCCGCGTGTTGTGGTGCAACCGTTTCGGCCAGATGCCCGAGCGCATTCCCGGCACGCCGGACGGCGAAATTGCCGATCTGTCGCTGCTGCCGGCCCGGCTTGCGCGCTGAATGTTTCGCCAGGATCTGTCGCAAGCCTTCACGCGCACCATGGGCTGTAGCGGCAGCGAACTGGCCGCCTGGTTGCAGCGTGCCTTGCCGCAAGCCAGCCTGGCCATCGAGTCGAATGCCGCGATTGGACACTGCCGCGCGAGTTATGCCGATGGCGAACTGCTGATCGAATGGCACGCCCTGGAGCCGCGCCGGATCGCCTTGCTCAGCGTGCCGCAACTCGAAGTGCAATTCAGCTACAGCGGCATGCCGCAAGAACGGCGACAGGCGATCCAAACTTACTTCGATCGCGCCACGCAGCGCGGCGGTGGCTAAGGGTGCCCGCCTGGTGATCCTGCGCGCCGCCGACCAACCGGGAGCGCACTGAATGCACGCCATCGGCAGCCCGGTGCTGCGCGACATCGTGCTGGTGGGCGGCGGCCACAGCCATGTCATGGTGCTGCACATGTTCGCCATGCGGCCACTGCCGGGCCTGCGCCTGACGCTGATCTGCACCGACACCGACACGCCTTACTCGGGCATGCTGCCGGGCTACATCGCCGGGCATTACGGCTTCGACGAGGTGCATATCGACTTGCGCCGGCTGGCCCAGTTCGCCGGCGCGCGCTATTACCGCGATGAAGTCGTCGGCATCGACCGCGCCGCGCGCCAGGTGATCTGCCGCGGGCGACCGCCGGTAAGCTACGACGCGCTGTCGATCAACATCGGCTCGACGCCGCAACTGGGCGGCGTGCCGGGTGCCACCGACCATGTTGTACCGGTCAAGCCGATCCGCCGCTTCAACGAACGCTGGCTGGCGCTGTTCGAACGCGTGCGCAGCCACGCCGGCACAAGGACAATCGCCGTGGTCGGCGCCGGCGCCGGCGGCGTCGAACTGACGCTGGCGATGCAATACCGCTTGCGCCAGGAACTCACCGCGCAGGGCCGCGATCCCGACGAATTGCGCTTCCATCTTTTCTCGGCCGAGACGGAGATCCTGCCCACGCACAATGCCGCCGTGCGCCGCGCCTTCGAGTCGGTACTTGCCGAACGCGGCGTCTCGCTGCATTGCAATGCCGAAGTCATTCGCGTCGATGCCGGCCGGCTGCAAACGCAGTCGGGCGAAACACTGGAAGCCGACGAAATCGTCTGGGTCACCCAGGCCGGCGGCGCGCCCTGGCTGGCCGACACCGGGCTGGCGCTGGACCAAAGCGGATTCATCCGCGTCAATGAATCCCTGCAAAGCGAAACCGATCCACTGATTTTCGCGGCCGGCGATTGCGCGGCAATGAATGGTCATCGCCTGGAAAAGGCCGGCGTCTTCGCCGTGCGGCAAGGCCGTCCACTGGCCGAAAACCTGCGCGCCAGCGTCACCGGGCAGCCGCTGCAGCGCTATCGCCCGCAGTCGCGCTGGCTGGCGCTGATCAGCACCGGCGACCGGCACGCCATCGCCTCGCGCGGCGCGCTCCATGCGCGCGGCGACTGGGTCTGGCGCTGGAAGGACTGGATCGACCGGCGCTTCATGCGCCAGTTCACCGAGCTTGAGCCGATGGCCGCCACGGCACCGGCGGCACCAGCGGCAGACGCGGTGCCGCTCGCCGCCGAGGAACAGGCCCAGGCCATCTCCGCCGTCGCCATGCGCTGCGGCGGCTGCGGCGCCAAGGTCGGCGCCACGGTGCTGTCGCGCGCGCTGGCCAACGTGCACCCGATCGAGCGCGACGACGTGCTGATCGGCCTGCATGCGCCGGACGATGCCGCAGTCATGCGCGTGCCGCCGGGCAAGGCCATGGTGCATAGCGTCGATTTCTTCCGCGCCTTCATCGACGATCCTTGGGTGTTCGGCCGCATCGCAGCCAACCACGCGCTGGGCGACATCTTCGCCATGGGCGCCGAGGCCCAGTCGGCCACGGCCGTTGCCACGGTGCCGCCGGGGCTGGAACGCAAGGTCGAGGACACCGTGTTCCAGATGATGGCCGGCGCCGTCTCGGTGCTCAACGAAGCCGGCTGCGCCCTGGTCGGCGGCCACACCGGCGAGGGCAGCGAACTCGCGCTGGGCTTCGCCATCAACGGCCTGATCGACGAGAAGCTGGCCGGCGTGCTGACCAAGGGCGGCATGCGCCCCGGCGACGCGCTGATCCTGACCAAGCCGATCGGCACCGGCACCCTGTTCGCCGCGCACAAGCTGCTCAAGGCGCGCGGGCGCTGGATAGACGCGGCACTCGAATCGATGCAGGTCTCCAACCGCGCCGCGATGCCCTGCCTGATCGCGCACGGCGCCACCGCCTGCACCGACCTCACCGGCTTCGGCCTGCTCGGCCACCTGGTCGAGATGACCAAGCCCTCGGGCGTCGATGCGGAACTCGACCTGGCCGCGCTGCCGCTGCTGGCCGGCGCCGTCGAATGCGTCGCCGCCGGCGTGCTGAGTTCCCTGCAGCCGGCCAACCTGCGCTTGCGCCGGGCGCTCGCCAACCGGGAAGAAGCCCTGTCGCACCCGAACTACCCGCTGCTGTTCGATCCGCAAACCGCCGGCGGCCTGCTCGCCAGCGTACCCGCCGAGCAGGCCGGAGCTTGCCTCGCCGCGCTGCGCGCCGCCGGCTACCCGCAGGCCGCGCGCATCGGCCGCGTGCTGGCGCAAGGCGACAAGATCGAGCCGATACGACTGATTGTTTAGAGAGTTGGCGCTGGCGACACGGCAACGCGGGCGCCGACGGCAAGCTGGAAATCTCAATTCAATCCGCAGATGACGCAGATTATGCAGATTAAGTAGAGGGAACCACGAAGTGGCCGGCGCCCACGGCTCACCCGGCAGGTAGTACGAGCTGCCCAAGCGACGCCCTGATCCATCTGCGTCAATCGGCGAAATCTGCGGATCAAATGCTTTTTGCAGGATCGATCGAAGCCCTCGTTCCGCGCGCGCAGCAGCAGATCGGCCCAGCGCGACAGCGTGCCGGGACCGCCGGGGCCGCGCGCGGCGTTGGCGGCAACGCCGTTCCGGATGGCGTCGCTGTTGCAGCTGAACATCGGCTGCGGCGGCGCGACGCATGCGTCGCGAATTCCCGCCTCGCCCCCTTGAAAGGGAAGGAACAGGATAAGTTAGCGCTTATGCCCCGCGAGGGGAGGATAGGAAGGGGCGGGCCCACTTGCCAGCTTGGGGCCCTACGACGTCAAAGTATTTCATGATGCGGGGTGGTTCATCGAAGTCGTGAGCGCCAGGAGGAGCTCTGTTGCCATGTCGTTTCTGAAGTCATCGCCGCCCGCGAATTTGGCCAGCCGCAACCAGCGGGCGAGCGCATGACGGACGGAACGTCCAAGGCGTACGGCATGGTCGGCATCGTTCTGGCCGCGGGGCTGCTGTTGCTGCTTGCCGTCGGCATCGGCGCCTGGTGGCTGTGGCCGATGGAATTCAGCTTCGGCGGCGAAAATTCGATCGAGGGAATGGTGGCGCAAATACGTTCCTGAGGGCCATGGGCCGCGCTGGGCTCGATTGCGCTGATGGTCATGCACTCGTTTCTGCCGTTCCCCGCGGAAATCATCACGCTGGCCAACGGCATGGTGTTCGGACCGCTCTGGGGGACGGTGATCACCTGGGTCGGGGCGATGCTCGGCGCCATCGGCACCTTTGCTCTGGTGCGCCTGCTCGGCCGGCCGTTTGTGTATCGGATGCTCTCGGAAAGCCAGTTGCGCCGGCTGTCGGAATGGTCATCGACCAACGGCGGCAAGGCGCTGTTGATGGGCCGCCTGATTCCGGTCGTCGCCTTCAATCTGCTCAATTACAGCGCGGCGCTGACCGATATCTCCTGGTGGACCTTTATCTGGGCCACCGGGCTCGGGATACTGCCGCTGACCATCTTGCTCAATGTTTTCGGCAGCAGCATTTTGACCATGGCCCAATCGTTCTGGCTATGGCTGCCGCTGGGCGCGCTTGCCGTTCTCGGCTGGGCGCTCGCAAAACGGCATTCGAGGGCGGACAAAGGCCGGTAATTTGCCTGCGCGGGCCGAATCAGCGAAACATTGAATTTCCGCTTGACTCTAAAGTCCACTCCAGGGTTTACGCTTGCATCGTGACGTGACGACCGCGCTGCGGACCGCCCAACGTCAGACGCATGCAAGGAGTCTGGAAATGACTGTCAAACGCAAAGTTGAAGTCTTTAGCGCCGGTTGCCCGGTCTGCGCCGACGTGGTCGAACTGGTGCAGCGGCTGGCCTGTCCCGCGTGTGGCGTGGAGGTGCTGAACATGAACGATATCGAGGTCGTGAAGCGCGCCAGGGCGCTCGGCGTCCGCTCGCTGCCGGCGGTGGCCATCGACGGCCAGCTTGCCGGCTGCTGCGCCGGGCGCGGCGTCGACGAGCAGGCGCTGCGCGCCGCCGGACTCGGCCAGCCCTGAGGAGGCGTCGGTGCTGACCATCGGCAAACTGGCGGCGGCAGGCGAAATCAGCCCCGATGCCCTGCGCTATTACGAGGCCGAGGGCCTGCTCGCCCCGACGACCCGGACGGCCAGCGGCTATCGGCTGTATGGCGAGGACGCGCTGCGCCGGGTCCGCTTCATCCAGCACGCGCAAGCCTGCGGCTTCACCCTGGCGGAAATCCGCGAACTGTTGCAACTGCGCCAGACGGACAAGGCCTGCTGCAACGACGTGCGCCAGCGCGCCATCGAAAAACGCCTGCAGCTCGCCGCCAAGATCCGCAGCATGCAATCCATGTCCGCCGCGCTCGACCGGCTGATCGCCGAATGCGCCGACGGCAGCCAGTCGGTCGATGACTGCCCGATCATGGCCGCGCTGGAGCAGATCGACGGCGGCGCGGAGCCGGCGCGATGAAAGTGGAACTGATCTACGCCCCCGGCTGCGCCGAGTGTATGACCGCCAGGACCGGTCTGCGCTCCGCCGCCGAAGCGGCGGTCGCCGGTGTCGAGTGGACCGAAATCAACGTACTCGATGCGCTCGACTATGCGGTCGAACTTGGGGTATTGACCCTGCCTGCGCTTGCCATCGACGGCAGCCTGGTCTTCGCCGCGCTGCCGGCGCCGGCGCAATTGCGCGACGAACTGCTGAAGCGCGCCGGCCATGATTGATCTCACGCCCGAAGCACTGAGCGCCGCGGTCGAGGCGACGGGCTTTGCCGCGGCCGGCATCGGCTTCCTCGCGGGCTTGGCATTCAGCGTCAACCCGGTGGCGGTGGCCGCCATCCCCATGATGCTGGCCTATGTCACCCAGGCGCGCGAAACGCGCGAGGCCGTGCGGCTGGGCGGCATGTTCATTCTCGGCATGTTGCTGACCCATGCCGGACTCGGGCTGGTCGCCGGCCTCGGCGGCCGGTGGGTAGCGTCGATCATGGGACGCGGCTGGGGCGCACTGCTCGGGCCAGTGTTGATCCTGCTGGGACTGTTGTGGGCCGGCTGGCTGCGCCTGCCGTTGCCGGCGCTCGCACTGCGCGCCAAACGGCCGGCCGGCGCCTGGGGCGCGTTCGCGCTCGGCATTCCGTTCTCGGTCGCCGTCTGCCCGGCCTGTACGCCGGTCCTGCTGGCGCTGCTGGGCGTGGTGGCGGCCATCGGCTCACCCTCGCTCGGCGTGGTTTTGCTGCTGGCTTTTGCCCTGGGCCGGGCGCTGCCGATCATCCTCGGCGCCTGGACGGTCGGCTGGCTGGAAGGCAAGCCCGCGCTCGGCCGCTTTCACCGCGCCTTCGACGTGGCAGGAGGCGTGACCCTGGTGGTGACCGGGCTCTACCTGCTCAACGCCTATTACTTTCTGATTCCCGAACTGGCGGGATGAGTGAACACGAGGTTTATGGACATGCAAATGACAACTGGAAGTCGAACCTTGATCGCCGGTACATTCGCCGCCATCGGCGCATCGGTGTGCTGTGTCGGGCCGCTCGTGCTGCTGGCGCTCGGCATCGGCGGCACCTGGGTCGGCAGCCTGACGGCGATGGAGCCGTTGCGGCCCTTCTTCATCGGGTTGACGCTGCTGTTTCTCGGCTTGGCCTTCCGCAAGCTCTATCTGGTGGCCCCGGCCTGCACGCCGGGCACGCCTTGCGCCGATCCGCGCACCATCAAACGCCAGCGGCTGATCTTCTGCATCGTCGCCGTCTTACTGCTCGGCCTGTTGGCCGTGCCGTCAATGGCCCCACTGTTCTACTGAAAGGAGCTTCCCATGCGCAAGCTGTTGATCGCCGTCCTCGCCGCTGTGCCCCTGGCCGCGCCGGCCGCCGCCCCGAACACCGTCACCCTCGATGTCAGGAACATGAGCTGCGAAGTCTGTCCGATCACGGTCAGGAAATCGCTGGAAAAGCTACCCGGCGTAAGCGGCGTCAAGGTCGACTTCGACCGGAAGACCGCCACCGTGACTTATGACCCGGACCAGGTTCGCCCCGAGGTCTTGAGCAAGGCGACGACGAACGCAGGCTATCCCTCCACCGTCCACAAGTGAGGCCGCGATGAGCGCCGTCGTTCTTGAATCCGTGCTGACCTGCCCGCAATGCGGCCACGTCAAAGCCGAGACCATGCCCACCGATGCCTGCCAGTGGTTCTACGAATGCGAAGGCTGCCACGTGCTGCTCAGGCCCAAGCCCGGCGACTGCTGCGTGTTCTGTTCCTACGGCACGGTGCCCTGTCCGCCGATCCAGGAGCATGGGCGCGGGCACTGCTGTTGAGGAGTGCGGTCAGTGGCGCCTTGTCGGCCATTGCTGCCCCTGGCCTGGCTGGCGGCATCGGGCGGCAATATGCTGGTTACCTGCCGCTCGGCCGAGAATCACGTTGGAGGGCCGCTCACCGATCCGGCAAATTCACACTCCCGACCCTGAGAGGTCAATCGGGATTTAGAGGGTTCATTCGGCAACTGGGCTCAGCAACGCCCTTTGTTAGCGCCGAATAGAAAATGATGCTGATTACGCTTCAGCGAATTGAAACGCAATGTAGAAATGAAACCGGGGCCCGAAGGCCCCGGTGTGCTGCTAGTTACTACCCGCGACCGCTCTTGTTGTTCGTGCGATCTGCTATCGAGTAGGTCGTGCCTGCTTTCTGGCTTGGCGGGAATATATGTCCCTTTGGCACCGTAATTTCCTTGCTAGTGCTGCCAACCTTGTACTGCGCTGAAGCTGGGGCGGTTTGCCCTGGTTTGAACGTCTTATTGGTCATGGTCAAATTGCCTTAGATGTATTGCCGTTTAAGACGGCATGCTTTACATTCGGCAAATCCCCGGTTCATTGGGGATGCCGCGATGAGTGGCCACCTGGACCCCGGTAATCTCTGTCCCCGCCAAGAGTCAGAAAGATTGCCGGGGTCTTGTTTCTTGGCCGTCGCCGGGCGGCTTCAACGACGGCCGTATTCTCTTCTGTTCATTTTCATCTCCTTTTGAATGTGTGCCATTAGGTAGTAGCTGGTGAGTCAGACGGTGGCGGCGGCGGTGCGGCATTTATCGCTTGGGCCGCCGCAGTTTCCGCTTTCCAGTGCTCTCGGACGGCTTCAATTTCACCAAAGGCTCCAATGTCAGCGACCCGGTCTAAGAAGCGCGCATAAAGTCCATCTTGCATAAGACCCGAATCCCGCAACCATTCCATGGCGACGTTCGGATTGATGAGAAGTACGTAATGAAATTCCCCTGATGGCCCAGGCTTCGTGGCGATAAAGAAAAGCTCGCGCAGTTTCTTCATCCTCTTCCGCCATGTATCAACCGCCCGTTCGCCAACAAAACCGGCTTCGCAAGCGAAAGTCATCGGGTTCTCGATGGTGACAAGGGTATGGTCAGGGGATCGCGCCCAGAGACAGAACAGGGTGTGCCCAGCTGGCTGACCCTTTGTCTGCGCATCAATGGCCTGCATTGCAATCGGTAGCGTCCGGGGTAGGGTCGTATAGCCATCGTTCGTCTTGCGGTGCCACAAGAAAACACGTGGCGCATTGGGAAAATGTATATCCATCTGCTGCTGCGCGCGTTCAGCCATTTTCATTCGCTTAGCGGTTGCCTGTTTGCCGTTTGCCATGATTGAATCCTCCACTGGTTCTGATACCGAACTATCCCTTAGCCGCTGCATGTTGGCAACGATTGATTACGCACAATATCGCCGTACTCATCCATCGGAGTTGCTGATTTGACTACATTAATTGTCGCTATAACAGTTAGATACAACAGTATCAGATAGCACGATATGGCGCACTAATATTTTATAAGTAGATATTAATCATAGTGTTATTGAAGCATTGCGTGCTCCAGTGCTCGATGTGCTCATCGTGCTCGATGTGCTCACCGTGCTCCTGGGGTTGCAAGGGGGCGCTACAGGTACCTTCTGGACTCGTCAATTTGAAGGAAATGGTGTGAGTTTGTGTTCGCCGTGCCGCGAAGTGGTCGCATATCACCCGCTGTGGCCGGGGCTATCGGCCGCTGACTACGCGGCATCTTTTCGCTCGAATGGAGGCTTGGAGAAGTTGCGCCAACATCTCTTGAAGGGGGGATGCTGACCGAACGGCAGGTAACCGACGCAATGCTGACCGAAGCGGGATCGGACTCCAACGGCTGGAGTGGCCGACAACCTGTCGTAGTCGATATCCTCACCAAATCCACCAAGAGTTGGCGCTGGCGGGACGGCGGCAAGAACCCACCACCCCAGTCCAACTCGGCGCGTTGCCACGAAGCAACCCTTCACTGGCTCAATGGAACGACCATCACGACCACAAGAAGTGGCCGGCTACTCGTGTTTCGCGTCCTGCCCGGCGAGAACCCTGTTCGTCATGTCCTGCACTGCGGTTGTCATGTGCATGGGCACCAGATCGATCGTCGGATGCGCGGTGGCGAAAACCCGGAACAGTTCATCGGCGAATCCCTGGCCGATGCTTTCAACGCCGGTGAAGTCAAGAATCACGGTCTTGAATTTCTCGAATCGCGCGGTTAGCCGTTTCGCCTGAGAGCGTGACACCAGCTTTTCGCCTTCGTACTGCGCCAGCCGTACCGGAACGACTGTCTTGTCGAAGCTGAGCTCATCGGGAGCGGCATATTGATAGAACACGTCGTTGGTGCTGCGTGTGCTGTCATTGGCCAGCTTCATGAACACGAATGTTCCTGTAGCATTCGTTGGATGTTCCACCAGGAAATCCCTCGACCCGTCGTCGTGCAGGAAACGCAGGTTTCCTGAGAAAATATCGAAGGAATCGAACATCTTCGATGCAAAGAAAATTCCTTCCCCGGTGTGGTGCTTCGGGTCGGTAGTCAGCTTGCCCTTGGCGAGTTCCAGAATCGACTCCCGCGGGTCCGCAAGGCCGAGCGCACGCTGAATCTTCAGGAAGATGCCCTCGCCGTCATCCGCCACCCATCCCAATGTGTGCAGCGCCGTTTGCCGTATGGCCACGTGGATGCTCGGCGAACCCGAGTGATCTATCGCATTGTTGATCATCTCGGTCATGCCGTAGTGCCAGATGTCGCGCACATTTTCCGGCAGGTCTTTTACCACCGGAGCGCCAATGGACCGCCAGACAAGATCCTCGGCCAGCCCTTCCCGAGGAAACGATCGAGCGGCCTCCTGCTTGATTGCCGCTTGATAGATGCGGGCCTTGGTCAGCCCGGAAGGAACAATATCGCCGTCCTTGACGAGTTGCATCAGATGCTGGTTGGCCGCCTGGCGCGAGATGTGGAATTCCGCCACCAGCGCCGCGGCAAGGTTCTTCCCGCCGGCCTCGGCAAGGAGAAGGGCGCGCTTGCGCAATGCTTGTTTATCTATTGCCATGGCCGGAATTGTCAATCAGCCGCTGTTTATTGTCAATCTCAGCAACAATTATTGTCAATTACACGGTTGACAATCAATCCGCCCGGACATGCGAACGGGCAACGGATCAAGGCGCGCCTGACGCCAGCGTCCGTACCCAGGCCGACGGGCTCATGCCGGTCTCGCGGATGAAGGCGCGCGAGAATGCGGGCTGGCTGCCGTAGCCGGTTTCATCGGCGACCAGCGCCACCGGACGGCCCTGCCGCAGCAGGCGTTGCGCGAGGACCATGCGCACGCGGGTGAGGAAATCCGCAGGAGTGATGCCGACCACCTTCCTGAATTCCTGCGCAAAGCCGTTGCGCGAAAGGTGGGTGCGCGCGGCCATGCTGTCCACCGTCCATGACGCGCGCGGATCGTCGAGCAGTTCGATCAGCAACGGCGCCAGGCGCGGATGCGCGAGGCCGGCCAGCACGCCGTGCTGCACCCATTCCTGTTGAATGGCGTAGCGGACGATCTGGATCAGCAGGATGTCGCACAGGCGATCGAGCATGACCTGGCGCCCGGGGCTGTCGTCGCCGGCTTCGGCGAACAGCGCGGTCAGCGTCGGCTCGATGCGCCGCAGGCCGCTGAAAGGAATCATCACCACCGCCGGGAAGGACTGGGTCAGGGGGTTTTCCTGTCCGGCGTCGTAGCGCACGCTGGCGCACAGCACGTCGGCCGTCACCGCGTCGTCGACGTCGAGCCGATGGTTGATCGGGCGCGGGTAGAACAGCAGCGTCGGCTCGCTGAGCTGGATGTCCGGGTGGCCCGCCTGTACCGCGCGCATGGCGCCGGCGCGGATGACGTGCAGGTGGCCGACGCCTTCGTCGGCAGCGAAGTCGTGCAGGCCGCACAGCGGCCCGGCGTAGAAGGTGTTGGCGCGCAGGCCGATGTGGTCGAGCAGGCGCGAGATGCCGTCCGGGTTCATGGCAGGAATGTACGAATGGTTATGAAAGATGTACGAATGATAACCAAACCGCGTAGCTATAACCGTAATCTGCAACCGTGCCGCGAGAAACGCGGCGCCTCATTCACAACCCACGGTTCCATTCATTCGGAGAACATCATGACGCAACACTTTGTCGCCCGGACCCTGTGCGGGGTCACCCTCGATTCCGCCGACGCCACCCAGAAGGAAGTGCTCGAAGGCGCACTGAAGGCGGTCGGCTTCATTCCCAACATGTACGCCAACATGGTCAACGTGCCCGGCGTGCTGAGCACCTACCTGCACGGCTACGCGGCCTTCCGCCAGAAGTCCGGGCTGACGCCGGCCGAGCAGGAAGTGGTCTTCCTTGCCATCAGCCAGCAGAACGGCTGCAACTACTGCACCGCAGCACACAGCATGCTGGCCGACAAGATGTCGGGCGTGCCGGCGCCGGTCCTGGCGGCGATTCGCTCCGGACAGCCGATTCCGGATGCCAGGCTGCAGGCGCTCTACAGCTTTACCCAGGAGTTGGTGAAGACGGCCGGCAAACCCGGCCAGGCGGTTGCCGACGCTTTTCTTGCCGCCGGCTATACGGAAGCGACGGCGCTGCAGGTGATCCTGGCTGCGGCGGTGAAGACGCTGTCGAACTACACCAATCACCTGTTTCAGACCGAGGTCGATGACAAGTTCGCCGCCTACAAGGTGGCCTGAGTGTAAGTAATGCGCGGCGGACGCGACTAAGTGGCTAGCAGACCCGCCAGCGCGCTTCGGGGGTCTGCTACCCACAGAAGCTTCCCAGCAATCATTACAAGGAGATTCACCATGACCAAGACCATGACCGCCGCTTCGCTCGCCCTGGCTCTGGGCGCCGCCCTGACCGTCGCTTCTGCCCCTGCCTTTGCCGCCTCTCACGGCGGAGCCATGAAGATGGAAACGGAAAAGTGCTTCGGCGTTGCCATGAAAGGCAAGAACGACTGCAAGGCCGGCGCCGGTACCTCCTGCGCGGGAACCTCGAAGATCGATCACCAGGGCAATGCCTGGTCGATGGTTCCCAAGGGCACCTGCGAAAAGACCACGTCGAAGACTTCGCCCACCGGCATGGGCCAGCTCGCCGACTTCAAGGAAAAGAAGGCCTGATCGTCTGACGAAAGCTGAGGGTCGCGCGCCAAAAGCCGCCAGGTCCGCAGCTTGCGCGCCAGGCATGGCCTGGTATCGCTGCGGACCGTGCACCGCCCTGAATCAGCCGCGCCGGCGCAAAACTTCCGAGGAGTACAAACCCATGACTAGCCCTGTACCCGACGCCGTACCACGCGGCAGCATCTTCCGCCCGCAGAATCTGATTCGTTTCGGGATCGGCCTGGCCGAGCGTATTCCGCATTCGCTGATCGCCCTGCTGGGCCGCTTCTCGATCGCCGCCGTGTTCTGGAAATCCGGCCAGACCAAGGTGCAGGGCTTCGCCATCGACATCGTCAGCGGCGAGTTCCATGTCGGGATGCCGCGGCTTTCCGATTCGGTGGTCGCACTGTTCCGCGACGAATACCGCCTGCCACTGGTCCCGCCGGAAATCGCCGCACCGATGGCGGCCTTTGCCGAGCACCTGTTCCCGCTGCTGATCCTGATCGGGCTGGCCACGCGCTTTTCTGCCGCCGCCTTGCTGGTGATGACCGCAACCATACAGTTGCTGGTCTATCCCGACGCCTATCCGACGCACGGCGTCTGGGCGGCGGTGCTCTTGTTCCTGATCGCCCGGGGACCGGGTGCGGTGTCGATCGATCGCCTGATCGCCAGGCGCTTCGCCTGATGGGGTGGGCGCAGAACGATACGACGGCGTGGGGAGGAGCGTGTAGAGTCGGGATCTATCTATTGGAGATATGCCGTGAGCGATTTCGAGTTTGATTTCTTCGTCATCGGCGGTGGTTCGGGCGGGGTCCGCGCCGCCCGTGTTGCCGCCGGTCTCGGCGCGCGCGTGGCGATCGTGGAAAGCAGCCGCTACGGCGGCACCTGCGTGATTCGCGGCTGCGTGCCGAAGAAGCTGCTGGTGCAGGCTGCGCATTACGCGGAGGACTTCGCCGACGCAGCCGGCTTCGGCTGGACCGTGCCGCCCACCGCGTTTTCGTGGCCGCACCTGGTGGCGGCGAAGGAAACGGAAATCTCGCGCCTGAGCCGGATCTACCAGGACCTGCTCGGGCGCTCCGGCGTCACGGTGCTGCAGGGCGCGGCGCGTTTCATCGATCCGCATACGCTGGACGTCGATGGCCGCAGGATTCGCGCCCGCCAGATCCTGATCGCCACCGGCGGCAAACCCAAGCGACCGGCCGTGCCCGGCATCGAGCACGCGATCACCTCGGACGAGGCTTTCGATCTGCCGGTGTTTCCGCAGCGCGTGCTGATCGTCGGCGGCGGCTACATCGCGGTCGAATTCGCCGGCATATTCAATGGCCTCGGCGCCGAAGTCACGCTGTCCTACCGCGGTGAACAAATCCTGCGCGGCTTCGACGACGACGTGCGGCGGCATCTGCAGGAGGAAATGGGCAAGAAGGACATCAGCATCCTGCTCGGGAGCACGGTGGCACGGCTCGATCGCCAGGCCGACGCAAGGCTTTTGGCATCCTTCACCGGAGCAAGCGAGGGCGCGTTGCCCTTCGATGCCGTGATGTACGCCACCGGGCGGGCGCCCAATCTCGGCAGCCTCGACCCCGCCGCGGCGGGGGTCGAACTGGCGCCGGGCGGCGGCATCCGCGTCGATGCCTGGTCGCGCACCAGCGTCTCCCACATCTATGCGGTCGGCGATGTGACCGACGGCATCGCACTGACGCCCGTGGCGATTCGCCAGGGTGCGGCCGTGGCCAACAACCTGTTCGGTCCGACGCCGCTGGCTGCCGATCTGGCGCTGGTGCCGTCGGCCGTGTTCAGCCAGCCGCCGATCGGCACCGTGGGACTGTCCGAGGCCGCGGCGCTGGAACAGTTCGCCGAGGTCGACATCTACCAATCCAGCTTCAGGCCGCTGCGCCATGCCTTGAGCGGCCGCGACGAGCGGACTCTGATCAAGCTGGTGGTGGCGAGCGAAAGCCAGCGCATCCTCGGCGCCCACATGGTCGGGCCGGATGCGCCGGAAATCATCCAGGGCCTGGCGGTGGCGCTGCGCATGGGCGCGACCAAGGCGGATTTCGACGCGACGCTGGGCATCCATCCGACATCGGCCGAAGAGTTCATGACCCTGCGCGACAGGCAGACCCGGCGCCGGCACGCGCAGTAGATTTACTCGCAAGCTCTGAGATCATGTCCAGCCAGTTGCTCGCCATCGGCTCCATCCGCGCCCGCCTGGTCCTCGGCTTTGCGGTTCTGCTCGGCCTGCTGTTCGCCGTCGCGGCCGTGCCGCTGCAGCGGCTGGAGGATTTGACGGCGCGCACCCGCGACATCGTCGACCGCCAGGCGCAGCTCGCGATCCTGTCGCAGCGCGCCAACCAGCATTCCCAGGCCGCGGCCATCGGCCTGCTCAATCTGATGCAGACGGCAGAGCGCGAAGCGCGGGTGCCGCTGTACGCGGCGATGGATGCCGAACTCGCGGCGGCCGACAGCGCGGTCGCCGGACTCGAAATGGCGATGCTGACGCCGGCGCTGCGGGCCGACGTCGAACGCCTCACCGATCTGCGGCGGCGCTACGGCGAACTGTTCCAGACCACCGTGGAACTGATCGAGATCGAAGGCAGTGCGCCGGCGCGGCGGCATTTCGAGGACCGCACGCAGAAGGTGCTGAACACGCTGCTGTTCGAAACCCAGGCGCTGGAAGCCCGGCTGCAACAGGCCATGCAGGCCGAACTGGAAGAGCTGCGGCAGGCGGCGACGAATGCCCGGCGCCTGGTAATCATTCTCGCCCTCGGCGCGCTGGCGGCCGGCGCCGTCATGGCCTGGGCCATCGCCCGCAGCATCGTCGGGCCGGTGCGCGAAGCGGTTGCCGTCGCCGAGCGGATCGCCGGCGGCGACTATCAGGCCGCGATACCCGCCGGCCGGCGCGACGAGATCGGCGCCTTGATGGGGTCGCTCGCCACCATGCGCGACAGCATCGCCAGCCGCGAGGAAAGGATTTCGCGCCTGGCCTATGTCGATCTGCTGACCGGCCTGCCCAACCGCACGCGCTTTCTCGAAATCCTCGGCCTGCTGCCGGCCGGCAGCCGCGGCGCGGTGTTCATGCTGGGCATCGACCGCTTCGCGCCGATCAACAATGCGCTGGGCCACGCGATCGGGGACAGCCTGTTGTGCGAGATCGCCGCGCGCCTGTGCCAGGCGCAAGGCGGGAATTGCGTGCTGGCCCGCCTCTGGGGCGACGAGTTCGTCATGCTGCTGGAAGATGCCGACCAGCCTGCGGCGGCGCGTCACGCCGAGCGCGTACTCGCGGCACTGCGCGCGCCCATGATCGTCGAGGGCCAGCGCCTCGACATCGATGCCAGCATCGGCATTGCGCTGTACCCGCGCCAGGGCGAAAGCAATACCGCGCTATTGCGGCGTGCCGACCTGGCGATGGCCAGCGCCAAGCGGCGGCATGCAGGCTCGGCCTTCAGCACCGGCAACGAAAGCGAGCCGCCCCACGAAGAGCTGTCCCTGATCGGCGAAATGCGCGAGGCGCTGGCGCGCGGCGAATTCCTGCTGCACTACCAGCCCAAGCTGCATCTGGCGCAAGGTCGCATCGCCAGCGCAGAGGCGCTGGTGCGCTGGCGGCATCCGGACAAGGGCATGATTGCGCCGGGAGGCTTCATCCCCTTTGCCGAGCAGACCGGCTTCATCCGCGAGATCACGCCCTGGGTGCTGGCGCGGGCGATCGCCGACGCCGCGCGCTGGCGGCGGGACGGCATCGCGGTGGTCGTCTCGGCCAACCTGTCCGCGCTCGATTTGTTGAACCGCGACCTGGTCGACCTGGTGCGACGCCTGCTCGACGAATCCGCGCTGCCCGCCGACCGGCTTTGCCTGGAAATCACCGAGAGCGCCTTGATGGATGAGCCGGAACTGGCCCTGCAGCACCTCGACGAACTGGCCGCGCTCGGCGTCAAGCTGTCGATCGACGACTACGGGTCGGGCCAGGCCTCGCTGGCCTACGTCAAGACCCTGCCGGTGCATGAACTCAAGATCGACCGCGCCTTCGTCGATGGCGTCGATACCGATTCGAAAAATGCCGCCATCGTGCGCTCGACCATCCTGCTGTGCCGCGAGCTCGGATTAACGGTTGTCGCCGAAGGCGCCGAGACACCGGCGGAACTGGCCTGGCTGCGGACCAACGGATGCGATCTGGTACAGGGCTACGTCGTGGCGCGGCCGATGCCGCTGGAGGATTTCCTGGCCCGGATACGCGACTACAGTGCTGCCTGACTACAGGCTGAAACTGCCGCGCCAGGCGCCGCCGACATGATCGATGCTGACCCGCTTTGGAGCGATGCGCCGCGTCGCCGGCGTGTCGATGTCCATTTCCGGCTGGCGGCCGAGGCGCTCGGCGGTTTCGAAGCTGCAGGCGGTCGAGGTCACGGGGCGAAAATAGAGCTGCAGCATGTCGGCGGCCGCCACCGTCTGCCTGCCCCGCGAATCCTCGCGGAAATGCACGAACTTCTTGACCAGGCAGGAGAAGTAAAGCTCCAGCTCGACGATCAGCGGCGCCGTGCGGCGCGCCAGCTCGCGCGCCGCAGCCGGCGTCCATTCCACGACGACCTCATGATTGTTGATGCTTACGGTGGCGCGTTGCATTTCCGTTTCCTCCTCGACTATTTGTCCTTGCTTGGTCGTACATGCCCCCTTGGACCTTACACGCGGGGGCCGCACTGCAACTCTGTAAGCTTTCGTACTACCGCCCGACCAAGCTGCAAGACCGAAGACAAACAAGTTTAGTGTCGGCACATCTGCCCAGGGAGATTAAATGTCATTGCGCAAACTGCTTGCCCTTGCTGTCGTCACCATCGTCGTGGCCTTGTATTTCGTGCTCGATCTGGGCCGTTACTTCAGCCTCGATACGCTGAAGGCCCAGCAGGCGGCGATCGAAAACTACCGTCAGGCGAATCCCTGGCTGGCCGCCGGAATTTTCTTCGCCATCTATGTGGCGGTCACGGCCCTCTCGCTGCCCGGCGCGACGGTGATGACCCTGGCCGGCGGCGCGGTCTTCGGCCTGCTCTGGGGCACCGTACTGGTCTCCTTCGCCTCCAGCCTCGGCGCCACGCTGGCCTTCCTTGCCGCGCGCTTCCTGCTGCGCGACTGGGTGGCCGCGCGCTTCGGCCAGCGCCTGCAGGCGATCGACGCCGGCATCCGGCGCGAGGGCGGCTTCTATCTCTTCACGCTGCGCCTGGTGCCGGTGTTTCCCTTCTTCGTGATCAACCTGCTGATGGGCCTGACGCCGATGCGCACGGCGACCTTCTACTGGGTCAGCCAGCTCGGCATGCTGGCCGGCACCCTGGTGTATGTGAATGCCGGCACCCAGTTGGCCGGCATCGCCAGCCTCTCCGGCATCCTCTCGCCGGGGCTGATCGCCTCCTTCGCCCTGCTCGGCATCTTCCCGCTGATCGCGAAGAAAATCGTCGACACCGTCAAGGCGCGCAAGGTGTATGCGCGCTGGACCAAACCAGCGAAGTTCGATCGCAACCTCATCGTCATCGGCGGCGGCAGCGCCGGGCTGGTCACGGCCTACATCGCCGCCGCGGTGAAAGCCAAGGTGACGCTGATCGAAAAACACAAGCTGGGCGGCGACTGCCTCAACACCGGCTGCGTGCCGTCCAAGGCGCTGATCCGCTCGGCGAAGTTCCTCTCGCACCTGTCGCGCGCCGAAGAGTTCGGTTTTCACTCAGTGACCAACATGCGCGCCAGCGCCAACTTTTCATTCGCCGAGGTCATGGAGCGCGTACAGCGCGTGATTCGCCAGGTCGAGCCGCACGATTCCGCCGAGCGTTACAGCGGCCTCGGGGTCGACGTGGTCGAGGGCTCGGCGAAAATCGTTTCGCCCTGGGAAGTCGAAGTCACGCGCCAGGACGGCACCACCCAGACGCTCAGCACGCGCAGCATCGTCATCGCCGCCGGGGCGCGGCCCTTCGTGCCGCCGATTCCCGGCATCGAGGAAGTGGCTTATCTCACCTCCGACACGGTGTGGGCCCTGCGCGAATTGCCCAAGCGGCTGGTGGTGCTAGGCGGCGGGCCGATCGGTTGCGAACTGACGCAGGCCTTCGCCCGCTTCGGCAGCCAGGTCACGCAAGTGGAAATGTTGCCGCGACTGATGACCCGCGAAGACGTGGAAGTCTCCGATCTGGTCGCCGCGCGCTTCCGCGCCGAAGGCATAGACGTGCTGCTGAACCACAAGGCCAAGCAATTCGTCGTCGAGCACGGCGAGAAGGTATTGATCGCCGAGCACCATGATGGCAACGGCGGCCGCGAAGTGCGCATCCCCTTCGATGCCGTGCTGGTCGCGGTGGGCCGCGTCGCCAACCTCAAGGGCTACGGCCTGGAAGAGATCGGCGTCAGCACCGGCCGCACGGTGGACACCAACGACTTCCTGCAGACCAATTACCCGAACATCTACGCCGCGGGCGACGTCGCCGGCCCCTACCAGTTCACCCACACCGCTGCACATCAGGCCTGGTATGCGGCAGTCAATGCGCTGTTCGATCCCCTCAAAAAGTTCAAGGCCGACTACTCGGTGATTCCCTGGGCCACCTTCGTCGAGCCCGAAGTGGCACGCGTCGGCTTGAACGAACTGGAGGCGAAAGAGAAAGGCATCGCCATTGAGGTCAGCCGCTACGACATCGACGACCTCGACCGGGCGATTGCCGACAGCGAGGCGCACGGCTTCGTCAAGGTGCTGACGGTGCCGGGCAAGGATCGCATCCTCGGCGTCACCATCGTCGGCGAACATGCCGGCGACCTGATCGCCGAGTACGTGCTGGCGATGAAGCACGGCATCGGCCTCAACCAGATACTCGGCACCATCCACATCTACCCGACCATGGCGGAAGCCAACAAGTATGTCGCCGGGGTATGGAAGAAGGCCCATGCGCCGCAGGCGCTGCTGGAATGGGTGGGCCGCTTCCATGCCTGGCGGCGCGGAGCCTGACGGTGCCGCTGCGCCCCCTCCTGCTCGTCATGGCCCTGCTGTTTCCCTTCATGGCGCAGGCCTTCGATCATACCCACGCCGCCTGGCAGGGCCTGCTGACGAAGTACGTCAAGCCGCTTGTCGGCGACAATGCCAGCGCCGTCGACTACGCCGCGCTGAAAGCCGAACGGACGGCGCTGACGGCCTATCTCGCCGGTCTCACGGCAGTCGGCGAAGCCGAGTATGCCAAGTGGAACAAGCCGCAGCGCCTGGCTTTCCTGATCAACGCCTACAACGCCTGGACCGTCGAACTGGTCCTGACGAAGTATCCCGGCATCGAATCGATCAAGGATCTCGGTTCGCTGTTCCAGTCGCCGTGGAAGAAGAAGTTCTTCAGCCTGCTCGGCCAGGAGCGCAGCCTCGACGACATCGAGCACGGCATGATCCGCGCGCCCGGCGCTTTCGACGATCCGCGCATCCACGCCGCCGTGGTCTGCGCCTCGATCGGCTGCCCCATGCTGCGCGCCGAAGCCTTCGTCGCCGAGCGCCTCGACGCCCAGCTCGACGACGGCCTGCGGCGCTTCCTCGGCGATGCCACGCGCAACCGTTTCGATGCCGCCTCGGGCCGCCTGCTGGTGTCGAAAATCTTCGACTGGTACGGCAAGGATTTCGAGCAGGGGCATCGGGGCTACGACTCGCTGAAGACCACCTTCGCCCGTCACGCCGAGCAACTGGCGACCGCACCCGAGGCGCGCGCCCGCCTGCGCAAGGGCGATTACCGCGTCGACTTCCTCGACTACGACTGGCGGCTCAACGACCTGAAGCGGGCGCTGCGCTGACATCATGGGCGGCGACGCGCTCAACGCCACCGCACCACGCGGACGCCGCCGATGAACCGGGCATCGAACTGGCTGGGCGGCTGGCTGGCGCGCTGGTTGAGCAGGCAGGTGCATGTCTGCAGTTCCTCGCCGGCGACCGACATGAAGCTCCTGGCCGACGCGCTGCAGCCGGGCGATGTGCTGCTGGTCGAGGGCAGCAGCCGCATCAGCACGGCAATCAAGTACCTGACCCAATCCACCTGGTCGCACGCCGCGCTGTACGTCGGCGATGCCTTGGGGCGCCGCGACAAGGAGGGGGCGCCCTTGTGCTTCGTCGAAGCCGATATCGTCGAAGGCGTGCGCGCCGTCGGCCTCTCGGTGTTTGCCGGTTTGCATTGCCGGATCTGCCGGCCGGTCGGGCTGACGGATGAAGACCTCCGCCGCCTCATCGAAAATGCGCGTGCCCGGATTGGCCATCTGTACGACCTGAGGAATGTCATCGATCTGGTCCGTTACCTGATTCCGACGCCGCCGGTACCGTTGCGCTGGCGGCGCCGCATGCTGGCGCTGGGCAGCGGCGAGCCAACCCGGGCCATCTGCTCGACGCTGATCGCGCAGTGCTTCCAGTCGGTGCGCTACCCGATCCTGCCGCTTGTCTCCAGCCGCTCCATCGATAGCCCGGAATGTCCCGGCTGTCGCGCCGAGGTGCTCAGGATTCGCCACCACAGCCTGTTCGTGCCGCGGGATTTCGACGTTTCGCCCTACTTCGCGGTGGTCAAACCGACGCTCGCGGCGGGCTTCGACTATCGCCTTGCGCAGTGGGCAGGGGGGGCCGAGCGGGCCGAGGCCGATAGTGCAGTCGCGGAAGGCCGGAGATGAGGAGCGCGTTCTATGCCTTCCTCGCGCTGCTGCCCCTGCCGGTGTTTTCCGCCGCGGTCTGGGTCGGCGACTTCACCTCGCCCGATGGAACGATTCCGCCGCCGTGGCGCATCGAGCGGCCGAACCCGGAAGTGCCGCCCACGAACTATCGCACCCGGCTGTGGGAAGGCGTGCATGCCGTCGAGGCCCATGCCGTTAGGAGCATGGCGCTCCTGGCGCGGCCGGTGACGATCGACCTGGCGCGCACGCCCATCCTCTGCTGGCGCTGGCGTATCGATGCCCCGCTGCAGTCCGCCGACATGACGCAGAAATCCGGCGACGATTACGCGGCGCGGGTTTACCTGAGTTTCGCGGTGACGCCCGAGCGGCTCGGTCTCGGCACGCGCATGGGCCTGGCGCTGGCGCGCAGCATCCACGGCGACCAAGTCCCGGATGCCGCCCTGAACTACATCTGGGACAACCGCCATGCCGTCGGCACCTGGCAGCCGAATGCCTACACCGAGCGTGCGCGCATGCTGGTGCTGCGCTCCGGCAGCGCATCCGCCGGGCGCTGGGTGGCGGAACGCCGTGACGTCAGCGCCGACTTTCAAGCCGCCTTCGGCCATGCACCCCTGACGCTGACCGGCGTCGCCATCGCCACTGATACCGACAACACCGGCGAGGAAGCGCGTGCGGGCTTTGCCGATTTCCGCTTCGTCGCGTCGGCGGACGATTGCGCGCCGGTGTAAGGCTCGGGGCTTTCTCCCGACTGCCCCATACAAGCACCCTGATCGAGGACGTCATCGATGAACAGCAAACGTATCCAGAATTTCTGGCTGGCCACGCAGGATCAGAAGCTGCGCAGCCAGCTGCGGGCGGCCCTGACTTCCCAGGGGCTGACGCCGCTCGACATCAAGCCGGAGCAACTGTTCCCGTCGGCTGCCGGCCCTGCCGGCGTCGCGCCCGAGCCCCGCAGCGTGCTGCTGCTCGACCTGGCGGCCGAGGCGATCGCGCCCTACCGTGCGGCCGAGGCGATCCGCCTGGTCCGGGCCTTGCCCTGGCGGCCGCGGGTGCTGGCGATTGCCGGCACGGAACGGAGCGTCTGGGCCAATCAAGCGGCCTGGGCCAAAGGTCTGAGCGGCGACACCCTGCTGCCGCGACCGGCGAATTCGGTCACTGCCTTCCTCGCCCTATTGCTGAAGGAGCTGGAACTT
This sequence comes from Sulfuritalea sp., assembly GCF_031426875.1. Lineage (NCBI taxonomy): Bacteria > Pseudomonadati > Pseudomonadota > Betaproteobacteria > Nitrosomonadales > Sterolibacteriaceae > Sulfuritalea > Sulfuritalea sp. The sequence goes on from NZ_JASJPC010000008.1 coordinate 35,785, forward strand.
GGCGAAGCCGACGTGCGGCGCCTCGACACGCACCTGCGCGTGATGCTGAACGCCGGCGAGGACAAGGCGCCGGAAGCAATGGTCCGCCACCTGACCGGCGGGTCCGCGCAAGACCTCGCGGCGGCGCTGCTGGCCGGCGGCAATGTCGCCGATCGCCGCTACCACCTGAAGAAATACCCCGAGTGCATGGTCGGCGAGGATGCAGTCGGCTGGATGTGCAAGCGCTATGACGTCAGTCGCGAGGATGCCGTGCGGCTCGGCGAGGCGCTGCTGCGGACCGGGCACCTGCATCACGTGGTCAAGGAACAGCCGTTTGCCGACGCGGAATTTTTCTATCGGGTTGCAACGCAGGGTCGCTTCGACGCGATCCCGCTCGACGCCGCCACCGCCTTCCTGCGCGGCGCCAAGGGACTGGTGGCCGACCGCGCCTGGCACGGCGTCAACTTCCCGCAATGCATGGTCGGTTCCGCGAGCGTGGACGCCCTCGCCGCGCAGTTCCGCCTGACGCGCGCCGAGGCCACGGTGCTCGGCCAGAGCCTGCTCGACCTGGGGCTGCTGCGCCACGTTGCCGACGAGCATCCGTTTGTCGATGCCAACCTGTTCTACGAGCTGCAGCCCGAGCCGCAGGTGGCGGCAGCGGTCGCAGGAATCCGCTCGTGAATCGCCGCGTCGGCGTGACTATCCTGGCCCGGGCGTCGATGCCATTCGCGTGCGCAACCGGTCGGTCAATGTCAGCGCGCCGGAGGAGGACGAGGCCGAACTCGACGAAACATTTGCAGCCCCGTTCAAGACCGACGTCATGTTGAGTTGCAAGGAAGCCGCCCAACGCATGTCCGAGGCCCAGGATCGCAATTTGAGCCTGTCCGAAAAGCTTCAGCTGAAAATGCATCTGGCCATGTGCGGCGGCTGCAGCAATTTCGGCAAGCAGCTGGACTTTCTGCGCTCGGCATGCAAACGCTATACCGAAAAACCTGTGCAGGACGAGAACAGCAATGCTCGTGACAACCCGCCTTGACCGTCCAGGCCGCAGCCACATGCCCGGCGCCATGCGGCAGGCCGGCCGCTTCCTCGCCGCCCTGCTGGTTGCGGCAAGCCTGCCGGCGGGTTCGGTGCACGCCGTCGACGGCGTGGAGCAACGCTATCCCGATGTGATTGCCGCGAGCGTTCAAGCCAGGGATGCCGAGACCTTCGACTTCGATGTCACGGTATCGTCGCCTTACGATACGCCGCAACGCTACGCGGACGGCTTTCGGGTCGCAGGCAAGGATGGAGCGGTCTACGGCGAGCGCAAATTGCTGCATGACCATGCTGCCGAGCAACCCTTTACGCGCGATCTCCATGGCGTCCGGATCCCGCGGCACATTCGCAGCGTCGTGCTGCAGGCGCGCGACCAGAAGTTCGGCTACGGCGGCAGGGCGCTGGAGCTGATTCTGCCGGGGCGCTAGGCAAAACTGTCCGCTGGTGATTTGCGGGGCGCGATCCGGTGCGCCATAGAACAGGCCGGCGAATGAATAAACTTGAAAAATCGATTCCCCCTGATGCAAACCTTGGTTAAAGTCCCTGCTGCCACCTGGGGCAATCGTGCCCTGTCGACCCGTCGCCTCGATGGGTTACTGTCAGAAAGAGGTCTGTAATGAGCTTACGCAGGGAACTCATTTTCGTACTCACCGTTCTGGTAATCGCCACGCTGGTGGCCAACGGGTTCAGCTTCTACGTGGTTTCCAGTCTCGGCGAAGCCGCACAGAAGGTCGATGCGGGTCTTGCCACCCGTGCCGCCGATGCGCGGCTTTGGATGGGCGTGGTCACCGTGCTTGCCTCGATTTGCGGATTTGCCGCCTTCCTGATGCTGGTGCGAATGCTGCTGCGCCTGCTGGGCGGCGAACCGCAGTACGCGGCTGGCGTGGTGCGGCGCATCTCGGAGGGAGACCTGGCCTTCAAGATCGAAGTCGGCGCCGACGGCAGCCTGCTGGGTGGAATTGCCGCCATGCAGGCCAGCCTGCACGAGATGGCGAGCCAAATCCGGATGGCGGCGGACCGGCTCAACGGCGGCGCCGACCGCATGCGCGCGACCACCGGCAGCATCAGCCGCGGCAACGATCAGCAGTGCGCCACGGTGATCGAGACGACAGCCACCATAGGCAACGCCGAGGGCATCGTGCGCCGCGTCGCCGACAGCGCCGCGGAGGTCCGCGAGTTGTCCGCGGCGAGCATGAGCCGCATGCGGGAGGGCAACGAAAGCCTGTCTCGCCTGATTGGCGAAATCGACAGCGTGGAAAGTTCCGTGGATGAGATCTCCCGCACCGCCGACGCCTTCATCGACAGTACCCTGGCCATCGCGGGGATGACCCAGGAGGTCCGCGAGATAGCCGACCAGACCAATTTGCTGGCCCTGAATGCAGCCATCGAGGCCGCGCGAGCGGGCGAACAGGGACGCGGCTTCGCGGTGGTCGCCGACGAGGTGCGCAAGCTTGCCGAAAAATCGGCGCAGACGGCAACCGAGATCAACAAGGTGACCGCCGCCCTGAAAGACAAGTCGGCCATCGTCGAGCGCGCCATCGAACACGGCAGGGACGCGCTGCGCTCCTCGCAGGCGCATCTGGAGAAGGTGGCGGAAGGCCTCAGCGAAGCCAACCAGGCGGCGCAGCGCACCACCCAGGGCATGGAAGAAATCTCATCCTCGGTCATCGAGCAGACCGCGGCCAGCACGGAGATCGGCAACAATGTCGAACGCATCGCCCGCGTCGCGCGGGAACTCAGCGTGCCGATCGGCCATGCCGAGCAGGAGGGATTGCAGCTGCAGGCGCTGGCGGCCGAACTGAACGGGATGCTGAACCGCTTCAAGTTGTAGCCGGGGCCGCGCCGGCCCTCCGCCGGCGCCAGTGGCCAGTTCCTCGCCGGCGGCAGGCGGACATTGACGTGGAGCGGCGCGGTCACCCATCCCCGGCATCGGACCGGTGATCCCGCGACCGGCGATGCTGCCGGATCGTTGAGATCGCAAGTAAGATTGCCGAACTTCAATATTGCAGAAAGAGCCCCAATGAGCGTCCTGATCCTCGGCCTGGCGCTGTTCCTCGGCGCCCATTCGGTGCGCATCTTCGCCGGCGGCTGGCGCGATGCCCAGCTCGCGCGGCTCGGCGAGGCGCGCTGGAAAGGCCTGTTCTCGCTGCTCTCCGCCACCGGCCTGGGCCTGATCGTCTGGGGCTATGCCATGGCGCGCGGCGGGGCGCCGATACTGTGGACCAGCCCGTCCTGGACGCGGCACCTGGCCGCCCTGCTGACGCTGCCGGCCTTCGTTCTGCTGGTCGCCGCCTATCTGCCGCGCAGCCACATCCAGGCGGCAATCGGCCACCCGATGGTGGCCGGGGTCAAGCTGTGGGCGCTGGCACATCTGCTGGCCAACGGCGGCCTGGCCGACCTCGTGCTGTTCGGCGCCTTCCTGGCCTGGGCGGTCGCCGATTTCACCTCGGCGCGGCGGCGCGACCGCCTTGCGGGACGCACTTATCCGGTCTGCTGCTGGACGCGCGACGCCAGCGTGACCGCGATCGGCCTGCTGGCCTGGACGCTGTTCGCGCTTTGGGGCCACGCCTGGCTGATCGGCGTCAAACCCTTCGGCATCTAGTGTGGCGCTTGCGAAATAATGGTTCCACTTGTAGGGCGGACTTTAGTCCGCCATGGCCGGCTGAAGCCGGCCCTACAGTGGTTCAACATCTCCGAGGCAGACCTCTAGGCGTCGAAAGCCTCGCCGGTGGCGAAGAATCGGCCGCCGGCCTGGTAGTGGATGCTGCGCCGTGCCGCGTCCGCAAACTGCCAGCGTCCATTGGCGAAGGCTTCCGGGTCGGCCCAGGCGGCAACTACTTCACCGAGAAACAGGTCGTAAGTCTGCTGGATGTGCGGCTCGGCAATAACGCGGCATTCGAGCCAGGCCAGGCAGCCCTCGATCAGCGGCGCGCCGACGACGCTGGCCGCCGTAGCGCCAACGGCAACTCTCGAAAACTTGTCGATCTCGCGCCCCGATTGCGTGCCGACCGCCAGCGTCATGGCGGCCTGCTGCCTTGCGGGCACGTTGAGCACGAACTCGCCCGAGGCCTCGACCAGCTCGCGCGTCAGCGTGGCTTTGTCGATCACCACGGCGACCTTGGGCGGATCGAAATCCAGCGCCATGTTCCAGGCCGCGGCCATGACGTTGCGCCTGCCGCCGTGCGCGCTGGAGACCAGCACGGTCGGCCCGTGGTTGAGCAGCAGATAAGCCTTGGGCAGCGGTACGGCGACGCGACCAGTCATATTGCATTCTCCGCGGCGGCGCGGCGTGCGGCGAAATCGACGAACCACTGCAGGCTGGCGGGATTGGCCATGGCGTCGGGATTGGCGATCTTGTCCAGGGCATGGCCGAGCAGCAGTTTCTTCACCGGCAGCTCCATCTTCTTGCCCGACAGCGTGCGCGGAATCTCGGCGATGTGGAAGATCTCGTTGGGCACGTGTCGCGCCGACAGCGCGACCTTGATGCGCTCCTTCAGCGTGGCTACGAGCTGCGGCGTCAGTTCATGGCCGGGGCGCAGCACGACGAACAGCGGCATGTAGGATTCGCGGCCGAGGAATTCGAGATCGACCACCAGGCTGTCGAGTATCTCGGGCAATTCCTCGACGGCACGGTAAAGCTCGCTGGTGCCCATGCGGATGCCATGGCGGTTGATGGTCGCATCCGAGCGTCCGTAGATGATCGCGCCGCCGCGCGGCGTGATGCGCAGCCAGTCGCCGTGGCGCCAGATGCCCGGGTACATGTCGAAGTAGCTCTCACGGTAACGGCGGTCTTCCGCGTCGTTCCAGAAGCGCAGCGGCATCGAGGGCATCGGTGCGCTGCAGACCAGCTCGCCGACCTCGTCGATCAGCGGCCGGCCGGCTTCGTCCCAGGCCTCGACCCGGGCGCCGAGGCAGCGGCATTGCATCTCGCCCAGATACACCGGCAGCGTCGGCACGCCGCCGACGAAGCAGCCGGCGAAATCGGTGCCGCCCGAAATCGCGTTGAGCCAGAGGTCGCGGCGCACATGGTCGTAGATCCACTGGTAGCCCTCGGGCGGCAGCGGCGAGCCGGTGGAGCCGACCGCGAGCAGGCGCGACAGGTCGGCCACATCGTTGGGTTCGACATGGGCCTTGAGGCAGGACAGGAAGAAGGCCGCGCCGGCGCCGAAGAAGGTCACGCCGGTTTCGCCGACGAAACGCCACAGCGCATTCCAGTCCGGCCAGCCCGGGTTGCCGTCGTAGATGCAGATGGTGCTACCCATCAGGAGGCCCGTCATCTGGCAGTTCCACATGATCCAGCCGCTGCTGGAAAACCAGTGGAAGCGGTCTTCGGGGCCGAGGTCGAGATGGAAGGCGCCGAGCTTGACGTGCTCGACGACGATGCCGCCGTGGCAATGTACGATGGGTTTCGGCAGGCCCGTGGTGCCCGAGGAATACACCACCCACAGCGGATGGTCGAAGGGCACGTATTCCACCTGCAAGGGCGCATTGCCGGCCGTGGCGGCATTCCAGTCGATGCACTGGGCGAAGTCGGCGGCGTCGGCCGCCGAGCCGAGGCTGGGCAGCAGCACCATGTGGTCTATGCTCGGCAGTTCTGCCAGCAGTTCGTGGATCAGCTCGCGCCGGTCATAGGCCTTGCCGCCGTAGCGGTAGCCATCGACTGCGATCAGCACCTTGGGCGCGATCTGGCGGAAGCGGTCGAGCACGGCGATGCGCCCCATGTCGGGCGAACAGGCCGACCAGATCGCGCCGATGCTGGCCACCGCCAGAAAGGCGACGACGGTTTCGGGAATGTTGGGCAGGTAGGCGACGACGCGGTCGCCGCGCGCCACGCCCATGCCGCGCAAGCTGGCCGCCAGGGCGCCGACCTGGCGCTGCAGTTCGGCCCAGCCCAGCTCGCGCTGCTCGCCTGCCTCGTTGCGCGCGACGATGGCCGGGCGCAGCACCGTGGCATGGCGGAAGACCTGGTCGACGTAGTTCATCGTGACGCCGGGAAACCATTGCGCGCCGGGCATCCGCGCATCGGTCAGCACCGCCGTGCGCGGCGTTGCGGCGGGAATCGCGAAGTAATCCCAGACCGCACCCCAGAAGCCTTCGAGATCTTCCACCGACCAGCGCCAGAGCGCATCATAGTCGGCGAAACGCATCCCGCGCTCGGCCGCGAGCCAGTCGGTGAAGGCGGTCAGCTTGGCCGCGCGTATGGTGGCGGCCGATGGCTGCCAGGCCGGATTTCCCATGGCTGTTTTTCCCCTCGTTTTTCGACTGATTCTATATGTCCCGGCGCGAGCCAGGGACGGTATCCAGGTGATCTGTCCCGGGCGGCAGCCGGGGACGCTATCCAGGCGATAAGATAGGCTCATGCTCAAAGTATTTCTCTCCCTGGCCTGTTGGTGGACCCTGCATGCCGTCGCCGGCGACTTGCCCGCCCCCGTGGCGCAGGCGCTCGGCGGCGCCGGCATACCCGTGGCGGCAACCGCGGTCTGGGTCAGGGAAGTGGACGCCGCCCGGCCGCGCCTGGCGGTGAATGCCCGTGCGAGCCTGAACCCGGCGTCGACCATGAAGCTGCTCACCACCTTCGCCGCGCTCGACCTGCTGGGGCCGGCCTATGTCTGGAAGACCGAGGCCTTTGCCAACGGCATACAGAGCGGGGAAGTGCTGAACGGCGACCTGCACCTGAAGGGCGGCGGCGACCCGAAACTCACCTATGACCAGTTCGCGCGGCTGTTGCGCCAGATTCGGGCGCGCGGCATCCGCGAGATTCGCGGCGATCTGGTGCTCGATCGCAGCGCCTTCGCCATCGACGCGAGCGACCCGGCCCGCTTCGACGCGCAACCGCTGCGGCCCTATAACGTCGCGCCCGATGCCCTGCTGCTGAATTTCAAGTCGGTCAGGCTGCAACTGATTCCCGATCCGGCGCAGAGAACCTTGACGATCGCCATGGAGCCGACGCCGGCCAATCTCCATCTGATCAACAAGCTCGTACTGGGCAACGGCAACGGCTGCGGCGAATGGCGCGAACGCCTGCGCGCGGATGTCTTCAGCCATGGCCCGAGCACGCGGCTGGTGCTGACCGGCGTCTATCCACAAATTTGCGGCGAGCAGCGCTGGAACATCGCCGTGCAGGAACATCCGCAATTCGTGCTCGGCGTGTTTCAGCAATTGTGGGCCGAACTCGGCGGCAGCCTCGCCGGCGGCGTGCGCGAGGGCCCGGTGCCGGCCGAGGCGCGCGCGGTCGGCGTGCTGCCATCGGCAACTCTTGGCGAAGTGGTGCGCGACATCAACAAGTATTCCAACAACGTGATGGCGCGCCAGTTGTTCCTGACCCTGGGCATGGAGGCCGGGCGCCGCCCGGCCGGCGCCGCCGATGCCGAAGTCGCGCTGCGCGCCTGGCTCGATGCACGCGGCCTGGCGCTGCCCGAACTGGTGCTGGAAAACGGCGCCGGCCTGTCGCGCCAGGAACGGATTTCGGCTGAGGGCCTCGGCCGTGTGCTGCAGGCCGCCTGGCGCAGCTCGGTGATGCCCGAGCTGATGGCCTCGCTACCGGTCACCGCGACCGACGGCACGATGAAAAAGCGCCTCAAGCAAAACGGCGTCGCCGGCCAGGCGCACATCAAGACCGGTTCGCTGGAAGGCGTGCGCAGCCTCGCCGGCTACGTGCTGGACCGGACCGGGCGGCGCTGGATCGTGGTCTTCTTCGTCAATCACGCCAATGCCGGGGGCGCCCAGGCGGCGCAGGACGCCCTGCTGCAATGGGTATATGAAAGCGGCGGGGCATGAGCGCCCTGCACGGCCGCCCGAAGGGGCGCCATCCATCACAAGGAGCCGCGCAGCGGCGAACCGTGGTCACCCCCTGCCTCGGGCAGGGGGTTGGGGGGATGGTAGTCCGATGAAACGCATTGCGCTGCTGGGCGCCGGCTTCGCCTACATGGTGCTGCTGATCGAAGCCATCCGTGCCGCCGTGGCCTGGTGGCAGGGCGAACTGGCGCAGCCGGGCTGGAGCGACATCGCGCTGATCGCCGCCTTGCCGCCGCTGGTCTGGATCTGGTGGCGCTACATCTCGCCCTTCGGCCGCGACTGCCAGAAATGCGCGCTGCCGCCCGAGTCGGGCCCGCGCCAGGACAGCTAGTTCCAGACCGTCGCCAGCAGTTGCGGCAGGACCTGCGCCGCGGTGCCGGGCAAGGCCGTCACATGCGGCGTCAGGGTTGTCGGCTGGGGATTGATCTCGATCACCGTCGCGCCACGGCGCAAGGCGCGCCAGGGCAGGCTGGCGGCCGGCTCCACTTCGAGCGAAGCGCCGATGCAGAGCATGGCGTCGCAGGCATCGACGGCATTCATCGCGGCATCGAGCACCTGCGGATCGAGCATTTCGTTGAACCAGACCACGTCGGGCCGCAGGCGCGCGCGGCAGCAGGGACAGCAGGGCACCGGACCGGCCGCCAGACGCAGCCGGGCGAAATCCTCGCGGCTGGCCCAGGGGTCGCAGTCGCGCCACGCCGCGTAGCCGTCGCAGACGCGGCAGATCACCGGCGGCTCGGCCGCGGCAAACGCGGCGTCCTCGTCGATGAAGGGCTTCAGGCGGAACAGGTTGCCGTGCAATTCGATCACGTCGCGGCTGCCGGCCGCCTGGTGCAGGCTGTCGATGTTCTGCGTGACGACGCTGAGCCGCGGCTGCTTGCCGGCGAGTTCGGCTATTGCCTTGTGCCCGGCATTGGGCTGCGCCGCGCCGACGGTCGAGGCCAGATGCACATGCCAGTCCCAAACGCGCTGCGGATCGCGGCGGAAGGCCTGCGGCGTCGCGACTTCGGTCGGATCGGTGTGCGCCCAGAGCCCGGTGAGCCGGTCGCGAAAAGTCGGGATGCCGCTTTCCGCCGACATGCCGGCGCCGGTGAACACCGCCAGGTGCTGTGCCCGGCGCAGGCGGTCGATCAGGCTGGCGTTCAGAGTGGCTATCATGGGCGATATCTCCGCCTGCATTGTGCCACCCCGTGAAATCCAAACCGCCCGAGCCCTGCCCCTGCGGCCGTCCGCTGTCCTATGCCGCCTGCTGCGGCCGCCATCACGCGGGCGTCCCGGCCGCCGATGCCGAATCGCTGATGCGTTCGCGCTACAGCGCCTATGTGCTGGGGCTGGAGGACTACCTGCTGGCGACCTGGCATGCCTCGACACGTCCCGCGGCGCTGGATCTCGAACTCGGGCCGCAGCCGAAATGGCTGGGACTGGAGGTCAGGGCGCGGACCAAAACTGACGACACGGCGACCGTCGAGTTCGTCGCCCGCTGCCGCGTCGGCGGGCGCGCCCAGCGCCTGCATGAGCTCAGCCGCTTCGTGCGCGAGGCCGGGCGCTGGTATTACGTCGACGCAGCGACGGATTGATCCGGAGCCACGGCGATAAATATAGCCATAACAATCAATTAAATAGCCGCGACGACCGAGCCATGAAACAAGTTGTTTCAATTAAGCGTTGAACCGATCGCCACCGCCCCCATCTACCGATGCATGGCAATCATTCCAACGGAGCCGAACATGAAGTCAGACGCAATCCTGAAGTTTCTCGCTGATTCCCGCCGCTACCTCGACCGCTAGCGCCAACAGTTCTCCCGGCGGCTGGTTTTCCTCCTTCCAGTCGCCCGAAGGCTCCTTGCTTAGGAGCCTTCGCCCGTTAACGAGGACGTGACCCTGGACATCGAAACTCCAGCCATAGAAAACCTGCAACCCAGGAGCCGCAAATGACCCACCGCGCCATGAGTCTTATGGACGTTCTCGCCCCACCCGGAAACAACTGGCTGAAAGAACTTTCGCGGCGCAAAACCGATCTGCCGGCTGGCGTGCATATCGTGCGCTTCAGCGACAGCGACGACGAAGCGGCAACGGATGAGGAAAGCGCCGGCGCCAAGTCGCGACGCCGGCAGCCGCGGGCTGCCTGAGGATTCGGGCGCCTGCGCCTAAAGCAGGCGTTCGATGTCGGCCGCGATGTCCTCGGGCTTGTGCGCCGAGGCATAGCGCGCGACCACCTTGCCCTCGCGGTCGACCAGGAACTTGGTGAAATTCCACTTGATGCCTTCCGTGCCGAGCACGCCGGGCGCGGCGGCCTTGAGGAAGGCGAACACGGGATGGGTCTGCTCGCCATTGACGTCGACCTTGGCGAACATCGGGAAACTCACTTCGTAGTTGAGGCTGCAGAATTCACCGATGGCGGCTTCGTCGCCGGGTTCCTGGGCGCCGAACTGGTTGCAGGGAAAACCCAGCACCACCAGGCCGCGCTTGCCATAGCAGCGCCACAGTTCTTCCAGCCCCGCGTACTGCGGCGTGAAGCCGCAGCCGCTGGCGACATTGACGATCAGCAGCACCTTGCCCGTGTAATCCTTCATCGACTGCTTGCCGCCGTCGAGGCGACGTGCGGACAGCTGATACAGCGCGCTCACTGGACCACCCTCCCCCCTGCCCCGGCCCCACGGCCGGCTCTGCATAGCCGGCCGGCTGCGGCAGCGCAGAGCAATGCTCTGCGAAACCCTGCCTTCGCCCCAAGGCAAGGGGTGATGGCGGTTCGCCGCTGCGCGGCTCCGAGTCGTGGCTGGCGCCCCTTCGGGCGGCCGTGCGGCGCGCTCATTTTGCCGGGTCGAGCTTGGCCGCGTAGCGTTTGAGATCGGCCAGGCGCAAGACTTCGAGCGCCGCTGCCGAGGTGGATTCGAGCACCACCAGCGGCGCCTTGCCGGCCTCCAGGGCTTCCTGCCAGCGCGCCGAACACAGGCACCAGCGCTCGCCCGGCTTGACGCCGGGGAAATCGAATTCGGGATGCGGCGTCGACAAATCGTTGCCGCGTGCGCGCGAGAAGGCCAGGAACTCCTCCGTGGCGACGATGCAGACACCGTGGTTGCCGATATCCTCCTCGGTCACCTGACAGTCCCCGGTGCGGAAGAACCCGGTCATCGGGTCGGTGCTGCAGGGCTGCAGGACGCCGCCCAGGACATTCTTTGCAAGATCATGCATGTTGTTCTCCAGAGTCTTCCGGATTATTGACCACGGGCGCAGACATAGGTTTGCCGACGGCAAAAAAAATGGCCCGCGAACGGGCCATTTCCCATGCTCGACAAAAGGGCTTAGAGACCGGCGTCGTCCCGCAGCGCCGCTGCCTTATCGGTGGCTTCCCAGGTGAATTCCGGCTCGTCGCGGCCGAAGTGGCCGTAGGCGGCGGTCTTTTCGTAGATCGGGCGCAGCAGGTCGAGCATCTGCACGATGCCCTTCGGCCGCAGGTCGAAATGCTTCTTCACCAGTTCGGCGATGGTCGCGTCGGCGACCTTGCCGGTGCCCTGCGTGGTGACCCAGACCGAGGTCGGCTCGGCGACGCCGATGGCGTAGGAGATCTGCACCAGGCACTTGCTGGCCAGCCCGGCGGCAACGATGTTCTTCGCTACATAACGGCCGGCATAGGCAGCGGAGCGGTCGACTTTCGACGGGTCCTTGCCGGAAAAGGCGCCGCCGCCGTGAGGCGCCGCGCCGCCGTAGGTATCGACGATGATCTTGCGCCCGGTCAAGCCGCAGTCGCCCTGCGGTCCGCCGACGACGAAGCGTCCGGTGGGGTTCACCAGGTACTTGATCTCGCCCTTGATGAGCTCCTTGGGCAGGATGGGCTTGATGATTTCCTCGATCACGGCTTCGCGGATCTGCTCCAGCTCGATGTCGGGGGCATGCTGGGTGGAGATCACCACGGTGTCGATCGAATGCGCCTTGCCGTCCTGGTAGCGGATCGTTACCTGCGACTTGGCGTCGGGGCGCAGCCAGGGCAGGCGGCCGTCGCGGCGCAGCATGGCCTGGCGCTCGACCAGGCGGTGCGAGAGGTAGATCGGCAGCGGCATCAGCACCGGGGTTTCGTCGCAGGCGTAGCCGAACATCAGGCCCTGGTCGCCGGCGCCCTGGTTCAGGTTGTCGTCGTAGGCCTTGTTCACGCCCTGGGCGATGTCCGGGCTCTGCTTGTCGTAGGCCACCAGCACGGCGCAGCCCTTGTAGTCGATGCCGTATTCGGTGTTGTCGTAGCCGATGCGCTTCAGCACATTGCGCGCAACATTGATGTAATCGACATTGGCGCTGGTGGTGATCTCGCCGGCCAGCACCACCAGACCGGTGTTGCACAGGGTTTCGGCGGCAACGCGGGAATGCGGATCCTGCGCCAGGATGGCGTCGAGGATGGCATCGGAAATCTGGTCGGAAACCTTGTCCGGGTGGCCTTCGGAAACCGATTCCGAGGTGAAGAAGTACTCGTTTGCCATAGTGTCCTGCTCCAGAAACTGAAACGCCCCACAATTGGCGAGGCCAGCTATGGGGCGAGAGCAGGCGACGCTTTAGCGATATTTGTTTTCCGACCGCCGCTTTTCCCCGGGGGTCTTCTCCGCCTCGCAAGTTGTCTTTTTAACTCGGCGGAACAGCGCGCATTGTAGGTCCGGACCGCGGTGGGCGTCAATCCGGACGAAATGAATGACCTTGCGCCACGGTGGGCTATCCCCTGCCGCGCCCGGCGCGAGGTGTCGATCATCGGTCAGCGGCCGCGGCAGACCGAAGTCTGCCCCACATTGCTTAGCGGGTGGGGTGGGCGAAGCCGCGCTTCGAGCCGGCGATGAAGTCGGCGACTTCGGCCACGGCGGCGCTGCCCATGCTGCGCATTTCGGCCAACGCCTGTTCCAGCGGCACGCGCGCATACAGCATCCGGTAGGCCCCCTTCAGTGCGGCTATCTCGTCCTTGCCGAAACCGTTGCGCTTGAGGCCGACCAGATTGAGGCCGCGGGCGCGGCCCGGGTTGCCGTCGGTGATGCAGAAGGGCAGCGCGTCCTGCACCACCTTGGCCGACAGCCCGATCATCGCGTTCCTGCCGATGCGGCAGAACTGGTGCACCGTGACGGCCGCCGAGATGAAGGCGCGGTCGTGCACCACGACTTCGCCGGCGATGCCGGCGGTATTGGCCATCACCACATTGTTGCCGACCACGCAGTCGTGCGCGACGTGGCTGTAGGCCATCAGGAAGCAGCCGTTGCCCAGGCGAGTGACGCCGCCGTCGCGTGAGCCGCGATGCACCGTGACGCCCTCGCGCAACCAGTTGTCCTCGCCGATCTCGGTGTAGGAGACGCAGTCCGCCTTGAACTTGAAGTCCTGCGGATCGCCGCCGATCACGGCGTGCTCGGCGATGCGGCTGCGCGCGCCGATGCGCGTATGGCGCTTGATCACGGCATGCGCGGCGACTTCGCAGGCATCGCCGAGCACCACGTCCTCCTCGATCACGGCGAAGGGGCCGATGCGCACGCCGGCGCCGAGCTTGGCGTCGGAAGCGACAACCGCGCTGGCGTGAATAGTCATGCCAGGGCCTGGCGGATCGCGCCGGCGATGCGCCTGATCTGCTCGTCCTTCAGCATCGGCGAGATCGGCAGCGAGAGGCAGCGCTGCGCCGTGCGCTCGGTGACCGGCAACTTCACGTCGCCGTGGCTGGCGGCGAACATCTCCTGCCGATGCAGCGGCACCGGGTAATACACGGCGCAGGCGATGCCGGAATCGCTCAGCACTTTCTGAATCACGTCGCGGCGGTCGGACAGTATCGTGTACTGGTGATAGACATGCCGGCCATGGCCGTCGGCGTACGGCGTCTCGACCAGTCCCGCGAGCTGCTCGTTGTAAGAGTTGGCGATGGCGATACGGCGCTCGTTGAAATGGTCGAGGCGCTTGAGCTTGACGCGCAGGATCACGGCCTGGATTTCGTCCAGGCGCGAGTTGTAGCCCAGCACATGATGGTGGTAGCGCACGCGCGAACCGTGGCTGGCCAGCACGCGCATTTCCGCCGCGAGCTTGTCGTCGTCGGTGATCATCAGGCCGCCGTCGCCGAAAGCCGAGAGATTCTTCGAGGGATAGAAGGACGTGCAGCCGATGTCGCCATAGGCACCCGACTTGCGTCCGGCATAGTCGGCGCCGAAGGACTGCGCGGCATCCTCGATGAGTTTCAGGCCGTGCTTTGCGCACAGGGCCTTGAGCGGCGCCAACTGCACCGGCTGGCCGAAGATATGCACCGGCAGGATAGCGCGGGTAGCGGGCGTGATCGCGGCCTCGACCTGGTTCAGGTCGAGGCTGAAGGTACGCGGATCGATATCGACGAAGACCGGCCTGGCGCCGCACATGACAATGGTCGAGGCGGTGGCGACGAAGGTGAAGGGCGTCGTGATGACCTCGTCGCCGGGTCCCAGGCCGATCGCGCGCAGCGCGATCAGCAGCGCGTCGGTGCCCGAGGCGCAGGAGATCGCGTGCTTGACGCCGGCATAGGCGGCGGCTTCGGCCTCGAAGGCCTTGACGTTGGGGCCGCCGATGTACTGGCAGGCGGCCAGCGCCTCGCACACGGCGGGTTCGATTTCGTCCTTCAGCAAGGCGTACTCGGCCTTGAGGTCAAGCATCGGGATGTTCATGGTTATGGCTTCAAGAAAGCGTTAGCTTCGGGAAAGTGAATTCTGGCGCGCGGCGATCATGCGGTCGATCTCCAGCGCGATGGCCAGCGCGTCGCGGCCCTCGCGGCCGCTGACCACCGGCGCAGTACCGTTCGTCACCGCGGCGACGAAGGCTTCGATCTCGGTCATCAGCGCATCGCCGGGGGCTTGCTGGAAGGTCTCGGTGTCGATTGGTTCCTCGCCTTCCACCAGGGCTTCGCGGCGCCGCGAAATGCCGATGCGGCGGTCGCCGAAATCGACGGAAATGTATTCGTGGTGCTGAAATACGCGCAGGCGGCGCAAGGATGCGGTCGAAGTGCGGCTGGCGGTCAGGTTGGCGACGCAGCCGTTGGCGAATTCGATGCGCGCGTTGGCGATGTCGATGCCGTCGGTCAGCACCGAGACGCCCGAGGCGCGCAGGTCCGCGACCGGGCTGACGACCAGCGGCAGGATCAGGTCGAGATCGTGGATCATCAAGTCGAGCACCACCGAAACGTCGATGCCGCGCGCCTTGAACGGCGCCATGCGGTGGGCCTCGATGAACACCGGCCGCTTGATCTGGTCCTTCACCGCGAGCCAGGCCGGATTGAAGCGTTCGAGATGCCCGACCTGCAGCACCAGATGTTTCGCGTCGGCCAGCGCGATCAGTTCGTCGGCCTGCGCCACGGTCACGGTGATCGGCTTTTCCGCGAGGACATGGACGCCGGCGGCGAGGCAATCGCGCGCCACGGCATGATGGGTTTCGGTGGTGCTGGCGACCGAGACCAGGTCGATCTTTCCGCCGGCGAGCAGCTCGCGGTACTCGGTGAAGGCCGCGACGCCCAGCTCTTTCGCCACGCGCTGCGCGGTTTCGGCATGGGCATCGACCACGCCGACCAGTTCCACGCCGCGGTGCGCAGCACTGAGCGCGGCATATTTTTGGGCATGGAAGCGGCCCAGGTAGCCGACGCCGATTACGGCAGCACGCAGTTTCTTGGTCATGACGGGGAAATCGGAGGGGTGGTTTGAGGGGCGGACAGTAGGCGATAATTCTACTTGCTTTGGCACCTTCCCATTCTTCGATGCCCTCCCTGTTCCCCGTTGTATTCAAGGCGCTGGCCCGTTTGCCGCTGCCGCTGCTGCACAACCTCGGCGCGCTCGCCGGCTGGCTGGCGTGGCTCCTGTCGGCCACCTACCGGCGCAATTTTTTGCGGCACATCGAACAGGCCGGCCTGACGCAGGCGAAGACGGCGGCGATTGCCGAGGCCGGCAAGGCGCTGCTGGAACTGCCGAAAATCTGGCTGCGGCCGCAGCAGGAAGTGGTCGGGCGCGTGGTCAGGGTTTCCGGCTGGGAACTGGTCGAAGACGCCTGGCGCCAGGGACGCGGCATCCTGTTCCTGACGCCGCACCTGGGCTGCTTCGAGATCGCCGCGCAGTACTACGCGGCAAGGAAGCCGATGACCGTGCTTTACCGCCGGCCCAAGCAGGACTGGCTGGCGCCGCTGATCGAGGAGGGGCGCGGCGCCAACCTCAAGCTGGCGCCCGCCGACCTGTCCGGCGTGCGGCGCCTGCTGAAGGCGCTGAAAAGCGGTGAGGCCGTCGGCATGCTGCCCGACCAGGTGCCCGGCAACGGCGAAGGCGCCTGGCTGCCCTTCTTCGGCCGCCCTGCCTACACCATGACGCTGGCGGCGCGCCTGGCGCAATCCGTACCCGGCGGCGCCACGGTACTGCTGGCCTATGGCGAACGCCTGCATTACGGTGCCGGCTTCCACCTCAAACTGTTTGCGCTGTCGGCGCCGCTGGCCGGCGACCTGGCGCAACGCGCGACGCAGCTCAACCGCGAGCTGGAGACGCTGATCCGCCAGTGTCCCGCTCAATATCTGTGGGGCTACAACCGCTACAAGGTGCCGGCCGGCGCCGAGCCGCCACCCGAAGCCGACGCGCACTCATAGGCCGCTCGACACAAGCGCGATTCCGGATATCAGCAGCAGGCCGAAAATCAGCCTCTGAAAATCATGATTCGTGAATCGCCGGAAGATTCGCGATCCCAGCCAGGCGGAAATGATGATCGGCAGGGCCGCGGCCAGAACCAGTTGCAGGCTGCGCGCGTTGACCAGTCCCGTGGCGAGGTAGAAGCCGACGATCAGGACCTGGATGCCGATGAAGAATGACTGGGAGGTTGCGCGCTGGGTTTCCTTGTCCCAGCCGCGCAGGGCGCACCAGAGGATGACCGGTGGCCCGGGAATTCCGGTTGCGCCACCCAGAATTCCGGCCAGCAGCCCGACTCCGCCGTCGGCGCGTTTGTTGCCACGGCGGAATACCGGCAGTTCCTTGATTCCCAGCATGACACTGCAATAGACGATGAGGACGATGCCGATGCTGGCGCGAAACGCGGTTGCGTCGAGCAGCGGCAGCAGCAGTACGCCGACCGGAACGCCAAGCACGCCGCCGATCAGAAAGGGCGTCGCATGCTCGGCCCTGAGCCTGGTCCCGACACTCGACAGCGAGGTGATCTGCCCCAGCAGTGAGGTGATGACTACGGTGGGGGCCAGCACCTGCGGCTCGACGATCCAGGCCAGCAGCGAGGTGGCGACCAGGGCAAAGGCGAATCCCGACAGGCCCTGGATGAACCCGGCCAGCGTCGCGACCACGATAACCTGAACAATGACTGGATCCATGGCGGTCGGCTGCCTTACGGCAAGGCCGCTATTCGGCGCAGGTCGCGCGCCCGGATGCCGGCGAGCTCGGGAGCGAAGAAGGCGGCTCGCCCGCCTGCACCACGGTAACCGCGATCACATGAAACACGTCCTCGCTGCTGCAACCCCGCGAGAGGTCGTTGGCCGGCTTGGCCAGCCCCTGCAGCAGCGGCCCGATGGCGACGGCGCCACCGATGCGCTCCGCCAGTTTGTAGCCGATGTTTCCCGCTTCGAGGTTTGGGAAGATCAGCACGTTGGCGCGACCCTTCACCCGCGATTCCGGCAGTTTGCGACTCGCGATGTGGGCAACGATCGCGGCGTCGAGCTGAACGTCGCCATCGATGCATAGACCGGGCCGCCGGGCCTTGACGCGATTCGTGGCGGCGACCACCTTATCCACGGCGGCGTGTTTCGCGCTCCCGTCCGTGGAGAACGAAAGCATGGCCACCCGGGGTTCTTCCATCAGGAGGCTGCTCGCACTATCGACAGCCGCCAGGGCGATTTCGGAAAGCTCTTCGGCGTTGGGATCGACCACGAGGCCGCAATCGGAAAAGATCAGTCCTCCCTTCAGCGAGTGGAAGGGTTCGCACAACATCATCAGGAAGAAGCTCGACACCAGCTTGATGTCGGGGTTTACGCCGATTACCTGGATTGCCGTGCGCACGACATCGGCCGAGGTACGGACCGCGCCGGAGACGGTGCCTTCGGCGAGCCCCTGGCGAACCAGCAGGTTGGCGCAGACGAGGGGGTCCCTTGCGCTCGACTCGGCCTGTGCCATGGACAAACCCTTGTGGCGCCGCAGTTCGTACAGGGCCTGTGCCAGTTCCCGCTGGTTTGGGGCCTCCGCCGGATCGTGAAAGTCGATGCCGGCGAGTTCCAGTCCTTGCCTGCGGGCGGCTTCCGCGATGCGCGCGCGGTCGCCCACCAATATGATGCGGGCAATGCCTTGCCGTGTCGCGCGAACCGACGCCTCGAGAATGCGAGGATCTTCAGCTTCGGACATGGCGATGCGAACCGGGGCTTCTCGGGCTCGATCTATGATCCGGTGGAGCGCTTTCATCGGTCTAAATCCTCGCGCAGCTCGGTGACGAGTGCAAAAAAGAGCGGAACCACGATCCGGTCAGCATGGTTCCGAAAAAAGCTCAACCCGGAGGAGAAAGAGGGTGAGCGGAGAACATCGACGGTCCTTGCCGGCATCGACGCGAGATCACCGCCGCAGGGCGGTGATCTCCATGGCCCGGCCTCGCCTCAGACGTAGTCCTTGTATTTTTCGAGGTGGCGCACCGGTTTGGATAGGGCGTCGCGACGGAAGGGATCGCCGAGTTCCCGGGTGCACATGATCTCGATGATGCAGGTCTTGCCCTGGTTCATCTGCAGGTCGATGGCCTTTTTCAGTGCCGGGCCGACGTCCTCCAGCTTGTCCACCGTGATGCCCTCGGCGCCCATCGCGCGGGCGATGCCGGCGAAGGACTGGTTGTCGAGTTCGCCGGCGACGAAGCGGCGGTTGTAGAAATCGACCTGGTTCTTCTTTTCCGCGCCCCACTGGCGGTTGTGGAAGACCACAGCGGTGACCGGAATGTCGTGGCGCACGCAGGTCATGGTTTCCATCAGGCTCATGCCCCAGGCGCCGTCGCCGGCATACGAGATCGCCGGGCGATGCGGCGCCGCGACCTTGGCGCCGATGATGGTCGGGAAGGCGTAGCCGCAGTTGCCGAAGCTCATCGCGGCGAAGAAGCTGCGTGGCTTCTCGAAGCGCAGGTAGCTGTTGGCGACCGAGTTGATGTTGCCGATGTCGGTGGACACCATGACGTCCGCCGGCATGGCCTTTTCGAGTTCGCGCAGCACCTGGCGCGGGTGCAGGTAGCTGCCGCCGCTGAAGGGCTTCTCCTTGCCGTTCTCGTCGATCATGTCGAGACTGAAGGGATCGTGCTCGTGGGTCCATTCGTCGAGTTCCTTCTCCCACGCGGCCTTCTCGACCGCGATCGTCGCCGCGCGCCCGGCCTTGCTGGCGTCGCAGGCCAGCGTACGTCCGCTCAGGCGCTGCGTCAGCGCGATGGCCGCCGCCTTGGCGTCGCCGCAGATGCCGACGGAAATCTTCTTGACCAGGCCGAGCATCTTGTTGTCGGCGTCGATCTGGATGATCTTGGCCTTGGTCGGCCAATAGTCCATGCCGTGCTGCGGCAAGGTGCCGAAGGGGCCGAGGCGCGAACCGAGCGCGACCACCACGTCGGCCTGCGCCATCAGCTTCATCGCCGCCTTCGAGCCCTGGTAGCCCAGCGGGCCGCACCACAGCGGATGGCTGGCGGGGAAGGAGTCGTTGTGCAGGTAGCTGTTCACCACCGGCGCGCCGAGGCGCTCGGCCAGCGCCTTGCATTCCTCGACGCCGTCGGCCATGACCACGCCGCCGCCGGAAATGATCACCGGGAATTTGGCCTGCGCCAGCAGTTCGGCCGCTTCGTTGAGGCTCTTCTCGCCGCCCGGGCCGCGATCGAGGCGGAAGGGCTGGGGAATCTCGCAGGTGATGTCGCCGTAGAAATAGTCGCGCGGGATGTTGAGCTGGGTCGGGCCCATTTCGCTCATGGCACGGTCGAAGCAGCGGCCGGTGTATTCGGCCATGCGCTTGGGATTATTCACATGGCCCTGGTACTTGGTGAATTCCTCGAACATCGGCAACTGGTTGGCCTCCTGGAAGCCGCCCAGGCCCATGCCCATGGTGCCGGTTTCCGGCGTCACGAGCACCACCGGGCTGTGCGCCCAGTAGGCGGCGGCGATGGCCGTCACGCAGTTGCTGATGCCGGGGCCGTTCTGGCCGATACAGACGCCGTGGCGGCCGGAAACGCGCGAATAGCCGTCGGCCATGTGGCCGGCGCCCTGCTCATGCACCACCGGGATCAGGCGGATGCCGGCCGGGGCGAAGATGTCCATGGCGTCCATGAAGGCCGAACCCATGATGCCGAACATGTCGGTCACGCCGTTGGCGACCATGGTTTCGACGAAGGCTTCGGACGGGGTCATGCGGGTCGGGCCTTCGGGCACCGTACGCGGGTCTGGCTTGCTCATGATCTGCTTGCTCTCCTCGATGGGGAATCGATAAATCGGTACCGAATCGATACCGAATCGATACCAAATGTTCCGATATTCAAAATCAGACCCGACTTTAGAGGCTAAAAAAGCGAAAGTCAATAAAAAATGAAACATCTTGTACCGATAAATCAAATTCGCTATGATGCGTGGACCATGAATGAACCAAGATCGACTCCCCAGCCGGAACCGCTGCGCATCGACGGCGACACCCCGGCCTTGCGCCTGTTCGCCCTGCTCGAAGTCATCGCCGGCCGCGACCAGTTCTTCAACCTGCAGGGCCTGGTCGACGAAACCGGCCTGCCCAAGCCGACCGTGCATCGCATGCTGCAGCAGCTCGAAGCCGCCGGCATGCTGCAGCGGGAAAGCGACGGCCGCCACTACAGCACCGGCCTGCGCCTGCGCCGGCTGGCCGAGAACCTGCTGCTCAACAACACCGTACATGGCGCGCGCCACGCGGTGCTGCGCAAGCTGGTCGAGGAAGTCGGCGAAAGCTGCAACATCACCGCGCTGTCGGGCAGCGAAGTGCTCTATCTCGACCGCGTCGAGACCGTCGCGCCGCTGCGCTTCTACCTCCATCCGGGATCGCGCGTGCCCGCCCACTGTTCGGCCAGCGGCAAGCTGTTCCTGGCGCAGATGAGCGCAAGCCAGCGCAAGCGCCTGCTCGAACAGGTGCCGTTGGAGCGCTACACGCCGCGCACCATCACCGACCCCACCCTGCTGGAAGCCGAAATCCGGCGCGTGAAGCAGGACGGCCATGCCTGCGACGACGAGGAGTTTCTGCCGGGCCTGTTCTGCGTCGCCATGCTGGTGCCGGCCGCCGACGGCGGCCGCTCGAATACCGGCATCGCGATCCAGGCCCCGGTGATGCGCCTGTCGCACGACCGGCTCGGCGAACTGTTGCCGCCGCTACGCCGCGCCGCGGAAGCCATCGCCGCGATCGACGCCGCGGCGATGCCCTCAGCCGGCGGCCGGGCCAGCGCGTGACGGAAAACCTTGCCGGTGGTCCCGACCGCGAGGTCTCGGTGCGCGAGACCTTCGGCATCGATGTCGACCTGAGGGTGCCGGCCTTCGGCGAGCGCGACGACCACGTGCCGGAAATCGACACGGTGTACCGCTTCAACCCCGAGGTGACGCTGGCCATCCTCGCCGGCTTCGCCAACGATCGCCGGGTGATGTTGCAGGGTATGCACGGCACCGGCAAATCGACCCACATCGAGCAGGTCGCGGCGCGGCTCAACTGGCCCTGCGTGCGCATCAATCTCGACGGCCACATCAGCCGCCTCGACCTGGTCGGCAAGGATGCCATCGTACTCAAGGACGGCCTGCAGGTCACCGCCTTCCAGGAAGGCATCGTGCCCTGGGCGCTGCAGCGGCCGGTGGCGCTGATCTTCGACGAATACGACGCCGGCCGCCCCGACGTGATGTTCGTGATCCAGCGCATCCTCGAACGCGACGGCAAGTTCACCCTGCTCGACCAGAACCGCGTGATCAAGCCGCATCCTGCGTTCCGCCTGTTCGCCACCTCGAACACGGTCGGGCTGGGCAACCTCTCCGGCCTCTACCACGGCACGCAGATGCTCAACCACGCCCAGATCGATCGCTGGAACATCGTCGCCACACTCAACTACTTGCCGCACGCCGAAGAGGTCGCGATCGTGCTGGCGCGCGTGCCGGGCAAGGACAACGAACGCGGCCGGCAACTGGTCGGCTCGATGGTCGCGGTGGCGGACCTGACGCGCAAGGGCTTCGCCGTCGGCGACCTGTCCACGCTGATGTCGCCGCGCACCGTGATCAGCTGGGCGGAGAACTGCGAAATCTTCCGCGACCCGGCGCTGGCCTTCCGGCTTTCCTTTCTCAACAAGTGCGACGATGCCGAGCGACCCATCGTCGCCGAGTACTACCAGCGCTGCTTCGGAGCCGAACTCGACGAATCCTGGATGCGCTCGACGCATCGGGAATGAGCGCTGTTCGGCAGGCGCAACAGATTGAGGAACTCTGCGCCGCCACGCTGCGCGCCCTGACCGGCGACAGCGAACTGCATTACGCCGGGCATCGCCTGCAACGCGGCTCGCGTGTGATTCCGGCCTATGCGCCGCATCTGCAAACCAACGCCACCGCTGACGATTTCGCTGCCTGCCGCGCCGCCGCCGACGGCATGGCGCTGCGCCTGCTGCACAGCGATGCCGACCTGCACCGCGGCCATTGCCCGTCCGACCCGGTCGAGCGGCTGATCTTCGAACTGCTCGAACAGTTGCGCGTCGAGACCCTGGTGCCGACGGCCATGCCGGGCATGGCCGGCAACCTGCGCCTGCGCTTCGAAGCCTGGTCGCGCGCCTTCCACGCATCGGGACTGACCGACAGCAGTCTCGGCATCCTGCTCTACACCGTGACGCAGATCTGCTGGTCGCGCCTCAATGCCCTGCCGGTACTGGAAGAGGACTTGATCGAGACCACGCGCGCCGGCATTGCGGCGGTGATCGGCACGCCGCTGGCCGGACTGCGCCGGTCGCGCCACGACCAGGCAGCGTTCGCCCTGCATGCGCTGGCCATCGCCCGCATCGTCGGCGAGCGCGTGCGCGCCGAAGACGAAGATAGCAGCGACGAAAGAGATGCAGCAAAGGAGGCTGCAAAGCGCAGCTTCGCCCTGCTGCTGGATTTCGAGCGGGAAGAAACCGAAGCCTTCGCCGCCACAAGCTCGGGCGAGAGCAAGGCGTTCAAGGAAAGCGAATCAGGCTATCGCGTGTTCACCACGCGCTTCGACGTCGAAGTGAATGCGGCCGGGCTGGTGCGCAAGGCGCTGCTGGTCGAATACCGCCGGCGCCTCGATGCGCGCGTGGCACGCCAGGGCATCAACCTCTCGCGCCTGGCGCGGGTGTTCGCCGCCGTGCTGACCACGCCCGAGCGCGACGGCTGGCGCTTCGATGAGGAGGACGGGCGCATCGACGGTCGGCGCCTGGCGCAACTCGTCAGCTCGCCGGCCGAGCGCCGCCTGTTCCGCCAGGAGCATTTGCGGCCGCGGGCCACCAGCGCGGTCGGCATCCTGATCGACTGCTCCGGCTCGATGAGCGGTCTGGCCGAAACCCTGGCAACCCTGGTCGACATCCTGGTGCGCGCGCTGGACATGGCCGGCGTCGACAGCGAGGTGCTGGGCTTCACTACGGGCGCGTGGAACGGCGGCCGTGCCTGGAAGGAATGGCAGGCCCAGGGCCGACCGCCGCAGCCGGGGCGGCTCAACGAGGTTTGCCACCTGGTGTTCAAGAATGCCGGGCGCAACTGGCGGCGCTCGCGTGCCAACATCGCGGCGCTGCTCAAGGCCGACCTGTTCCGCGAGGGCATCGACGGCGAGGCGGTGGACTGGGCCTGCGACCGCCTGCTGGCGCGCACGGCCGAACGGCGCATCCTGCTGGTGATTTCCGACGGCTGCCCGATGGACAGCGCCACGGCCCTGGCCAACGACGCTTTCTACCTCGACAACCATCTGAAGGAGGTCGTAGCGCGGCGCGAACGCCAGGGTAAGGTTCAGATCCTCGGCTTCGGCGTCGGGCTCGACCTCAGTCCGTTTTATCGCCGTGTCGCCAGCGCCAACTTTGCGCAGGGTCTCGACAACCAGCTGTTCTTCGACATCGCCGGCCTGCTGCGCAAGCGCTAGCAGGCTCCGGGTCAGGACTCAGCGGGTTCGAAGGTGCTCGCCATGTCCGCCGCGGCGCGTTGCAGGCTGGGCACGAACTCCAGCGCGCGGCCGATCGAGAGCCGCGCGACCGGTGCCTGCAGGGCCACGCTGGCGATCATGCGGCCTTTCGCATCCATGACCGGCACGGCGATCCCGACCACCCCGGCCTGGAGTTCCTCGTTGTTCAGGCCCACCTTGGTGATCGCGATGCTTTCCAGCTGAGCCTCGATGGTCGCGGCGTCGGTGATGGTGTTGTCGGTGTAGCGCTTGAAACTCAGGGACTCCAGGATCCGGCGCCGCTTGGCCCTGGGCATCTGGCTGAGGAACAGCTTGCCGCTCGAGGTGCAATGCAGCGGCACGCGCGACCCCGGCTTGAGGTTGGCCTTGAGCGACCAATCGGTTTCGATGCGATCGATGTAGATGATCTCGTCGCCGCCGAACATCGCCAGGTTGCAGGTTTCGCCGATCTCATCGACCAGGCGGCGCAGGATCACGCGACGTTCGGCACGGACCGAGTTGTTGGTCATGACGTCGAGGCCGAAACGCGCCAGGCGATGTCCGACGCCATAGCTCTTGCCGGTCGGTTCGCGCTGCATCAGGCCGGCGGCTTCGAGCATCGAGAGGATGCGGAAAGCCGTTGCAGGCGGCAGGCCGGACTGCTCGACGATTTCGGACAGCGCCACCGGACGTTCCGACTTCACCACGATTTCCATGATGGCAAAGGCCCTCAAGGCTGCCGCCGACACGTTGCTGGCTTCGGTCATTGAAGCTCGACTCCACAGGATTGCGATGGCATCAGTATATAAGCGCGGCAGGCCGCATGAATCATAAATATCAAAAAATGGAATAAATATTTTCGTTAATGCGAAATTTAGTTGGAAATTTTGGTTAAGGTCGCGTATATTTCAAAAAAACGAAACACGTTGTTTCGTTTACCAGCCCACCAGAAGGCCACCGCGCAACACAGACCCAGAACAACGTCAGGAGGAGACCACCATGCAACTCACGACCCCGAAACTGTTCCGCGAAGTACTGTTTTTCCTGGCAGCGCTGTTTGCTGTCACCGGCGCCATCGGCCAGGAAAAATACCCGCAGCGCCCAATCGAATTCATCGTGCCCTGGGGACCGGGCGGCGGCGCCGATCAATTGGCGCGCAAGCTGGGCAAGCTGCTCGAAGCCGACCTCAAAACCTCGTTCCCGGTGATCAATGTTCCGGGCGCCACCGGCAATACCGGCATGACCAAGCTGCTCAGCGGACAGGCCGATGGCTATTCGATGGCCATCCTGATCGGCGACACCGCCGCGACGCTGGTCGCGGGCGGTGCGCGCTGGAAGCTGGCCGACGTCACGCCGTTGGCTATTGCCATCCGCCAGCCGTCCGGGCTCTTCGTCAAGGCCGACAGCCGCTTCAAGACCTGGAACGACGTGGTCGCCGAAGCCAAGGCCAAGCCCGGCACGCTCAAGGTGGCGATTCTCGGCTTCGGCAGCGCCGACGACATCACGATGAACTTCCTCGCCGGCAAAGGCATCAAGGTGATCGGCGTACCCTTCGCCAGTCCCGGCGAGCGCTACAGCTCGATTCTTGGCGGACACGCCGACCTGCTGTTCGAGCAGGCCGGCGACATCCACAGCTTCCTCACCAGCAAGCAGATGCGGCCGCTGATCGTCTTCGGCGAGGAGCGCATGGAAGAGTTCCCGGATGTCGTCTCGTCCAAGGAAGCCGGCCTCGAAATCTACCTGCCGCAGTTCCGCTCGCTGGTGATGAAAGCCGGTACCGACCCGCAGCGCGTCAAGCTGGTGGCCGACGCCATCGCCCGCGCCGTGAAGTCGCCCGAGTACGCGGCCTTCCTCAAGGAGTCGCTGGCGCGCAAGGACAGCTTCCTGCCGGCTTCCGAGGCGCAGACCTTCATCGCCGGCGAGGTCGACACCATGCTGAAATTCAGCCCCAAGAAGTAAGACGGCCCAAATCGAACCGGAACGGGAATAGCCATGCTGAACCGCTTGCTGCGCGCTGCGCCCTACCTCGTGGTGCAGTTGGCCGCGATATATCTCTACCAGGTGGCGGGCCGCATCGAGTTTCCGGCGGCCCCGGGCCGGATCGGGCCGGATTTCTGGCCCAAGTCCATCCTGGTGCTGCTGGGCCTGGTCTGCGTCTATGAAATCATCAAGAACCTGCTGATCGGCGAGACCTTCACTGCGGCCGGCCTGCTCGAAAAACTCATGAAGGACAGCGGGGCAAACGCAGGCGAGGAGAAGCTGCGCAGCTACCCGCTGCTGCTCGTCAGCGGCATCGTGCTGACCATCATTTATGTCGTCACCATCGACAAGCTCGGTTTCTTCCTCGCCACGATCGCCTACCTGGCGCTGTTCATGGTCATCGGGCGCTATCGGCGCTGGGGCGTCATTGCCATCGCCAGCGTGCTCGGTGCGCTGGGGTTGATGTTCATTTTCATGAAAGTGGTTTACGTGTCCTTGCCGCTCGGGGTCGAGCCTTTCTCGGCGGTTTCGCTCTGGCTGCTGGCAACCATGGGAGTACATTGATGGATGCCCTGATCCACCTCGGCAACGGTTTCCTGCAGGTGCTGCAGCCGGCCAACCTGCTGGTGCTGTGCATCGGCCTGGTGCTGGGCATGCTGGTCGCCGTGCTGCCCGGCCTGACTCTGGTGATGGGCGTGGTTCTGGCGCTGCCTTTCACCTACACCATGGAATTGCTGCCGGCGATCATCCTGCTGACGGCCATGTATGTCTCCGGAACCTACGGTGGCGCCTTCACCGCGATCCTGTTCCGCATTCCGGGCGAGCCGATCGACGTACCCCTGCTGTGGGACGGCTACACCATGGCACGCCAGGGCCAGCCGGCCAAGGCCCTGGGCTGGACCCTGTTCGCCGCGCTGGGCGGCGGCCTGATCACGACCCTGGTCATGGTGCTGGCATCGGGGCCGGTAGCCAAGTTCGCCCTGACATTTTCGTCGCCCGAGTACTTCGCCATCATCATCTTCGGCCTCGCCAGCGTGGTATCGCTCGGCGGCGGCTCGATCACCAATGCCGCCATCAGCCTGATGCTCGGCCTGCTGATCGCCACCGTCGGCGTCGATTCGATTTACGGCGCCGAGCGTTTCGCCTTCGGCGTGTCCTTCCTCCAGGATGGCATCGAGTACCTGCTGGTGATGGTCGGCGCCTACGGCCTCGGCGAGGTGTTCACCCGCATGGAAAAAGGCTTTGCCGGCGACGGCACGACGGCCGATACGGATCGCCGCATCAGCACCGAATTCCCGACGCTGGCCGAGATGCTCAGGCTCAAGATGACCTTCCTGCGCAGTTCGCTGGTCGGCATCGTGGTCGGCATCATCCCGGGTGCCGGCGCCACCGTCGCCTCCTTCGTCGCCTACGGCGCCGAAGGCCAGTACGGCAAGCGCGGCAAGGAACTCGGCAGCGGCATCGCCGAAGGCATCGTCGCGCCGCAGACGGCAGCGACCTCGTCGGTCGGCGGCGCGATGATCCCGCTCTTGACCATGGGCATCCCCGGCAGCGGCGCCACCGCCATCATCCTCGGGGCCTTCCTGCTGCACGGCATGCAGCCTGGACCGCAGGTCTTCGTCACCTCGGGGCCTTTCGTCTATGCCGTGTTCGCCTCGATTTTCCTTGGCGTCATCGGCATGTGCATCATCGGCTACTTCGCCATCAAGCCCCTAGTCAAGGTGCTCGAACTGCCCGAGGCGGTGGTCTCCGCGTTTGTCGTGCTGTTCTGCTTCATCGGTGCCTTCGCCGCGCGCAACAACCTGTCCGATCTCTACGTCATCATGGGCTTCGGCATCCTCGGTTACCTGTTCGAGAAGTTCGATTTCCCCATTGCACCGATGGTGCTCGGCGTCATTCTCGGGCCGCTGGCCGAAAGCTCTTTCATGACCATGATGGTCAGCCACGGCAACGACTGGACGGTACTGATGGGACGGCCAATCAGCGCCACCGTCATGGTGCTGGCAGTAATTGCACTGGTGTATCCGATTCAACGACAACTGCGCGAACGAACCCGGCGCAACGGAACATAGCGGCAGCGAGGCCGCATCGGCATGGACAAGATCGTCACCCCCCTGATAAACGCGGCGCGCGCGGCGCAGCGCCAATTCGAACAGTGCAGCCAGGAGCAGGTCGATGAGGCCGTGCTTGCCGTCGGCTGGGCCATCATGGAGCCGGGGCGCAATCGCACGCTGGCGGAAATGGCGGTACGCGACACCGGGCTGGGCAACGTCGAGGACAAGATTCAGAAGAACTACCGCAAGACCCTCGGCCTGCTGCGCGACCTCAAGGGCGTCAGGACGGTAGGCGTGATCGCCGAATACCCGGAACTCGGCCTGGTCGAAATCGCGCGCCCGGTCGGCGTCGTGGTCGCCATCACGCCCTCCACCAACCCCGGGGCGACACCCGCCAACAAGATCATCAACGCCCTCAAGTGCCGCAACGCGGTGATCGTCGCTCCGTCGCCCAAGGGGCTATCCACCTGCGCCGCGCTGGTCGGCTACATCCACGCCGAACTGCAGAAGCTCGGCTTGCCGCTCGACCTGGTCCAGCACCTGCCGGCGCCGGTGACCAAGGAAGCCACCCAGGCGCTGATGAAGCAGGCCGACCTGGTGGTGGCCACGGGATCGCAGAACAACATCCGCGCCGCCGCGACCTGCGGCACGCCGGCCTTCGGCGTCGGCGCCGGCAATGTCGCCGCGATCGTCGATGTCGGCGCCGATCTCGATGCGGCCGCTGCCGCAATCGCCGCCTCGAAAACCTTCGACAACGCGACCAGTTGTTCGTCGGAGAACAGCGTCATCGTTCTCGATCAGGTATATGCGCAGGCGGTCGCCGCACTTCAGGCCGTCGGCGGCATCGTGCTGAACAGCGACGAGAAAGCCCGGCTGCAGGCGGCAATGTGGCCGCAAGGCAAGCTGTCGAGCGCGGTCACCGCGCAGGCGGCGGCCAGGCTTGCCGAACTGGCGGGACTGACGGACGAGCGATTCAGGCACGCCCGCTTCCTGATGGTCGAAGAAACCGGAACCGGTCCGGCCTATCCGTTTTCCGGCGAAAAGCTGTCGCCGGTGCTGACCGTCTATCGGGCGCGCGACTTCGACGATGCCTGCCGCCTGGTCGGCGACATCTATGCCTTCCAGGGCGCCGGCCACTCGGTCGGCATCCACACCGACGACGACGCGCACATCCTGCGCCTCGGCCTGGAACTGCCGGTCAGCCGCGTCATCGTGAACCAGGCGCACTGTTTCGCCACCGGCGGCGCCTTCGACAACGGCCTGCCGTTTTCGCTGTCGATGGGTTGCGGCACCTGGGGCGGCAACAACTTCTCCGACAACATGACTTACCGGCAGTACATGAACACCACGCGCATAGCGCGCAAGATTGCGCCGCGCATGCCGAGCGACGAGGAAATCTTCGGCGACTACCTGCGGCGGCATGGTGCCTAGGCATACTTTCCCCAATCCCGACCGAGAGCCTGCGGCCATGCAAAGAACCATCCGCGACCATGTGGATCACCAGGCGGCCGAGCGTCCCGAGGCGACCTACCTGATCGCTCCCGAAAGCGGGCGCAGCATGAGTTTCGGCGCGCTGCAAAGCGCCTCGCGCCGCCTTGCGCACAGCCTCATTGCGCGCGGCATCGAGCCCGGCGACAAAGTCGCCCTGCTGATGCCGAACGGGTACCAGACCTGCCGCCTGTTCGTCGGCGTCATGTATGGCGGATTCTGCGTCACGCCGATCAACCTCCTGGCACAGGCCAGCCAGCTGGCCTACGTGCTCGAGCACTGCGACGCCAAGCTGGTCTTCGTCTCGCCCGACCAGCTCGGACGCCTGAACGAAGCGCTGACTGCCGTCCCGCGTTCGATCGAAGTGGTGGTCTGCCATCCGGATGTCGAGGAATTCATCGAGGGCGCAGAAACCGAGGCTGGCCTGCCGCCGCTCACGGAGGATTCCGCGGCATTGCTGATGTACACCTCGGGTACCACGGGCAAGCCGAAAGGCGTGGTGCTGAGCCACCGCGCGGTGATTGCCGGCGGCGAATATGTTTCCCGCGCGCATCAACTGACCGAGGCGGATCGCGTCATGGCCGTGCTGCCGCTGTACCACATCAACGCGCAGATCGTCACCGCCACCGCGCCTCTGGTGCATGGCGGCAGCCTGGTGCTGCCGCAGCGCTTCAGTGCCTCAACCTTCTGGGAGACTGTCGCCGCACAGCGCTGCACCTGGATCAACGTGGTGCCGACCATCATCGTCTACCTGCTCAACGGCGCGACGCCGAAGGACAAGGGACTCGACACCTCCGCGGTGCGCTTCTGCCGCTCGGCCTCGGCGCCGTTGGCGCCCAGCCACCACCGGGCCTTCGAGGACAAGTTCGGCATCGGCATCATCGAGACCATGGGCCTGACCGAAACCGCAGCGCCCTGTTTCACCAACCCGCTCGACCCAACGCGACGCAAGATCGGCAGCCCGGGCCAGGCCTACGGCAACGCCGCGAAAATCATCGATGCCACGGGCAAGACCCTGGCGCCGTGCCAGACCGGCGAGATCATGATCCGCGGCGACAATGTCATGCAGTGCTATTACAAGAATCCCGAGGAAACCGCGAAGAGCATCACCGCGGATGGCTGGCTGCATACCGGAGACCTCGGCTATCTCGACGAGGACGGCTTTGTCTTCGTCACCGGCCGCCTCAAGGAACTGATCATAAAGGGTGGCGAGAACATCGCACCGCGCGAGATCGACGAGGCCCTGCTCAGGCACCCGGCCCTGCTCGAAGCCGCCGCCGTAGGCATTCCCGACGACAACTACGGCCAGGAGATCATGGCCTGCGTGGTGCTCAAGCCGGACCAGACCTGCTCCGAGGCGGAATTGCGCAGCTACTGCGAGGCTGCGCTGGGCAATTACAAGACGCCGCGCCAATTCCGCTTCGTGCAGGAGCTGCCGAAGGGCCCGTCGGGCAAGGTGCAAAGGCTGAAGCTGCTTGAGCTCCTTGCTGCGACGACGCAAAGAGACAGTCCCTAACCGAAATTGCCGGTGGCGCGCCTTGGGCAGCCCACATCCTTCAAAGCGGGCCAAGCCTCAAGTTTTCAATGCGCCGCATCGCAAGTCGAAACGCATTGTGCATTGCGTTTTGACGTCACAGATTCCGATTTCGTTTCATTTGTCGGCTTCCCTATCGATTTGTCTTGCCAGCGGAGACGGTTTTTAACGATAGTTCGCGCATGCAATATTGAAACGTATCGTTTCATATTTACACTGATGCGGCGCCGTAGAAACGTACGGCAGGGAGGAAGCGGGGATGTCCTTAGTTTTCGACTACATCGTAGTCGGCGCCGGATCGGCGGGCTGTGTCCTGGCCAATCGGTTATCGGAGGATCCCCTGAAAAGCGTCCTGCTGCTCGAGGCCGGCGGCGACGACTGGAATCCCTGGATTCACATTCCGGTCGGTTACTTCAAGACCATGCATGACCCGAAGCTGGACTGGTGCTATCTGACCGAACCGGATCCGGGCATCGCCAATCGCCAGCTCCAATGGCCGCGCGGCAAGGTGCTGGGCGGTTCCAGTTCCCTCAACGGTTTGTTGTACATTCGCGGCCAGCGGGCCGACTACGATCACTGGGCGGATTTGGGCAACCCGGGCTGGCGTTACGACGATGTGCTGCCCTATTTCCGGAAGTCGGAAGACCAGCAGCGCGGGGCCAACGAGTATCACGGAGTCGGCGGGCCGCAGAAGGTTTCGGATCTTCGCCTGAATCGCCCGATCGCCGACCACTTCGTCAGGGCGGCCCAGGAAATCGGCATTCCCTTCAACGAGGATCCGAACGGGGCGGAACAGGAAGGCGTCAGCTATTTCCAGCAGACGGCACACAAGGGGCTGCGCTGGAGCACGGCAAAAGGCTTCCTCAAGCCCGCGCGTCGACGCCCGAATCTGCAGCTTGAAACCCGCGCCCAGACCACGCGCGTGCTGTTCGAGGGCAGGCGTGCCGTCGGTGTCGAATTCATGCAGGGCGACCATAGGCGACAGGCCACGGCCAGAGCTGAAGTGATCCTGTCGGCCGGTGCGATCGGTTCGCCACAGATTTTGCAGTGTTCAGGGATCGGCTCCGCCGGACTGCTGCAGCGGGTGGGCGTGCCGGTGGTGCTCGACTTGCCCGGGGTGGGAGAAAACCTCCAGGATCACCTTCAGGTCAGGCTGGTGTTCAAGACCCGCGAGCGCACGCTGAACGACGAGGTCAATAGTCCGCTGAACAAACTGTGGATCGGCATGCAGTACATCCTGTCGCGGACCGGCCCGCTTACGCTGGCCGCGAGTCAGGTCGCGATCTTCACGCGCTCCGGCCCCAATGTGACCCGGCCGGACATCCAGTTCCACATGCAGCCACTGAGCGCGGACAAGCCCGGTGAAGGGGCGCATCGCTTTTCCGCCTTTACGTCGTCGGTCTGTCAACTGCGCCCGTTCAGCCGCGGACGCATCGAAATCAAGTCGGCCGATGCCCTGAAGTACCCGACGATCCATCCGAATTACCTGTCGGATCAACGGGATTATCCGGTGGTCATAGGCGGCATCAGAATGGCCCGCCGCATCGCGCAAGCGCCTGCGCTGGCTCCCCATATTGTTTCCGAATTCGTACCGGGGGCGCAATTCCAGACCGACGCGCAACTGCTCGACGCGGCAAGGCGCTACAGCCAGACGATCTATCACCCGGTGGGCACCTGCAAGATGGGCACCGACTCCTTGGCGGTGGTCGATGAGCGGCTCAGGGTGCGCGGCATTTCCGGATTGCGCGTGGTCGATGCGTCGATCATGCCGGAGATCGTCTCCGGCAACACCAACGCGCCAACAATAATGATTGCCGAGAAGGCCGCCGACATGATTCGCCAGGATGCCGGCAAGTGAAGAATTTTGGAATTGCCCATGAGGCAATGGTGGACTCCTTGTGATCCGACGGATTCCGGAGTCCGGTTTTTAAAATAACGGAGGAGGCAATGATGGCGACTTTGATACGGAAATTCTTGATGGGTGCCGTCGCGGCAATGCTGGTCACCGCCGGCGGCATGGCACAGGCGCAGCAAGTGACGCGGATGAAAATCCAGACGGCGGTTCCGACCGCGAGCATCTACTTCGACTTGATGAAACGCTTCGGCGAACGCGTGGACAAGATGTCCAACGGCCGCATCAAGATGGAGATCCTGCCCGACGGCGCAGTGGTCAACGCCTTCGAGATCCTCGACGCGGTGGACAAGGGCGTGGTCGACGGCGGCTTCGCCTGGACGCACTACTGGTCGGGCAAGAACAGTGCGGCGGCCCTGTTCTCGAATCCGGCCGCGGGCTCCGGCACCGGCATGGACCAGATCTCGCACATGGCCTGGCTGTCGCAGGGCGGCGGCAATGCCCTCTACGAAAAGCTCTACGAACAGGGCCTGAAGATGAACATCAAGCCCTTCATGATGCAACCGATGGGTCCCGATCCCTTCGGCTGGTTCAAGACGCCGATCAACTCGATCGCCGACATGAAGAAAATGAAATACCGCTCGCCTCCCGGATTGACGGGCGAGGTTTTCAAGGAAATGGGCATCACCGCGGTGGCCATGCCGGGCGGCGAGATCGTTCCGGCCGCACAGCGCGGCGTGATCGACGCGGCCGAATGGATCGGTCCGGCGGACGACATGATTCTCGGCTTCCATAACGTGTTCAAGCATTACTACCTGCAGGGTCTGCATCAGTCGTCGGACATCGGCGAGATACTGATCAACAAGACGGTCTGGAACAAGCTGCCGGCGGACCTGAAGGCGGTGGTCGAGGGCGCCGTGATGGCGACTATCACCGAAACCTACGCCTTCAATGTGGATCGCAACGCGAAGGCGCTGGAGAAGCTGCAGAAGGATCACAAGGTCATCGTGCATGACACGCCGAAGGAGTTCTTCGCCGCCTTCCTCAAGGCAACCAACATCGTGTATGACCGCGAGGCGGCGCGCAATCCCTTGTTCAAGGAAGTTCTGGAATCGCAACGCGCCTATGCCAAGGTCGTGGTGCCTTACTGGACCAAGATCAACGGCCTGTATTACGGTCTCGGCGCCGAAGCAGTCGCCCACAAATAGTCGCCGCCAAGCGCGATCATGGCGGTGCGCGGCGGAAGCCGTGCACCGCATTCAACCTGCTGGAATACGCTTGGATACAGGACTCATGACCGGACATCCCTCAAAACTGCTGCGCATCGCGCACGCGCTCGATCCGATCGCCATCTGGACCGGAAAGCTCACCGCATGGCTGATCATCCCGATGGTGCTGTCGCTGGTCTATGAAGTCGTGGCGCGCTACGTCTTCGATTCGCCGACGCTGTGGGCCTACGACATGACCTTCATGCTCTATGGCGCCTTCTTCATGCTGGGATCGGCCTATACGCTGCAGCGCAAAGGGCACATCCGCACCGATTCGCTCTACGGCGGTTGGTCGCCGCGCACCCAGGGCATCGTCGATGCGGTTTGCTATATCGTGATGTTCATGCCCTTCGCCGCGATATTCCTGTGGTTCGGCTGGAGTTACTTTCTCAAGGCATTCATGACCGGCGAACGCTTCGTCAGCAGTCCCTGGATGCCGATCACCTGGCCCTTCAAGATGGCCATGCCCCTGACCGGATTGCTGCTGGCGATCCAGGGCGTCTCAGAATTCTGCAAGAGCCTCGATGCCGCGATAAGCGGACGCTGGCCGGAAGGCGCCGGACAGACCGGCCTCGGCAGGGAGGCGACATGAGCAACGAAATTTTCGGGCTGCTGGCCCTGGTGGCCCTGTTCGGCATCATTTTCATCGGCTTTCCGATCGCCTTCACGCTGGGCGCCGTGGCGCTCGGCGCCGGCTTCATCGCGTATGGGCCGATGGTGTTCGATCTCGCGGTGCTGCAGACCTTCTCGGTGATGAAGGACACCGTGCTGGCCTCGATTCCCTTCTTTCTGTTCATGGGCTTCCTGCTCGAACAGTCCGGCCTGATGGAGCGCATGTTCACTGGCATACAGCAGTTGCTGGCCGGGCTGCGCGGCTCGCTTTACCTGGCGGTGCTGATCACGGCGACGATTTTCGCGGCGGCCACGGGCATCGTCGGCTCGGCGGTGACCCTGCTCGGCGTCATGGCCGGGCCGGCGATGATCAAGAGCGGCTACGACACCAGGCTCAGCGCCGGGGCGATCGCCGCCGGCGGCACGCTGGGCATACTGATCCCGCCCTCGGTGATGCTGATCGTCATGGGGCCGGTGGTCGGGGTGCCGGCGACGGACCTGTTCGCCGCGGCGGTGATCCCGGGCCTGCTGCTGTCCACCATCTTCACCATGTGGTGCCTGGTGCGCTGCTGGCTCAATCCGGCGCTCGGCCCCGCGCTGCCGCCGGAAATGCGCGCCAGCTCGATGGCAGCGGTGGTGCGCGACCTGGTGATCGGCGTCGTGCCGGTGATCGTGGTGATCATCGCCACGCTGGGCGTGATCCTGATGGGCATCGCGACGCCGACCGACGCCGGCGCGGTGGGCTGCGCCGCCGTGTTCATCCTGACGCTGCTCTCCCGGCGCATGACAATGGCGAAGATACGCCGCTCGGCCTACCAGACGCTCGAGGTATCGAGCATGATCCTGATGCTGGTCACCGCATCGAACCTGTTCGGCGCGGTGTTCTCGCGCCTGGGCAGCGCCGAGTATCTGGCCAGCCTGCTGACCAGCCTGGCCCTGCCGCCGACGCTGATGCTGATCGTGATCCTGGGCCTGATCTTCATCCTCGGCTGGCCGCTGGAATGGGTGCCCATCGTGCTCATCGTGGTGCCCATCGTGCTGCCCATCGTCCAGGCGCTGAACATCGACCTGATCTGGTTCTGCACCCTGGTCGCGATGACGCTGCAGACCGCCTGGCTTTCACCGCCGGTGGCGCTGTCCGCCTATTTCCTCAAGGGCGTGGTGCCGCAATGGGAACTCAAGGATATCTACGCCGGCATGGTCCAGTTCATGGTCCTGCAACTCGTGGGAGTCGGCCTGGTGCTGGCATTTCCGCAATTGGCAACCTGGCTGGTCACCCGCAATTAGAACCGGAGAGACTCCAACATGCTAGCCAAAGACGTCATGACAACGGCGATCCTCACCGTGACACCCGATACGGATGTGGGGGAGATCGCCCGCACTCTGCTCGATGCCCACATCAGCGCAGTTCCCGTGATCGCCCAGGACGGCAACCTGGTCGGCATCGTCAGCGAAGGCGACCTGCTGCACCGCGCCGAGGCGGAAACGCGCCGCCGTCCGTCATGGTGGTTGCGCCTGCTGGCAACTCCGGAGGAATCGTCGGAGCGCTACTTGCGGGAATTCGGCCGGCGTGCGCGCGATGTGATGACCCGCGACGTGATTACCGTCGAGCCTGATACCCCGCTCACCGAAATCGCCGCCATGCTCGAAAAATTCCACATCAAGCGCGTGCCGGTGATGGAGCACGGCAAACTCGTCGGCATCGTCAGTCGCGCCAATCTGCTGCGCGGCGTGGCGACGTGGCAAAAGCCCAGCGATGTCCGCATCGAGGACTCGGCCCTGCGCAGCTTGTTGCTGAAGGCGCTGAGCGAAGCCGACCTGCCGATGCACCTGGTCAATGTCACGGTCACCGACGGCGCGGTGGAGCTTTGGGGCGTGGTGGACTCGGAGCTGCAGATCGAGGCGGCACGCGCCGCGGCGGAAGCCACGGTCGGCGTGCTGCGGCTGGAAAACCACCTGGTCCGGAAACGCTGACCACGCGGGTGGCGCCGAAATCCCTGCGCAAGGCGAAACGCTGTGCTGGGATAGACTTCGGCGTCACCACCCGCCGGCAAGGATCGGGTAACGGGGAAAAATCCACCGAGGAGACGGGACATCAAGCGAAGCAAGGCCCTGACGGGTCAATATCACACGGCGGCATGGGTCGAGTCCGGTGCGGATGAGTCGCAGGAAGGCGTGGATGAGGAAACGAGCGAGGACATCCGGCGCCTGCGGCCGCTGACCGTCCTCGAACACCTGAGCGAAGCGTCGCAGCCGCTGACCCTGGCGCAGCTGGCAAGCATGATGCGGGTGCCGAAAAGCACCCTGATGCGGCTTTTGCGGGCGATGGAAGCGCAGGGCTATCTGCTGCACATGCCGGCCGAACGCGGCTATGTGCCGGGAACCCGCTCGACCACCCTGGCCCTGCGGATGCTGCGCGGCTCCAACATCCGGCGCGACTGCCGGGCGGTTCTGCGCAACCTGGTCCGCTCGCTCGGCGAAACCTGCAACCTGACCGTACCGGATGCCGGCCGCGTACTCTATGTGGAACGCATAGACACGACGGCGCCGCTGCGCATGCATCTGCAGCCCGGCATCTGGGTGCCGATGCATTGCACGGCCAGCGGCAAGCTGTTTCTCGCGTCGATGCCGCTGCTGGAAAGGCGCGGCATCCTGGACCAGATGCCGCTGCCGCGACATTCGCCGCGCACCATCACCGAGCGCCGTGAACTTGACGCGGAACTGGATCGAATCGCCCGCCGCGGGGTGGGCATAGACAACGAGGAGTTCGTCCTGGGCATGGTCGCCGTGGCAGTGCCGGTGCGAGGCGAGGACGGCAAGCTGGTGGCGGCGGTTGCCTGTCACGCGCCGACGGCACGCCGCTCGCTGGATGAACTGCTGAACTGCGTTCCGGAGTTGCGCACGGCGGCCAATGCCATGCAGCGAATCCTGTGCCCGGCAAA
The DNA here is from genome assembly GCF_031426875.1 of Sulfuritalea sp. Classification (NCBI taxonomy): domain Bacteria; kingdom Pseudomonadati; phylum Pseudomonadota; class Betaproteobacteria; order Nitrosomonadales; family Sterolibacteriaceae; genus Sulfuritalea; species Sulfuritalea sp. Next base: position 73,408 of record NZ_JASJPC010000008.1, read on the forward strand.
ATACTGACCGTGCGCGGCAAGGACTGAACGTCCAAATCTGTTGATCTTCCAATCGCCACGCAGCAGACTCGCGGGATAATCCGGGTTTGCCGCCGAATGGAAGTTCCGATGTTTGCGCATGACGCCTGTTGCCCTTTTGCTCGGTCAGTCCCGGCCGGTTTGCAGTGACGCGACTCATCCTCGCCCTCATGTGGCTGCTGCACTGGCTGCCGCTGCCCGTGCTGGCGGTCTTCGGCCGCGTGCTCGGCCTGGTCTTGTATGTTCTGGTGCGCGAGCGGCGGCAGGTCACCCTGACCAACCTGGGCCTGTGCTTTCCGCAGCTATCGCCGGCCGAAAAGTCGACGCTGGCGCGCCGCCACCTGATGGCATTCGGCCGCAGCTTCCTCGAACTCGGGCTCTGGTGGTGGGCCTCGCCGGCGCGCATGCGGCGCCTGGTGCGGCTCGAAGGCGCCGAGAAGCTCGCCGCCTACAAGGGCCGCCCGGTGATCCTGCTGGTGCCGCATTTCGTCGGCATCGACGCCGGCGGCATGCGCCTGGCGCTGGAACTGGAGCGGGGACTGGTGGCGATTTACACCCACCAGAAGAACCGCGTCTTCGAGGCGGCGATGAACAAGGGCCGCTGCCGCTTCGGCAACTTCGAGATGGTGTCGCGCCAGGAAGGCACCCGCCGCGCGCTCAAGGCGGTGAAGGCCGGCCGCGTTTTCCATTACTCGCCGGATATGGATTACGGCCCCAAGGAGTCGGTCTTCGTGCCCTTCTTCGGCGTGTCGACGGCCACCATCACCGGCCTGTCCCGCCTGGCCCGACTGACCGGGGCGACCGTGATCCCGCTGGTGACGCGCATGGAGAACCGGGGTTGGCAAACTCGCTACGTCGCCACGGTCGGCGAACCCTGGGCGGACTTTCCCGGCGCCGGCGAGCTTGCGGACGCGCGCCGGCTGAATACCTTCATCGAAGCCGAGGTGCTGCGCTCGCCGGAACAGTATTACTGGCTGCACAAACGCTTCAAGACGCGGCCGCCGGGCGAAAAAGGGCTTTATTGACCCCTCAATTGCCGAAAGTTGGCGCTGGCGACACGGCGTATGCTCCGCCCATGAAGATACGCTTCACCAAGATGCACGGCCTCGGCAACGATTTCGTCGTGCTCGACGCCATCAACCAGGACTTCGTGCCGACGCCGGCGCAGGCGCGCTGGCTCGCCGACCGGCACTTCGGCGTCGGCTGCGACCAGATCCTGGTGGTCGAGCGCGCCAGCGCGCCCGGTGTCGATTTCCGTTACCGCATTTTCAATGCCGACGGCGGCGAGGTCGAGCAATGCGGCAATGGCGCGCGCTGCTTCGTGCGCTTCGTGCATGAGCAGGGACTGACGAGCGCGCGCGCGATCCGCGTCGAGACCCAGTCCGGCCTGATCACGCCGCGGCTGGAAGCCGACGGCCAGGTCACCGTCGATATGGGCGTGCCGCGCTTCCTGCCGGCCGAGATTCCCTTCGACAGCCCATTGAGGGAAATGAGCGATGCCGTGGTGCAGCCGCTCGACGTGAACGGTACGCAGATCGACATCAGCGTGGTCTCGATGGGCAACCCGCATGCGGTGCAGGTGGTGGCCGACGTCGACGTCGCGCCGGTGGCGACGCAGGGCCCGCTGATCGAAACCCACCCGCGCTTTCCGCGCCGGGTCAATGCCGGTTTCATGCAGATCGTGGACCGCCACGCGATCCGCCTGCGCGTCTATGAACGCGGCGCCGGCGAAACCCTGGCCTGCGGCACCGGCGCCTGCGCTGCCGTGGTGGCCGGCATCCGCCGCGGCCTGCTAGATACTCCGGTGCGCGTCGCGACGCGCGGCGGCGAACTGTCGATCGCCTGGGCCGGCAGCGCCGCCGACGGCGCCCACCCGGTCCTGATGACCGGCCCGGCGACCACCGTATTCAACGCAGAAATCGAACTCCCGAACAACCTCACAGAAAGCTGATATGAAATCGGAAGACGTCGCCCGCTATCTCCACGATCACCCGGAATTCTTCGACCAGTATGCCGACCTGCTGACCCTGGTCACGCTGCCCGATCCGCACAGCGGACGCGCCATCTCGATCACCGAAAAGCAGCTGTTCAACCTGCGCGACAAGGTGCGCACCCTCGAATCGAAACTGGTCGAGCTGATCAGCTTCGGCGAGGAGAACGACGTCATTTCCGACAAGGTGCATGGCCTGGCGGTGGCCCTGATCGCCGCCGGCGACCTGGCCGGCGTGGTGCGTGCGCTGTATTCGCATCTGGGCGGCGCCTTCGCCGTGCCGCATGTCACGCTGCGGCTATGGGGCATCGGGTCCGGCGACGGGAATGAATTCGCCGCCGTGGCGGATGGCGTCAGGGACTTTGCCGCGCGCCTGCAGCAACCCTACTGCGGCACGACGAAGGAACAGCAGGCGCTGGCCTGGTTCGGCGATGCCGCGGCGAATCTGCGTTCGATGACCCAGTTGCCGCTGCGCGACGCCGCCGGCAACTGCTTCGGCCTGCTGGTGATGGCCAGCGACGAGCCGGACCGCTTCTATCCGGAGCTCGGCACGCTCTACCTGGAACGCATCGGCGCCATGGCCGCGGCGGCCCTGCTCAGAGTCGCCGCCTGAGGCAATGGACGGTTCGGTCGAGCAGTTTCTCGCCGAACTGGCCCTGCAACGCCGCGCCAGCCCGCATACCATCGCCGCCTATCGCCGCGACCTGGAGCGCCTGACGGCGCTGGCCGGCGAACTCGCACCGGCGGCGCTGCAAACACCGCAGCTCAGGCGCGGCCTGATGCAATTGCATGCCCGGGAACTCGCGCCGCGCTCCATCGCCCGCACCCTCTCGGCCTGGCGCAGCTACTACAGCTGGCTGGCGCGACGCGGCGCCATAGCGCTGAATCCCGCGGCCGGCCTGCGCGCGCCGAAACGCCCGCGCAGCCTGCCCAAGGCGCTGGGCATCGACCAGGCGGCGGCCCTGCTCGACCGCCCGGCCGCGAGCGAGACCCGCGACCCGCTGCAACTGCGCGACGCCGCGATGTTCGAACTGCTGTATTCCTCCGGCCTGCGCCTGTCCGAACTGGTGAGCCTCGACTGGCCCGGCGGGCTCGATCTGGGCGCCGGCGAAGTCACCGTCACCGGCAAGCGCGAAAAGACGCGCAAGGTGCCGGTCGGTGACCAGGCGCTCGCCGCCTTGCGGGCGTGGCTGGCGCTGCGCCCGCAATTCGCGCCGGACGACCAGCCGGCGCTGTTCACCGGCCGCCACGGCACCCGGCTGACGGCACGCCAGGTGCAAAGCCGCCTCGCGCAATGGGCGCAACGCCAGGGCGTCGGCGTCCATGTACATCCGCACATGCTGCGCCATTCCTTCGCCTCGCATGTGCTGCAAAGCTCGGGCGACCTGCGCGCAGTGCAGGAAATGCTCGGCCACGCCAGCATCGCGGCGACGCAGATCTATACCCATCTCGACTTCCAGCATCTGGCGAAGATCTACGACGCCGCCCATCCGCGCGCGAAGAAGGCCTGAAAAGTCCTCGCGCGCCGGGCCGGCGGGCCGGCGCGCCGGTCTACAATGCAGGCCCAGCCCCATTCACGCATCCCGCCCTGCCATGTCCCTGCGAATCGGAATCAACGGCTACGGCCGCATCGGCCGCTGCTTTCTGCGCGCGCTGCAGGAATCCTCCCTGCGCGACCAGCTCTGCGTGGTGGCCATCAACGAGCCGGCCGACATCGAAAGCATGGCCTACCTGACGCGCTTCGATTCGACCCACGGCCGCTTCCCCGGCAAGGTCGAGGTATGCGGCGAAACGCTGTGCATCGACGAGTGGTGCATTCAGGTGTCGCATGCCCGCACGCCGCAGGAAGTGGACTGGCGCGCGCTCGATCTCGACCTGCTGGTCGAGGCTTCCGGACAATATGCAAGCCGCCGCGAGCTCGATGCCTTTCTCGACGCCGGCTGCCCGCGCATCCTGCTCTCGCACCCGGGGCACAGCGCCGAAGACGTCGATCGCACCATCGTCTTCGGCAGCAACCACGAAACCCTGACGGGAAACGAGCGCATCGTCTCCGCCGCGTCCTGCACCACCAATGCCATCGTTCCCGTGCTGGCGATGCTCGACGCCGCCTGCGGCATCGAGCACGCCATGATGACCACGCTGCATTCGGTGATGAACGACCAGCCGCCGATCGACGGCTATCACCATGCCGACCTGCGCCGCACGCGGTCCTCGATGCAGTCGATCATCCCGGTCGCCACCGGGCTGGCGCGCGGCGTCGCACGCCTGCTGCCGCAGCTGGCCGACCGGGTCGAGGCCAAGTCGATCCGCGTGCCGGTGACCAATGTCTCGGCCATCGACCTGGTGGCGACGCTGACGCGCCCCGGCACGGTCGCCGGGATCAACGCCAGCCTGCGCCGCGCCGTCGATCAGGGTTTCCCCGGGCAGATCGCCTACACCGAGGAAGCCCATGCCTCGGTCGACTTCAACCACAGCCCGCATTCGGCGATCATCGATGCCAGCCAGACGCGCATGAGCGGGCCGCAACTGGTGAATCTGCTGATCTGGTTCGACAACGAATGGGGCTTCGCCAACCGCATGCTCGAACTGGCCGCCTTCTGGGGGCGCCGCATGCCGCCGGCAGACGCGGTTGCGCCAAGCGCGCGCCGTCCCGCCAGCGCCAACTCTCGAATCCGGCCCGGCCGGGTCAGCCGCCCGCCAGCGCGCGCAGCCCGAGCAGCACGGCCATGCCGGCGATGAAGGGCAGCCAGGGATTGCGCGACAGCAGCGCGGCGGCAACGGCGGCGATGACGCCGGCGAGCTTGGGATTCAGCGGCGCGAAATCGCCGCCGGCCACCAGCACGTCGGGCACCACGATGGCCGCCAGCGCCGCCGCCGGCGCATAGCGCAGCGCGCGCTGCACCACCGAAGGCAGGCGCACGCGGCCGCCGAGAACGATGAAGCTGGCCCGCGGCAGCGTCGTCGCCAGCCCGATCAGCACAAACGTCAGCCACAGCGTCAGTTCTTCGCTCATGCCTTTTCTCCCTTGGCATGCCAATGCTCGGCGGCAAAGCCGGCGAGGATGCCGACCACGATGGCGACGATCAGCCCCAGGCGCAGCGGCATGCCGCGCAGGAGCACCGCCGTGGCGCCGCTGCTCACAGCGGCGACCAGCATCGGCCGCTGCCTCGCCAGCGGGACCAGCAGCACCAGCAGGGCGATGGTGGCCATGAATTCCAGCGACCAGTGCTTCGGGATCGAGCCGGCGGCGAGCACCCCGACCAGGGCAAACGCCTGCCATAGCGCCCAGGACCAGAGCGAGGGCGCCAGGTAGTAGCCGAGCCGCCAGCGCGGGTCCTCGACCGTGAGCATCTTCTCCAGGCAGCAGGCGAACACGCCGTCGGTCAGCAGATGGCCGGCGAACCAGCGCCGCGGCGTATCGACGCCGCGAAAGCCCTCGGCGATGGCGGCGCTGAAAATGATGAAGCGCAGATTCAGCGCCAGCGCCGTGACCACGATCAGCCACAGCGGCGCGCCGATCCCGATCAGCGGCAGCGTGCCGAGCTGGGCGGTGCCGGCGAAGACGATGAGGTTCATGCCCATCGCCTGCGTCGGCGTGAAGCCGGTGCTGATCATGGCCATGCCGGTGACCATGGCCCAGGGAATCAGGCCCACCGACATGGGCAGGAAGCTGCGGAAGCCCTCGCGGGCGCCGGCGCGGAAAAATGAACTTGGCATGAAGGGGAAGCGGTAACGAGTCCCCTGCATTGTATGAAGATTCGCCGCCGGCCCGCCAGCGCAGACTTTTACTCACTGCCACCGCACCTAACGCCGATCCGGTTGACTTTGGCGACTCGTGCTGCTCTGTCTTTTGACGAACTGGTTTCGCACGACTGGCCGCAGCAAGCTGCCTTGAACTATCGGTAACATACTGTTATTGCTAATCTATAAAGCTTGAGTTATATTTATGCGTAAATTTACTCATAAATATCACCATGCTTGATTTCCAACGTTCCCATCTGAAGGTTTTGGTCCAGCGATTGGCGGAACCTGCCTATCGATTGGTGGTGGTAACAGGACCGCGTCAGGTGGGAAAAACAACCCTCGTGCGGGCAGCGCTACGGAATTTCGAGCACAGCAAATACGTCAGTGCCGATGCGACCGAAGAGCCAAGCTTCGCTGCATTTTCCATGTCCCCGGATGAAACCATGGAATCGCCAGGCGTTCGCCGGGATGCAACCTGGTTGGTTCGCGTATGGCAGGAAGCCCGGTTGCTGGCGAAGCAGGCGTACGAAAACGGCTTCATTCTGGCGATCGACGAAATTCAGGCCATTCCGCAGTGGTCGGAGGTGATCAAGGGACTTTGGGATGCAGACCGTTTGGCGGGGCTCGATCTGCGCGTGGTGCTGCTGGGATCTTCTCCACTTTTAGTGCAGAAGGGCCTGAGGGAGAGTCTTGCCGGGCGGTTCGAGCCGATTCCCATGGTCAGCCACTGGAGCTATCCAGAAATGCACGATGCTTTCGGGCTTTCGCTTGACGACTATCTCTACTTCGGCGGCTACCCCGGCAGCGCGAGCTGGGTCAGGGACGAACCACGCTGGCGAAATTATGTGCTGGAGGCCTTGATCCATCCTGCCATCAGCAAGGACATCCTCCTGTTGAATCGGGTCGACAAGCCTGCTCTGTTAAGCCAGTTATTCCAACTTGGCTGCGAGTACTCTGGCCAAATCCTGGCCCTGAGCAAGATGGCGCCGCATCTTCAGGACGATGGTGAAAAAGCTCATACGGCAACGCTGTCCCACTACCTGGAATTGATGACCCAGGCCGGCTTGCTGACCGGCCTGCAGAAATATACGGGAAGCAAACTAAGGCGGCGTGGATCGAGTCCGAAGCTGCTGGTCCTGAATACCGCCATGATGTCCCTGGCCAATGGCGCGGACTTTGTCGCCGCCCGGCAGGACCGTACTCACTGGGGCCGCTTGGTGGAAAGTGCGGTCGGAGCCCATCTGTTCAACACCGGCGTTCCCGACTGCCAGCTGTACTACTGGTCGGAAGCTTCCGACGAGGTTGATTTCGTCCTGGCCCGAGGGCGGCTGCTGACGGCAATCGAGGTCAAGAGCGGCCGCAAGCGCGCCCATGTGCGCGGCTTCGATGCCTTCGAGAATGCCTTTGGCCAATGTCGCAGGCTGGTTGTGGGCGAAGGTGGCATTTCCTTGCCGGAGTTCTTCTCGTTCCCGGCCGAACATTGGTTGCCGGAAAAGCCGTGAATTGCCATCTGGTTCCCCGCACCTGTACTTATTACGACGGAGCGGGCAGCCATTCGCTACCCCTGTCCGATCTGCGCTCCCTGCATGCCTACGTGCTGCTGGGGGAACCCGGAGCCGGCAAATCCTCCGCGTTCGAACAGGAAACGGAGAAATGCGAAGGAACGCTAATTCGTGCGCGTGAATTCATCGAACTGCCGATCGCTCAGGAATGGCGGCACAAGACCCTGTTTATCGACGGTCTCGATGAAATGCGCGCGGGTTCAGAGGATGGCCGCAAACCACTCGACGCCATTCGCCGCCGTCTCGCCGAATTGGATACGCCACCATTCCGTATCTCCTGTCGCGAGGCCGACTGGCTAGGCGACAGCGACCGGGTCGCGCTCGAATACCTGGCGGGTGACGCAGGCCTGCGGGTAGTGCATCTGGACGATCTGGATCGGACTGCACGTCTCTCCATCTTGCAAAACAGAGGCGTTACCGATGCCGAGGACTTTCTGCGTCGTGCCGACGAACAGCGCTTGGGCGATCTGCTGGGAAATCCGCTGACCCTGAAACTACTCGCTGACACTGTCGGCAACGGCACGTCCTGGCCAGAAACTCGGGCAGACCTCTACCGCCTGGCCTGCGAACATCTCGTACAGGAACCGAATCCGGAGCATCGCGCCGCAAAACGCGGCAAGGTTGTTCCCGATGCCGAACTGCTGAATGCGGCGGGGGAACTTTGCGCAATCCTGCTTCTTTCGGGGCGGGAGGGTGTCGCGCTCGATGTAGGCAATGCCAACGCCGCCCACCCCGCACTGGCGCAACTGTCCGTCACGGACGCGGATAAATCGCAGCGGGCGGTGCAGACACGGCTATTCGTCGCCGATGGGCAAGACAACCATCGCCGCCCCATACATCGGACGTTTGCGGAGTATCTGGCAGCACGCCATCTGGCTCAGCGCATTCAGGTGCGCGGACTGCCGTTGAGCCGTGTATTGGCTTGGATGGGTAACAGCGACGGAGGTGTCGTAGCGGGGCTACGGGGCCTGCACGCCTGGCTGGCCGTGCATTGTCCAGCCTGTCGCGACACACTGATCGAGCGCGACCCGTTGGGCGTCCTGCTCTATGGCGACGCGGCCGGTTTTGCGACTGCCGATCGATTGAAGGTATTGCGGGCATTGGAGCAGGAAGCGCGACGCTATCCATGGTTCCGCAATGTCGATTGGCGCAGTTCCCCGTTTGGTGCGCTGGGCAAGCCGGATATGGCAGACGCTCTGCGGCCTTATCTCGATTCACCATCCCGCGACAAAGGCAGTCAGGCTTTTCTCGATTGCGTACTCGCGGCGCTGATTCACGGAGAGGCAATTCCTGAACTGACGCCGTCGCTCTGGGCCATCGTGCATGACGCGAGCTACTGGCCTGACCTACGAGGCCATGCTCTGGAAGCTTGGCGGCGTTCGAACCAAGACGTGCAATTCCTGCTGGAACTCCTGGAAGAAATTCGCCAAAACGCGGTCGAGGATACGGATGACGAACTTCTGGGCTACCTCCTGACTGAGCTGTATCCAACTTTCATCGATCCAAAGCGGATCGTCGCTTTTCTACATCCACCGAAGCGCCAATCGTTTATCGGCACCTACGTCTATTTCTGGGAACATCAGGTAGTCGCCCGTACGCCCGTGGAACAATTGCCGCATCTGCTGGATTCCGTGGCGGCAACTGGGTTGCCATCGGACGAGTCCCGCGACTTCTTGCTTCTGGAAGCAATCGGCGAACTGGTCATCATGACTTTGGAGCGATTGGTGCACGAGCCCGAAGTGCAGCGCCTTGCTGCGTGGCTGGACATAGGGCTTGATAAGTATCGAAGTTCACGACTGGACGTCAAGCATTCCGCACGGATCGGCGCGTGGCTCACCGCTCACCCCGAGTCCTATCAAGCCTTGATTCTCCATGCCGTCCAGCAGTGCCCGAGCGACGACCAGTTGCAACATCAGATATTCGACCGCGAGGCGCGTCTTTACGACGCGGCAGCGCCGGAAGGATTCGATGTGTGGTGTTTCGCTCAAGCCGAGTCCCAGGTGTCCGATGTACGGGCCAAATACTTTTTCGACAAGGCGGTTCAATCGTTAGTTTTCAAGTCCGGCTGGGAGCATGTGAACATTGATGGCCTCCTTTCCTGGTGCGCGACCCGACCGCGCTTTCAAGCTTGGCTCGATGCTTGGCTATATCAGGAAATACCTGAATGGAGGCTCCGCAACGCGGAACGAAGGCTGAATCGAGACGAAACCGACAAGGCTAAGCGCGCCGACTGGCTACGACATCTGCGTAAGCATATCGATGCAATCCGGGAAGGCACTGCACCCTCTGGCGTACTTTATGATTTGGCTCGGGTCCACCAAGGTACGCTCTTCGGGACCAAGGAAGGTTCGCCGCTTGAGCGCATGGAAAGACTGTTCGAAGGAGATACCTCCCTGACCCAAGCAACCCTGCTCGGCCTGCGTCGCTGCGTAACGCGCGGCAATCTACCGACGATGGCCGAGGTATTGGACCTGGCCCGGAAAGGACACTGGCACTACATCCGCCTTCCTTGCCTCGTCGGTATGGAACTGCTCCACCAAGACGATCCGCAAGACATCCTCGCGCTTGGCGACGGTGTATTGATGCGGATGCTGGTGTTCCGCTTTACCTACGATGAAGGCGATCAATCGGGTTGGCTTGGTTTGTTGCTGCTGGAACGGCCCACTTTGGTGGCCGATGCTTTGGTCGCCTACGCGACACCAATGTTCAAGGCAGGCCATGAGCATATCTCTTATCTGCATGCCCTTGCCCGCGATGCGGATTGGGCGAGAGTTGCCGCCTTCGCGGCACCTCGCCTGTTGCAGGCATTGCCGTATCGGATGAAAAAGAATCAAGGACGCCAGCTCGAAAATCTGTTGATGGCGGCCTTGCGTCATGCGCGTCCAATCCTGCTGCCGCTGCTGGAAGCGCGCTTGGAACTCCGCAGCTTGGACGCCGGACAACGGGTAATGCTACTGGCGTGCGCCACGCTGATCGACCCGAATCGTCACGCCGAAGCCCTTGAAGCTTATGTGGGAAGCAGCCAGACCAAGGCTGCCGTGCTGAGGTCATTCCTCCGTCCGCGCTGGGGAGAACAAGCCGCTCATGACGAATTACCGGAAAACCTGCTTCATCTGTTTCTCCGTATGTTGGGACCCACAGCCTCACCCCAACAAATGCATCTCGATGGGTGGGTCAGTCCGGATCAAGAAACCGCGAGATACGTCGGCCACCTGATTTCGCAATTGGGTGGCCGGCCTGGCTTGCCTGCCCGGCAGGCTCTGGAATCCCTGATGCACGACAAGCGCGTAAGCGCGTGGCAAAGCGAGCTTCGCCATGCCGTTGAATCCCAGCGCGTCGTCAGCCGCGAGGCTGCCTATCGGGCACCGGACGCAACGGCCCTGGCGGAAGCACTGAAAGACGGCAAGCCGGCGAATTCCGCCGATCTGGCGGCGCTGGTGGTCGAGCATCTGCACGAAATCGGCAAAGTCCTACGTCACGGCGACACCAACGGCTACCGCCACTTCTGGATCGACAAAACGCCTGCGCAACCGGCACTGGAAAACGAGTGTCGAAACTACCTGCTTGACCTGCTGCGACCAAGACTCTTGCCCATGAACATCGAGGCCCAACCGGAAGCCTATTTCGCAGACGAGAAGCGCGCCGACATCAAAGTCTCTTATCGCTCGGGGCGCTGGATCGTGCCGGTCGAAATCAAGCGCGACTGCAACTCAAACGTCTGGCGTGCGGTGGGCAATCAACTGGCCCGCTACGCCCAGGACCCGGCGGCCGACGGTTACGGCATATATGCAGTGCTCTGGTTTGGTGGCAAAGGCATGCCCTTACCACCGTCGGGCACCAGACCTCGAACTGCAGCCGATGTAGAGCGGGAACTGAACGCCATCCTGACGCCGCTTGAGCGGATTCATATAGGCGTCGTGGTGCTGGACGTAAGTCTGTAGGCACGATTAGATCAGCAGGCAACAAAATGCGGCCGGCAGCGATCATATGCCGGCCGTTCGTTGAACGAATCAGCGCGCCGCTGGTTTGTAGATCTGGTCGAAGCTGCCGCCGTCGGCGAAGTGGGTCTTCTGCGCCTTCTGCCATCCGCCGAAGACTTCGTCGATGGTGATCAGCTTGACCGGGGCGAAGGTCTTGGCGTACTTCGCCGCGACCTTCTTGTCGATCGGCCGGTAGTAGTTGCGGCCGGCGATGTCCCGGCCTTCCTCGGAATACAGGTAGTGCAGGTAGGCTTCGGCCACCTCGCGCGTGCCGTGCTTGTCGACATATTTGTCGACCACGGTGACCGGCGGCTCGATCAGAATGGACAAGGACGGCACGACGATTTCCACCCCGGGTCTACCACCGTGCGGGCCGAGTTCCTTGACCACCAGGTAGACTTCGTTTCCCCAGGCCAGCGGCACGTCGCCTAGTCGGAGCGTAGGCAACGTTGAGCAGGCTGAGGTCGGCGGCCTGTGCGCCCAGCGAAATGCCGAGCAGGGCCGCGAGTAGCGTGGAGCGGATCATGAGTGTTGCCTCTATCGGTTGGGATGGAGGAACTCTAGCGATTGCCGACCGCGAAGCGAACCAAGAATTTGCGGATTGGATATTCCCGACTTTGCTATGGGTCGACGCTGCGGCCGTTCAGGTTTGCGGCAGATGGCCTTCGGCAAGGGCGGCGCGATACACCTTCAATGCCACGTGCGCGTCATCGGCGGCGTAGAGCATCTGGCGCTCGGTCAGCCGCGGATGGGCCCAGTTGGAGGTGGTGGTGCGCTTGGATTTCTGCATGCGCCGGCCGAGGTAGCGGGCGACGGCCGTTTTCGCCCCCAGAGTCTGCCGCGGTTGGTCGGAGGGCAGCGCGCGCGAAAGATCGAGTACATGCTGCGCCTCGATGCCGAGGCGCGCCCGCAACTGCGCCAGATCGCTGCCGAGACCGAAGCCCACTTTCAGGATGCGCCGCGATTCGAGGATTTCCTGCAGGCCGTGGTGATGCAGGTGGTGCTCCATCTGCACCCTGACCGGAAACAGATAGACGCGGTCCGCCGTCGCCAGTTGAATCAGGTGCGGCCCGGTCGACACCTCGCCCTTGGCGAAGGTCGGCTTGGCCTCGGTGTCGAAGCCGAGCACGGTCTCCGCCAGCAACAGCCGACAGGCATCGGCCGCGGCCGCCGGCGCATCGACCAGCACCACGTCGGCGATGGCGATGCCCTGATAGGGCGGCAATTCGGCAAGCAGGCCTGTGTCGGGGAGAGTGTCCAAGGTGTCGTGTGCGGTTGAGCGGGTCGGCGCGGCAGGGCAGCACCGTCGGATTGGCCGCTGGAACCGGATTGCGGCGGCGTTTTGGTGGGATCGAAGTCTATAGGATCATGGCCGCAACTCGGTTTACAATTGCAGGCTTCAACGTGTACGAGTTCCCGGGCATGTCCGAAACTGCATTCTGCTACCACTGTCGTCAGCATCATCCGAAGACGGAGATGCGCCAGATCGAGACCAAGGCCGGCAAGCGCTGGCGCTGCATCCGCAGCATCGAGGCCACGCGCCAGGGCCAGGCCGCGCGCGAAGCCTACGGCCGCCAGGTTTCCGAGATGAACAAGTCCGAGGCGCAAAGCCGGGCGCGACTGTCCAAGCCGATCGTCGTCTGACGGCGGCCCCGCCCGCATCGGCCGACCATGATGCTGCGCGGGTTTGTCCTCCTCCTGCCGGCCCTGCTCGCCGCCTGCGCGCCACTGCCATCGGGCCAGGGGCGCGGCGCGCTGTGGCAGCCTTCGCCGAACTTCGACCAGCGCCGGCCGAATTTCGTCATCCTGCACCAGACCACCAATGACAATGTCGAACGGGCGCTGGCGACGCTGACCGACCCAGAGCGCCGCGTCAGCGCCCACTACCTGATCGGCCGCGACGGCACCGTCATGCAACTGGTCGATGAGGCCGCCCGCGCCTGGCATGCCGGCGAATCCCGCTGGGGCGGCATGAGCGATCTCAACTCGGCCTCGATCGGCATCGAACTCGACAACACCGGCGAGGAGGAATTCGCCGAGCCGCAGATCCTCGCCCTGCTGGCGCTGCTCGACGAACTGCGCAGGCGCCATGCCATCCCGGCGGCCAACTATCTGGCGCACGGCGATGTGGCGCCGACGCGCAAGGTCGATCCGAGCCGCCGCTTCCCCTGGCGAAGACTCGCCGCGCAGGGCTTCGGCCTCTGGTGCGACGCGCCGCCGGCGACGGCCCCGGCCGGCTTCGATGCGCTGCTCGGCCTGCAGGCGCTGGGTTATGACGTCGCCGTCCCCGCCGCCGCGCGCGCGGCCTTCCGCCGCCACTTCCTGGCGCAGGATGCCGAGTCCGAACTGGCGCCCGACGAGCAGGCCTTGCTGCACTGCCTGCTGCAGCAGAAACTGCGGCCGCAAGCCCGTGGCCCGGCCGCCCCCGCCGCACTGGAGTGAAGCCGTGACCCGGACCCGCTACGCCGACATTGCCGCCTACCTCACCAAGGATGGCTCTGAGATCCGCGAACTCATGCATCCCGCCGTGCACGGCAACCGACTGCAAAGCCTGGCCGAAGCCAGCGTCGCGCCGGGCCGGCGCACGCGCCTGCATCGCCATGCGCTGAGCGAGGAGCTGTACCACGTCACCTCGGGCAGCGGCCTCATGACCCTGGGCGACACCCGCTTCAAAGTTGGCGCTGGCGATACGGTGCTGATCCCGCCCGGCACGCCGCATTGCATCGAAGCCGGCGGCGCCGAAGTCCTGACCATCCTCTGCTGCTGCAGCCCGCCCTATGCGCACGAGGATACCGAGTTGCTGGAGGCGGACTGATGGCGCCACGCACGGCCGCCCGAAGGCGCGCCAGTCGTCACCCGGAGCCGCGCCGCGGCGAACCATTGTCACCCCCTCGCTTGGCGAGGGGGCTGGGGGGAGGGTAGTCCAGTGGCGGGCAACCTGTTCGCCGACCTGCCGCCCGCGACAGCGCAAACCGCCGAGCGCTTCGACACCCTGCTGGCGCGGCCCGGACTGCGCATCGAGCGCATCGTGTCCACCGGCCAGGCCAGCCCGCCGGGCTTCTGGTACCGGCAGGAAGATGCCGAATGGGTGGCGCTGCTGGGCGGCGAAGCCCTGCTGCGCTTCGAGGACGAAGCCGAGGCGCGGCACTTGCGCGCCGGCGACTGGCTGTACATCGCCCCGCAGCGGCGCCACCGCGTGGACTGGACCGCAGAAGAAACGCCGACGGTCTGGCTGGCCGTGCATCACACCGGCGACTGATTCGGCGCCAGACTCAAGAGTTGGCGCTGGCGCTACGGCGCCGCGCCTGGACTAGTACGCAGACATGTTGAAACCGATGGATGTAGGAGCGAGCTTGCTCGCGACAACGGCTTATCGCGAGCAAGCTCGCTCCTACAGGGAATGCGCCTTTTCCTTGCGCCTTTTCCTTGTTGACTGACTACTAGCCGCCGGCCTTGCCCAGGGAGAGCTTGAGCGGAACCTCGTGGTCATTGCCTTCGTGCTTCCCGGGCTCGCCGAGTATCACCCGCGCAGCCGGCGCACCGGCCTCCTTCAGCGTGGCCAGCGCGGCCTCGCCGCGTGCCTGCGCGAGCTGACGCAGCCGATCGTCGGGCAGGACTTCCTTGTCGCGCAGGCGCTGGTAGAGCACGGCATGAAAGTCGGCGCCCTTCAGCGCGCCGACTTCGCTTTCGCTGAGCTGGCGCGGCGGCCGCATCAGGCCGGTCAGGCGCGACATGACCCTGCCGCCCAGGCTTTCCTCAAGCTGGCCCGGATTGGCGCTGCGGAAGCCCTGCTTGAGCCCGGCCAGCTCGGCCTTGCCGAAGCGCTCGGCGAACAGCTCTTCGAGCGCCGCCTGGATCTGCGGCTGGCGCAGCGCAACCGGTCCCGGATCGCCCTTGGTGTCGCCGCTATTGCTACCGCTGTTGCCACCGCTGTTTCCTCTCTGGTAGCCGCTTTTTTGCAGCAGCGTGCGACGCAGTTGCAGGTCCTGCAGTGCGCTGCGGTCGGCTTCGTTCCAGCTGCCCTGCAGCGTCAGCGCCAGCGCCGGACGCTTGTTCAGCGCCGCGGCGAGCTTGACCAGCTTCTCTCGTTCCGGCGGCGTCAGGCGCCGCGCGCCGGCGTCGAAGGCGATGCTTTCGAGTTTCTCGTCGCCGCCGCCGAACAGCGCACCGAGCGCGCGGAAAGGCGCGGTGACGATCTTGATCAGGACATTGGTGATGACTTTCCAGACCAGGCCGCCATAGCTGAACTGCGGATCGTCGAGGCTGCCGCTGACCGGCAGGCCGAGGTCGATACGGCCATCGGAATCCTCCAGCAGGGCGATCGCCAGATCGAGCGGCAAATCCTTCGCGGTCGGGCTGGCGATGCGCTCGCCGAGCACCAGACGCTCCATCACCACCTTGTTCTGGCTTTGCAACTGGCGCTTCTTGATCACGTATTCGAGATCGAGCGAGAGCTTGCCGGAATTTATCCGGCGTCCGGCGAAGGTCGCCGAATAAGGCGTCAGCCGCGTCATCTCGACATTGCGGAAGATCACCCGGATGTCCATGAAGTCGGTCGGATCGAAAATATCCACCTGGCCCGCGGCGCGTGCCAGGCCGTATTCGTCCACCTCGCCGTCGAGTTCGAGCTGGGCATGGGCGCCGGGGCGCGAGGAAAGCCCGGCCAGCGATCCGCGCAAGCGATGGATGCGCGCGCCGAAGGGCAGCAGCAGCGACTGGTCGGCAAAATCGAGTTCACCGTTGCGAAAACGCAGGCGATCGATGTCGACCAGGAAAGCCGCCGCGGCCTGCGGCTTCGCTGCGGCGGCCGCTGCCGGCGCCGCAGCCGCGGTGGCAGCGGCCGCGCCGCCGGCTGGCGCCGCCGGCGGCGCACTGTCGGTTGCTGGCGCATCGCCGCGGCGCAGGATGCGCTTGAAATTGGTCGACTTGTCCGCCGCGATCAGCAGCTGCGTATCGAGACCATCGAGCGTCAGTTCGGCGATATGAAGCTGCTTCGCCGTCACTTCGAGCTGGCGCGTCGCCAGCGACTTCCAGGCGAGGAAAGCCGTCTGCGTGCCGGCCTCGTTGAGGCGCAGGTCGCTCAGCGCCAGGCTGCCGCGATAGGCCGTGGTTTTTTCGTTGTGCACCAGCTTGCCGGCGGCGGCCAGACGACCGCCGGCAAGGTCGAGCGCGGCGTAGCGGCCGAGGAAGGCCTGCGCCGGCTTGAGCGCCAGGTCGTCGAGCTTGAGCTGCAGCTCCGCGGCCGCCGTGGCCGGTACCAGCTTGCCGTCGAGCGTCAGGCTGCCGCCGCCGGTGACGCGCAACGCGGCCTTGAGCGGCAACGGCTTCTGCAGTTTGTCGCTGACGCCTGCCACGCTGAGCGCGATGTCGGCGAATCCCAGTTCGAGCGCCGGCTTGGTCGATTCGTCGCGCAGGCTGGCGTCGAAGCCGCTCAAGGCGACGCGTTCGATTTCGTAGCGCCAGGGCGCGGCCGGCGGTTCCGCCTTGGCCGGCGCTACCGATGCCGCCGGCGCCAGCGCCTGCAGCACGGCCAGCAGGTCGATCGCGCCCTTGGCGTCGCGTCGCGCGGCGATGCTGCCGCCCTTCAACTCGACGGCGCCGATCTTCGCGCTGCGCCGCTCCAGGTCGATCTGCGTCGGCGCCAGGGCGATCGCGGTCAGCGACAACATATTGCCGCGCGTCTTGCCGTCGCGTGCCGCTTCGAGGCGGGTCCCGCGCAGTTCCAGGGCGCCGAATTCGAGCTGCCGCGTGGCGAGTTCGAAGCGACCCCGCTGCAGCTCGATGGCCTCCACGGCGAGCAGCGGCGCGCCCGGCGCCCGCGGTTTGCGCAACGCGAGCCCGGCGAGCTTGACGGTAATCGGGTCGAGCTTCAGTTCGAGCTTGCCCGCGGCATGGCCGACGCGGTAGTCCAGATCCAGGCTGGCGACGCCATCGGGTGGCGCGAGGCCGAGTTCGGGCGGCAGATGCGGCTGGAGCAGGGCAGCGAGCTTGCCCAGGTCGATGCCGCGCAGATCGATATGGCCGCTGGAACCCAGCGGGTTGAGCGTGGCTTCGCCGGTCCATTCGAGCTGGGCGCCGAAGGCGGTCTTCGCCGTCAGCCTGAAGCGGCCCGAGTCGTCGGGCAGGGTCGAGATGTCCTTGAGTTCGAGGTCGAAGGATTCGATCCGGCTGACAAAGGGCGGCACGCTGCGCCGGTCGGCGATATCGGCCTGCGCCCCGGTCAGCGCCAGATGCCGGATATCGATGCGCGGCAGCGGCGCAGCGGGCTTGGGCTCGTCCTTGCCGACAAACGCGGCCAGCAGGCGGCTCCAGTTCAGCGGGCCCTGCGCGCCGTCGCGCAGTATTGCGCTGGCCCGCAGGCCGTCGAGCCGGATGTCGTCGAACACCAGGCCGCGCTGCGTAATGCTGGCGGCGGAGAGATCGACCAAGAGTTCGTTGAAGGCCAGCAGCGGCGCGCCTTCCGGGTCTTCGAGCGTGAACTCGCGCAGGCGCAGACTGAGCGCCAAGAGATTGAATTCCGGCTTGGCCAGGCTCAGGCGGTGGCCGCTTTTCTCGGCGACGATCTGCTGCGCCTGCGACTGCAGGATGCCCGGCAGCGCCAGCCAAACCACGCCGAACAAGATGAACACGGCGGCGGCGGCAAACAGGATTGCCTTGCTCATGCGCTGAAGCGTGATCGCCATGTCTTTGTCCTATGGAAATACCGGCGGCAGACTCATCAAGCGTGGCCTATGCCGGCATAGTACGCCACGACGCCTAGCCGGAGCGCACTGCGGGCCGACCGCCAGCGGCCCGCGTCATCAGTCGCCGCAGCCAGGCCTTGCGCATTTCTTCCAGCAGCCACATCGCCGCGGCGCCGGCCAGCGCCAGCAGCCAGACCTCGACGCCGATGGCCGCGGTGCCGAACAGCCAGTTGCCGGCCGGGGTGTAGATGATGAACAGGATCACGCCGAGTTCCGCCGCCAGCCCCAACAGGATGTAGCGATTGCTGAAGAGTCCGAAGGACAGCGAGGACTTGAACGGGTGGCGGCACAGGAACACATTCATCATCTGCATCACCACGATCGCGGCCAGGCAGGCCGAGGTCGCCTGCAGGTACAGCGGATCGTTCCTGTCGAGGGCTACGCCGTAATGCCAGCCGGCGGCTTCGAGCACGAAGCAGAACACCGCCATGGCCGCCGCAGCTTCCAGCACGCCGAGAAACAGGTAGGCACGGGCCAGCAGACCCCAGGACAGCAGCCGCTCGCCGCGTGCCCGCGGCGGCCGTTGCATCACCTGCGGATCGGGCTTTTCGGCGCCCAGCGCGAGGGCCGGCAGCATGTCGGTGCCGAGGTCGACAGCGAGGATCTGGATGATGGTCAGCGGCAGCGGAATGCGGAACAGGACGAAGGCCAAATAGGGCACCAGTTCGGGAATGTTCGAACTCAGGATGTAGGTGAGGAACTTGCGGATGTTGTCGAACACCGCGCGTCCTTCCTCGATCGCGGCGACGATGCTGGCGAAGTTGTCGTCGAGCAGGATCAGGTCGGCCGCCTCCTTTGCCACGTCGGTGCCGCTGATACCCATGGCGATGCCGATGTCGGCGGTCTTCAGTGCCGGCGCGTCATTCACGCCGTCGCCGGTCACTGCGACGATCTCGCCCTTTTTCTGCAAGGCTTGGACGATCAGCATCTTCTGTTCGGCGGCGACGCGGGCGAAGATGATCTCCTTGGCATCGAGCGCGAGTTGCAGGTGCGCCGGCGATATGGCGCGCAGTTCGTCGCCGCCGATCACCACCGGCTGTTCGGATTTGACCAGGCCGATCTGGCGCGCGATCGCCAGTGCCGTGTGCGGATGGTCGCCGGTGACCATGATGATGCGGATGCCGGCGCTGGCGCAACGCGCCACGGCATCGGGAACTTCCGCTCGCGGCGGGTCTTCCAGCCCGACCAGCCCGGAGAGGATCATGCCGCGTTCTTCGTTCGGCATGCCATCGTTGACTGAGCAATGGGCAAAGGCCAGCACACGCAGCCCGGCCTCGGCCATCTGCCGCTGAGCCGCCAGCAGGCGGGTTCTTGCCAGCGGATCGAGCGGCACCGGTTCGGCGTCACCCGCGGCGTCGAACTGGACGAAGTCGCAGGCCGCCAGCACGGTCTCCGGCGCGCCCTTGCAGTAGAGCATGTGGCCCTGCGGTGTTGCGCAGAGTACCGACATGCGCTTGCGGTCGGTGTCGAAGGGAATCTCGTCGATCCGCTTGTGGTCGGCAAGTTCACCGGCTACCTGCCGGCCCATGGCGGCCAGCGCCACTTCCATCGGGTCGCCGAGCAGCGAGTTTTGACCATGCGCATCGACGATCTTCAGGCTGTGGCAGAGCGCCGCATTGACGAACAGCTCGCGGTTATCGTCCGTCAGGCGCGACTGCGAAGCGAGGTCGTCAAAGTCGAGAAAACCGCCGCCCAGCCACAGGCGCTGCACCGACATGCGGTTCTGGGTCAGTGTGCCGGTCTTGTCGCAGCAAATCGTCGTCGTCGAACCCAGCGCTTCGACGGCAGGCAGGTGACGCACCAGGGCGTTGCGCTTGGCCATGCGCTGCGTTGCCATGGCCAGCGACAGGGTCACCGTCGGCAGCAAGCCTTCCGGCACGTTGGCGACGATGATGCCGATGGCAAACAGCAGATTCTCCCAGGTCGGCAGGCCCATCGCCTGACCGACGAAGAACAGCGCCACGCCCATGCCCGTGGCGAGCGCCGCGACGATGCGCGAAAGGCGCGCAATTTCGCGCTGCAGCGGCGACGAGGCCGCGCCGGCCGTCTGCGTCAGGTGGGCGATGCGGCCGAACTCGGTGCGCATGCCGGTGGCGTACACCACGGCACGCGCCTGCCCCGAGACCACAGCGGTTCCGGCCAGCACCACGTTCTTTGCATAGAGCGGCGAATCTTCGGCACTGGGATCGGTGTTGCGCGCCTTGGGCAGGGATTCGCCGGTCACCGTCGCGGTGTTCACGCGCAGCGCGAAGGCCTCGATCAGGCGGCAGTCGGCCGGAATGAAATTTCCTTCTTCCAGCAGCACGATGTCGCCGGGCACCAGTTCGCTGGCCAGCAGCTCGACGATCGCTCCGCCGCGCAGCGCCTGCACCTTCTGCGGCAAAAGCTGACGCAGCGCCGCCACGGCCTGTTCGGCCCGGTATTCCTGCCAGAAGGCAAATATGCCATTGACGACGATGACGCCGACGATGGCGAAACCGAGGCGGCCCATGCCCTGGCCCGGATCGAAATAGTCGGCGAGGAAGGCCAGTGCGGCGCCGATCCACAGGATGATGGCGAAGAAATGGGTGAATTCGCGGGCAAAGCCGAGCAGCAGATGCTCGCGCGCGACTTCCTCGACATGGTTCGGCCCGAACTCGGCCAAGCGGCGCGCCGCCTCGTCGGCAGTCAGGCCGGCCGCCGTGGTCTTCAGGCTGGCAAGCGCCTGCTCGGTGTCGAGGCCATGGATATGCATGGCCTAGCCCATCATCTGACTCCGGCGCGTTGCAGTCGTGCCCGCAACGCGGCGATTTCATCGAGCAGGTCGAGCGCCAGCGCCACGCCGGGCGGATTGATTTCCAGATCCTGCGACAGGCGCAACGCCAGCCGCGCGCGGCGCAGCGATTCGCCGCTGAAGCGCCAGTCCTGGGGAGAGCTGCCCGCCGGTTCCAGCACGCCCTCGAAAACCCAGGCCAGCACGTGCTCCTCTTCGGCGCTGCAGGCCTGACAGAGTTCCACCAGCGTAAATCGAACTTCCTCTTCGACCACCGGCCCCTCTATGTATGTCATGGCGATTGGGTTCATCAGGCTCATTCCTCCAGGGCTTGTCTGGGGTTGAAGTCAAAGGCCTCGGCCATCGCGCGGTAAGCCTCGCGCGCGGCTTCGCTGTCGGCCGGCGGCAGGGCGATGGTCAGCACCACGTACAGGTCGCCCGGCGGCGTGCCAGGAATACCGCGGCCTTTCAGGCGCAACTGGCGACCTGCCACCGAGCCGGGTGGAATCGTCAGGCGCACCGGTCCTTCCGGCGTCGGCGCCATCACCGCGGCGCCCAGCGCCGCTTCCCAGGGCGCCAGCGGCAGGTTTGCATAGACATCGCGGCCGTCGGCGCGAAACTTCGGATCGGGCTTGAAGACGATTTCCAGGTAGAGGTCGCCCGCCGCGCCGCCGCCCAGCCCTGGAGCGCCCTGGCCGGTCAGACGCAGGTGCTGGCCGGCACGAATGCCTTTGGGAATACTCACGTCGAGCTTGCGCTCCTGCAGGGCAACGCGGCCCTCTGCGTCGAGCTCCGGCATGCGCAGCGCAATGCTGCGCTGGGCGCCACGGTAGGCATCGAGCAGATCGATCTGCACCTTGGCATGGTGGTCCTGACCCTGGGCGCGCATGTGTCCGCGCTGGCCGGTCCCGAAATGGTGACCGAACAGGGCTTCGAAGAAGTCGCTGTGCTCGCCGCCTGGACCGGCGCCGAAGTCGCCGCCGCTGAATTCGAAGCCGGTATCCCAGCCCGGCGGCGGCTGAAAGTCCTGCCCGGCCTTCCACTGGCTGCCCATCTGATCGTAGGCCGCGCGCTTCTCGGGGTCCTTCAGCACCGCATAGGCTTCACCCAGCTCCTTGAAGCGCGCCTCGGCATCTGGATCCTTGCTCACGTCCGGATGGAATTTGCGCGCCAGCTTGCGGTAGGCGTGCTTGA
This sequence comes from Sulfuritalea sp., assembly GCF_031426875.1. Lineage (NCBI taxonomy): Bacteria > Pseudomonadati > Pseudomonadota > Betaproteobacteria > Nitrosomonadales > Sterolibacteriaceae > Sulfuritalea > Sulfuritalea sp. Next base: position 95,391 of record NZ_JASJPC010000008.1, read on the forward strand.
CCTCGTCCTGGGTTGCGCTGCGCGTCAGGCCGAGGATCTCGTAGTAATCCTTGAACTTCATGATGCGGGGCTCATCGCCGCGATCTGCACGCCGTTGCCCGCTGCTGCCCGCTGCTGCCTGATGCGGATCAGGCCGGCTGGCGGCGGTCGAGGTATTCGCGCAAGCGGCGCCATGCCTGCCAGCCGATAAACGCCCGGCGTCCCCAGCGCCAGGCCCTGCGCGGCCGGACCACGGCCAGCGCGACGCCGGCGGCGACCACCAGTTGCGGGTTGCGCCCCATCCAGCGGGCACCTTCGACCGCGCAATCCGCCGCGCCGAAAACCGGCGCCAACCCGGCGGCATGGCGGCCGAAATCGCTGCGCAGGCTCGCGCTGGCGATCTGCAGTCGCTGCCTCTTCAAGGCAAGTTCGAGCGCGCCGGCGTTCACAGCGGTCCGCCGCCGTCCCTTGCCGACAAGGCATCCCGGTCCTTGCGCAGTTCGGCCAAACTGCCGGAAAACAGCGTCGAGCCGGCGCGTGCCCGGCTCATCGCCAGCGCCAGGCAGACACCGCCGGCGCCGAGGAAAAGCGCCGAAAAAACGCCGAGAGCAAGCAGACGATGGCTTTCCCACAGCATCACGGTGAGAAAGATGGCAAGGAAGATCAGGCCGGCTGCGATGCACAGAAAGGCGGCGGCGCCATAAGCCAGCAGGGAAATCAGCCGCACCCTCTCCGCGGCCACTTCGACACCGAGGAGTTCGAGGCGATTGTGCAGCAGCTTGACGCCGGTGCCGAGCAAACCCTTGCTCGACGCGAACAAACCACCCTGGTCCGGCGTGCCGCCGGCCGCATCAGCCATGGCTGGGTTCAGCGACGACCGATCAGCAGGCCGACGATGAAACCGAATCCGGCCGCGACTCCGACCGAACGCCAGGGATTGTCATGCACGTAGTCGTCGGCGGCGCGGCCGACCTGCTTGGCCTTGTCCACCACCACCGCCTCGGCTTCAGCCAGCTTGATCTTGGCGGCAGCAAGACTATCCTGGGTCCGCGCGCGGATCTCGGCGACCTTCTCACCCGCCTGGCCCGCGGTGGCGCGCAGCAGTTCTTCCGTGTCGGCGATCACCAGCTTTACGTCGGCGATCAGTTTGTCCTTGGTTACATCCGTCATGTCGCTCATGTTTCTCTCCTGGAATAAAGGTCTTGCAGTTGAAGGCTACCCATTTTGTCGCTGCGCCGCAATGATCCATGTCATACGCAACTGAAGTCGTAATCCACCGTCAGCGGCGCGTGATCGGAGAAACGCTGCGCCTTGTAGACCGCCGCCCGGCGCGCAGAAGCCGCGAGGCCCGGCGTCGCGATCTGGTAGTCGATGCGCCAGCCGACGTTCTTGGCCCAGGCCTGGCCCCGGTTCGACCACCAGGTGTAAGCCTCGCCGGTCGCTTCCGGCAGCAACTTCCGATGCACGTCCACCCAGCCCAGATCGTCGAATACCGACGACAGCCAGGCGCGCTCCTCGGGCAGGAAGCCGGAGTTCTTCTGGTTGGACTTCCAGTTCTTCAGGTCGATTTCCCGGTGCGCGATATTCCAGTCGCCGCACAGCAGGATTTCCCGCCCGGCGCGCCGGGCATCGTCGGCCAGGCGTTCCAGTTGCGGCCGGAACTGGTCGAGGAAGCGGAACTTGGCCTGCTGCCGCTCTTCCGAGCTGGAGCCCGAGGGCAGGTAGAGCGAGACCACCGACAGCTTGCCGAAATCCGCTTGCAGGTAGCGCCCCTCGGCATCGAACTCGGGGTTGCCGAAACCCTCGACGATGCGGTCGGGCGCCTGCCGCGAATAGATGCCGACGCCGCTGTAGCCTTTCTTCTCGGCCGCGTGGAAAAAGCCGTTGAAGCCCGCCGGCGCGCGCAGCGCCGGGCTCAGGTCGGGCAGTTGCGCCTTGAGTTCCTGGACGCAGACGACGTCGGCCTGCTGCGTCGCCAGCCAGTCGAAAATCCCCTTGCCGGCCGCGGAACGGATACCGTTGAGATTCAGAGTGAGTATTCGGAGCATGTGTCTGTGCATGTAGAATGCGCTGGATGAATGCGAACGCCGACCACACCGCCGCCAGCGAGTTGAGCCGCGAGTTTATCGCCTTCGCCTGCGAGCTGGGCGTGTTGCGCTTTGGCGAATTCAAGACCAAGGCCGGGCGCCTGAGCCCCTATTTCTTCAATGCCGGATTGTTCAACGATGGCGCATCGCTGGCGCGCCTCAGCGATTTCTACGCGCGCCGCATGCTGGCGGCCGGCGTGCAGTTCGATGTGCTGTTCGGGCCCGCTTACAAGGGCATTCCGCTCGCCGCGGGCACCGCCATGGCGCTCGCCGGCCTGGGGCACAACACGCCCTATGCCTATAACCGCAAGGAAGCCAAGGACCACGGCGAAGGCGGCACGCTGGTCGGGGCGCCGCTCAAGGGACGCGTGCTGATCATCGACGACGTGATTTCCGCGGGCACTTCGGTACGCGAATCGGTGGAACTGATCCGCGCCGCCGGCGCCGAACCTGCCGCCGTGCTGATTGCCCTCGATCGCCAGGAACGCGGCCAGGGTGAGCTTTCGGCGGTACAGGAAGTGGAACGAAATTACGGCATGCCGGTGATCAGCGTTGCCAGCCTGACCGATTTGATCGATTATCTGTCCGGCCATTCGGAACTTGAAAGCAAGCTCTCCGCCGTGCGTGCCTATCGCCTGCGTTACGGCATCGACTGATGCCCTCCACATCTCCAGGGAGAACCCCCATGCGCCTGATTTCCGCCCTGCTGTTTGCCTCCTCCGCCCTGCTGGCCATGGGCGCCGCCGCCCAGACCCGCATCTATTGCTGCGATGACGCCAACGGACGCAAGGTCTGCGGCGACTTCCTGCCCACCGCCTGCCAGGGTCGGGCCTACGAGGAGCGCGACAATCGCGGCTTTGTTTCGAAAAAGGTCGAGGCGCCGCTGACAGCGGAGCAGCAGGCACGCCGCGCCGCCGAACTGGCCAGGAAGGAAGAGGAAGCCAAGAGGGCCGCCGAGGAGCGTCGCCGCAACCTGGCCTTGCTGGCGACCTATTCCAGCGAAAAGGACATCAACTCGGCGCAGACCCGCGCCCTGGCCGAAATCGACAAGAACATGAAGCAGGCCCAGCAGCGTCTGGAGGAAGCCAACAAGCGCAAGAAGAAACTGGAAAGCGACAGGGAGTTCTACCGGGGCAAGCCTTTGCCCGAGCAGGTCAAGGCGGATATCCGCGACAACGAGAAGGAGATCGCGGCGCAAAAGACCGCGGTCGCCGCCAAGTCCAAGGAAATGGACGAAGTCCGCAGCCGCTTCGCCGACGAGAAGAAACGCTATCTTGAACTGACCGGCAAGAAGTCGATGGAAGCCGCGCCTGCCGCGCCTGCCGCGCCGGCTCCTGCACCCGCCGCAGAGCCTGCCGCCGCGCCTGCGGCACCGACTTCTTCGAAGCCGGCCGCGCCGTCCTCGAAGAAACCGGCCGAATAAGCTTCCTCTGCCGCCGGGTCAGGCGCCGAGTTTTTTCTTCAGCAGGTCGGTGACCTGCTGCGGATTGGCCTTGCCGCGGGTGGCCTTCATGGCCTGTCCGACCAGGGCATTGAAGGCCTTTTCCTTGCCGGCACGGTATTCGTCGACCGACTTCTGGTTGGCGGCCAGCACTTCATCGACCAGCGCCTCGATCGCGCCGGTATCGGTGATCTGCTTCCAGCCCTTGGCATCGATTACCGCGTCGGCATCCTTGCCGTCGCCGGCCCAGAGCGCGTCGAAGACATCCCTGGCAATCTTGTTGGAAATCGTGTTGTCGGCAATGCGGCGCACGATGCCGGCGAGCTGCGGCGCCGACAGCGGGGCGGCGGCGATCTCCAGCCCCTCCTTGTTGAGGCGCGCTGACAGTTCGCCCATGATCCAGTTGGCGACCGGCTTGGCGTTTTCGCGGCCGGCGGACTCCAGCGCGGCCTCGAAGTAGGCCGCCATCTCGCGCGACGCCGTCAGCGCCGCCGCGTCGTAGGCGGAAAGCCCCAACTCGGACTGGAAGCGCTGCTGCATGGCCTGCGGCAATTCGGGCAAGCCCGATTGCACCTGGGCGATCCAGTCCGCCTTGATTTCCAGCGGCAGCAGGTCAGGGTCGGGGAAATAACGATAGTCGTGCGCGTCTTCCTTGGTGCGCATAGCGCGCGTCTCGCCCGTGTCGGGATCGAACAGCACCGTGGCCTGGCGAATCGCACGGCCTTCCTCGATTTCGGCGATCTGCCACTGCACCTCGAAGTCGATCGCCTGCTGCATGAAGCGGAAGGAATTCAGGTTCTTGATCTCGCGCCGGGTGCCGAGAGGCTGACCCGGACGGCGCACCGAGACGTTGGCGTCGCAGCGGAAGGAGCCTTCCTGCATGTTGCCGTCGCAGATGCCGATCCATTGCACCAGCGCATGCAGCGCGCGGGCGTAGGCGACCGCCTCGGCCGACGAGCGCATGTCCGGCTCGGTGACGATTTCCAGCAGCGGCGTGCCGGCGCGATTGAGGTCGATGCCGGTGCGGCCGTGGAAGTCCTCGTGCAGGGACTTGCCGGCATCTTCTTCGAGGTGGGCGCGCGTCAGATGGACGAATTTCTCCACCGCCGTCGCATTTGGGTCATTTGCAGCACCAACTCTTATCGCCAGGCCGCCGCCGGAGACCACGGGGATCTCGAACTGGCTGATCTGGTAGCCCTTGGGCAGGTCCGGGTAGAAGTAGTTCTTGCGCGCGAACACCGAGCGCGGCGCGATCGTGGCGCCCACGGCGAGGCCGAACTTGATGGCGCAGACCACGGCCTCGCGGTTGAGCACCGGCAATACGCCGGGCAGCGCGATATCGACCGCGCTGGCCTGGACGTTGGGCTCGGCGCCGAAGGCGATGCTGCTGCCGGAAAATATCTTCGATTTCGTTTGCAACTGGGCGTGGGTTTCCAGCCCGATCACGACTTCCCATTGCTTATCCCGGCTCATTTCGCCACCTCTGCCGATTTGGGCATTTGCACGTGCCAGTCGGTAACTTGCTGGTATTTGTGCGCAACGTTCAACATCCTGGCTTCATCAAACAGGTTGCCAATGATCTGCAGGCCGACCGGCATGTTGTTCCGGCCGAAGCCGCAGGGCAGCGACATGCCCGGCAGGCCGGCGAGATTGGTGGAGATGGTGTAGATGTCCGACAGGTACATCTGCACCGGATCGGCGCTCTTGGCGCCGAAGGCGAAGGCCACCGAGGGCGAGGTCGGCCCCATGATCACGTCGCATTGCTGGAAGGCGGCCTTGAAGTCGGCGGCGATCAGGCGGCGAATCTTTTGCGCCTGGAGGTAGTAGGCGTCGTAATAGCCGTGGGACAGCACATAGGTGCCGATCAGTATCCGGCGCTTGACCTCGGCGCCGAAGCCCTGCGCCCGGCTGCGCGAATACATCTCGGCCAGGTCGGCATAATCCGGCGCACGGTAGCCGTAGCGCACGCCGTCGAAGCGCGAGAGATTGGAACTGGCCTCGGCCGGGGCGATCACGTAATAGGCCGGCACGGAAAGACCGGAATTGGGCAGTTGCACCTCGACCGTGACGGCGCCCAGCTTGCGATACTCGGCCAGCGCCGCCTCGACCGCGGCGCGCACGTCCTCATCCATGCCCGCGCCGAAAAATTCCTGCGGCAGGCCGATCCTCAGGCCGGCCAGCGGCTGATTCAGGTCGCGCGTGTAATCCTCGGCCGGGCGTTCGAGCGAGGTCGAGTCGCGCGCATCGAAACCGGCCATGGCATTGAGCAGCAGCGCGCAGTCTTCGGCGCTCTTCGCCATCGGCCCGGCCTGGTCGAGACTGGAGGCAAAGGCGATCATGCCGTAGCGCGACACCGCGCCATAGGTCGGCTTGAGCCCGGTCAGCCCGCACAGGGCCGCCGGCTGGCGGATCGAGCCGCCGGTGTCGGTGCCCGTCGCCGCAGGGCTGAGCCGCGCCGCGATGGCGGCCGCCGAGCCGCCCGAGGAACCGCCGGGTACGCAGGAGAGGTTCCAGGGGTTCTTCACCGGGCCGAAATACGAGGATTCGTTCGACGAGCCCATGGCGAACTCGTCCATGTTGAGCTTGCCCAGCATGACCATGCCGGCGCCGGCGAGCTTGTCGACGACATGGGCATCGTAGGGGGCGACGAAGTTCTCCAGCATCTTCGAGCCGCAGCTCGTGCGCCAGCCCTTGGTGCAAAAAATATCCTTGTGCGCCAAGGGGATGCCGCACAGAGGCGAAATCGCCGGGGCACCAGCGCCAAGTCTTCTGGTCTCGTCGGCGGCTTGCGCCTGGGCCAGGGTCTTGTCGCGGTCGAGCGCGATGAAGGCGTTGAGGTCGGGATTGAGCCGCTCGATGCGGTCGAGGAACAGCGTCGCCAGCTCGACGGCCGAGACTTTTTTGGCTGCCAGCGCTGCGGACAACTGCTTGAGAGAGGCGTTGATCATTTCATTTCGTCGCCGTAACGCGGCGGCGCCAATCAGTAGCCCCCGCCCTCGGGGCGGGGGAGGGGGGGTGGGGGGACTTTGCGGGTGAATGAAGCGATAGCTTCATTCCACCACCCTCGGCACAAGGTAAAGCCCGGCTTCGGTTTCCGGTGCCACGGCCTGGAAGTCGGCGCGGCGGTCGCTCTCGGTGACGACGTCGGCGCGCAGGCGCTGCACCACATCGACGGCATGCGCCATCGGCTCGATGCCGGCGGTATCGACGGCCTGCAGTTGCTCGATGAAGCCGAGGATGTCGTTCAGTTGGTCGCGCGTGGTTTCGCGCTCCGCCGCCGAGAGTTCGATGCGGGACAAAAGAGCGATGCGGGAGACGTCTTCCAGATTCAGGGACATGGCGACAAGTGGGGTTGATGACGGGGCCCCGTCGGAAACCAGGCCGGCGCATTGGCCGAATCGACGGGCGCGATAGGTTATCATATGCGACCTTCTGGCCCCAGCCCTTCCTGGGCGGGCTTCAACATTGGAACCACGATGTTCGGCTTTCTCCGCTCCTATTTTTCCAACGATCTCGCGATTGACCTCGGTACCGCCAACACGTTGATTTACGTGCGCGGCAAGGGCGTCGTGCTCGACGAGCCTTCGGTCGTCGCCATCCGCATCGAAGGCGGTCCCAACGCCAAAAAGACCATCCAGGCCGTCGGCCGCGAGGCCAAGGGCATGATCGGGCGCAATCCCAAGGAAATCCAGGTCATCCGCCCGCTCAAGGACGGCGTCATCGCCGACTTCACCGTCACCGAGCAGATGCTCAAGCAGTTCATCAAGCGCGTGCACGAGTCGCGCCTGTTCTCGCCCAGTCCGCGCATCATCATCTGCGTGCCCTCGGGCTCGACCCAGGTCGAACGCCGTGCCATCCGCGAATCCGCGCTCGGCGCCGGCGCCTCGCAGGTGTACCTGATCGAGGAGCCGATGGCCGCGGCGATCGGCGCCGGCCTGCCGGTGTCGGACGCCACCGGCTCGATGGTGGTCGACATCGGCGGCGGCACCACCGAAGTGGGCGTGATTTCGCTGGGCGGCATGGTTTATGCCAACTCTGTGCGCGTCGGCGGCGACAAGTTCGACGAGGCGATCATCTCCTACATCAGCCGCAACTACGGCATGCAGATCGGCGACAACAGCGCCGAGAACATCAAGAAGCAGATCGGCTCGGCCTTCCCCGGCGCCGAAGTGCGCGAGATGGAAGTCTCCGGCATCAACCGTGCCGAGGGCATCCCGCGCAAGTTCACGATTTCCTCCAACGAAGTTCTCGAAGCCCTGTCCGAACCGCTCAACCAGGTGGTCAAGGCGGTCAAGGACGCGCTGGAAAAAACCCCGCCCGAACTCGGCGCCGACATCGCCGAGCGCGGCCTGGTGCTGACCGGCGGCGGCGCCTTGCTGCACGACCTGGACCGCCTGCTGACCGAGGAAACCGGCCTGCCGGTGATCGTCGCCGACGATCCCTTGACCTGCGTCGCACGCGGCTCCGGCATGGCGCTTGAAAAGATGGACAAACTTGGCAGTATTTTCGCCAACGAGTAAAGCCCGCCCCGTGTAGCTTGCAGATTGGTCCCGTAGCTGCAGAACGCCGGGGCTCACCGGGTCTCCATCACATTTCGAGGGCGTAATGCCTTGATGTCCGTCGCTGGCCATGTTCCGCCACCCTTTTTCAAACGGGGTCCGGCGCCGCTCGTGCGGCTGGCATTTTTCGTCTCGCTTTCCCTGCTGCTGCTGATCGCCGACCTGCGCTTCCATACCCTGGAATGGGCGCGCCTGGCCGTCGCCACGGTCGCCTGGCCGCTACAGCGCGTGACCTGGATGCCGATCGACGCAGCCGGCGATTTCGGCGCCTATCTGGCACGACAATCCACGCTGCTGAAGGAGAACCAGGAACTGCGCCGGCGCCAGCTGGAAGCCGCCAACCTGCTGCTGCGCCAGCAGCACCTGGAGCAGGAGAACCTGCGCTTGCGCGCCCTGCTCGACATGCGTGCGCGGCTGCCGGTGGAAGGCCGCATCGCCGAGATCCTGTATGCGGCACGCGATCCGTTTTCGCGGCGGGTGATCATCGACAAGGGCAGCCAGCATGGCATTGCCGGCGGCCAGGCGGTGGTGGATGAGGTCGGCGTGATCGGCCAGGTGGTGCGGGTGTTCCCGCTCACGGCGGAAGTATTGCTGCTCACCGACAAGGATCAGGCGATACCCGTCGAAGTGCAGCGCAACGGCTTGCGCGCGGTACTGGCCGGCGTCGGCGCCGGCATGATGGAACTGCGCTTCCTGGCGTCGAACGCCGAGGTGCAGGTGGGCGACGTGCTGGTGACTTCGGGACTCGACGGGGTCTATCTGCGCGGCCTGCCGGTGGCCAAGGTGGTCAAGATCGACCGCGACAGTTCCTACTCCTTCGCGCGCATCACCTGCGCGCCGCTGGCCGGCGTCGAACGCCACGGCCTGACCCTGGTGCTGGGCGCCCGCACGGCCCTGCCGCCACAGCCCGACGACGCGCCGGCGACTCCCGAGCGACCCGCCGGCGGCAAGCGCATCAAGAAAAAGGCTAAATGACAACGACCCTACCCCCAGCCCCCGTCCCACGGCCGGCTTTGCACAGCCGGCCGGCTGCGGCAGCACGGAGCAGTGCTCCGCGAATTCCTGCCTCCGCCCCCATGGAAGGAGTGACCACGGTTCAACCGCTACGCGGTTTCCATGTTTTTGGCTGCACGCCCCCTTGGGGCGGCCCGGCGGAGGCGTAGATGCAACCCACCCATTCCTCGCGCCGCATCCTGCTGCCGGTCAGAAACTGGTTCATCGTGCTGACGCTGTTCCTTGCCCTGCTGCTGAACCTGGTTCCTTTCGGCCGTTTGCCCGGCATTCCCGACTGGGTGGCGCTGGTGCTGGCCTTCTGGTGCGTGCACCAGCCGCTGAAAGTCGGCATGGCGGCGGGCTTTGTGCTCGGCCTGGCGATGGACGTCGCCGATGCCAGCGTAATGGGACAGCATGCGCTGGCCTATGTACTGCTGGCCTTTGCCGCGGCGGGCCTGTCGCGCCGCGTGCTGTGGTTTCCCCTGGCGCAGCAGGCACTGCATGTATTGCCGCTGTTCCTCGGCATGCAGCTGGTGATGATGATCGCGCGCATGATCGGCGGCGCCGAGTTTCCCGGCGTGCTGTGGTTTCTTTCCAGCTTCGTCGCTGCGCTGCTCTGGCATCCGGTGACCTACCTGCTGCTGATTCCGCAGTTCCGCCCGGAAGACAAGGACGTCCATCGACCGATATGATCAGGGCCTTTTCCCCAATCCCCTTCCCACGAGAAGGGGGTGACATCGGTTCGGGGCGGCCCGTCGCCGGCGCGCGCTAATGGAATTCAAGAACCCACAGCAGGAACTCGAGCGCTTCCGCGCGCGGCTTGTGGCGGCGGGCGGCTTCGTGCTGCTCTGCTTCACCTTGCTGTTCGCCCGCTTCGTCTGGCTGCAGGTGGTCCAGCACGAGTACTACCAGACCCGCGCCGAAGACAATCGCATATCGCTGGTGCCGATCGTGCCCAACCGCGGCCTCATCGTCGACCGCAACGGAGTCGTGCTGGCGCGCAACTATCCGGCCTATACCCTGGAAATCGTTCCCTCCAAGACCGGCCAGCCGGAACAGGTCATCGATGGCCTGGCGGAGATCATCGACATCCAGCCCAAGGACCGCAAGCGCTTCCGGCAACTGCTGGAAGAAAGCCGCAACTTCGAATCGCTGCCGATCCGCACCCGCCTGACCGACGAGGAGGTGGCGAAGTTCATCGCCCATCGCTACCGCTTCCCCGGCGTGGACATCAAGGCGCGGCTGTTTCGCCAGTATCCGGGCGGCGCCTTCGCCTCGCACCTGCTGGGCTATATCGGTCGCGTCAATGACCGCGATCTGGAGAAGATCGAGGCCCGCGAGGGCGAGGCCAACTATCGCGGCACCGAACACTTCGGCAAGACCGGGCTGGAACAGCGCTACGAGTTCGAGCTGCACGGCGAAACCGGCTTCGAGCAGGTCGAGGTCGATGCCGGCGGACGTGCCGTGCGCACCCTGGCGCGCAGCGCGCCGGTGCCCGGCAACAACCTGACGCTGACCGTCGACGCCGAACTGCAGCGCATCGCCGAGCAGGCCTTCGGCGACCGCCGTGGCGCGCTGGTCGCCATCGATCCGGCCAGCGGCGGCATCCTGGCTCTGGTGGCAGTGCCCAATTACGATCCCAACCTGTTCGTCGACGGCATCGACACGCAGAACTGGAAGGAACTCAACGAGTCTCCCGACAAGCCCATGGTCAACCGCGCGCTCAACGGCGCCTACCCGCCGGGTTCCACCTTCAAGCCCTTCATGGCGCTGGGCGCCCTGACGCTGGGCAAGCGGCGTCCCGAGCAGGTGATTTCCGACCCCGGCTTTTTCAACTTCGGCGGCCACCATTTCCGCGACGACAAGAAGGGCGGCCACGGCATGGTGGATATGTACAAATCCATCGTGCATTCCTGCGACACCTACTACTACATGCTGGCCAACGACATGGGCATCGACAACATCGCGGCCTTCATGGGCAGCCTGGGCTTCGGCAGCCGCACCGGGATCGACATCGACGGCGAATCGGAAGGCGTGCTGCCCTCGCAGGAGTGGAAGAAGAAGCGCTTCAAGAAGCCCGAGCAGCAGAAATGGTATGCCGGCGAAACCATCTCGATCGGCATCGGCCAGGGCTACAACGCCTACACGCCGATCCAACTGGCGCACGCCACGGCGATCGTCGCCAACAACGGCGTGGTGTTCCGTCCGCATCTGGTGAAGCACATCACCGACACCAGGACCGGCAACAAGACCCTGATCGAGCCGCAGCCGGTGCGCAACCTGGGCCTCAAGCCCGAGCATCTCGAGGTGATCAGAAATGCCATGGTCGGCGTGAACAAGGAAGGCACCGGCGCCCGCGCCTTCGCCGGCGCCGAATATGTCTCGGCCGGCAAGACCGGCACGGCCCAGGTGTATTCGCTGAAGGGCGCGGACTACAAGGCGGGAAGCGTCAAGCACGAACTGCGCGACCATGCCCTGTTCATCGCCTTCGCGCCGGCCGAGCAACCGAAGATCGCGCTTGCCGTGCTGGTCGAAAACGGCGGCTTCGGCGCCCAGGCCGCCGCCCCGATCGCGCGCCAGGTGCTCGACTACTATCTGCTCGGCAAGCGGCCGCAGGCGCCCGCCCCCGTCGACGAGGCCGCCGTAGAGGAGGACGAGGAATGAACCACGGCATCGGTCTGGCCATGCTCCGCAATTTCGCGCAGCGCCTGGTGGCGCCGATCGACGGACCCCTGATGCTGATCGCCGGCCTGCTGCTGCTGCTCGCGGTGGGCATGATGGGCAGTGCCTCGCCCGAACGGCTCAATACGCAACTGGTCAATGTCGCGGTGGCGCTGGTGGTGATGCGGATCGCGGCCCAGGTGCCGCCGCAGCGCCTGATGCACATGGCGGTGCCGATCTACCTGGCCGGCTTGCTGCTGCTGATCGCCGTGGCCCTGTTCGGTGACGTATCGAAGGGCGCGCGACGCTGGCTCAATCTCGGCTTCATGCGCACGCAGCCGTCCGAGCTGATGAAGATCGCCATGCCGCTGTTGCTCGCCTGGTACTTCCAGCAGCGCGAAGCCATGCCGCGCCTGCGCGACTACGCCATCGCCGCCGTCCTGCTGCTGCTGCCGGTGGCCCTGATCGCACGCCAGCCCGACCTGGGCACGGCCGTGCTGGTGCTGGCGGCCGGCTTCTACGTGATCTTCTTTGCCGGACTGTCGTGGAAGATCATGATCGGCATGGCCGTTGCCGCGGCAGCCGCCGCACCGCTGGCCTGGAACATGCTACACGACTACCAGAGGAATCGCATCATCACCCTGCTGGACCCGGAAAAGGACCCGCTGGGCAAGGGCTTCCACATCATCCAGTCGACCATCGCGATCGGTTCCGGCGGCATCTTCGGCAAGGGCTGGCGGGAGGGTACCCAGGCGCAACTGGAGTTCATCCCCGAGCGCCACACCGACTTCATCTTCGCGGTGTTCTCCGAGGAGTTCGGCCTGCTCGGCAACCTGCTGCTGCTCTTGCTCTACGCGCTGCTGATCGCCCGCGGCCTGCTGATCGCGGCCAATGCGGCGACGCTGTTCTCGCGCCTGCTGGCCGGCGCGGTGACCATGATTTTCTTCACCTACGCCTTCGTCAACATGGGCATGGTGTCCGGCATCCTGCCGGTGGTCGGCGTGCCGTTGCCGCTGATCAGCTACGGCGGCACGGCCCTGGTGACGCTGTTCATCGGCATCGGCATCCTGATGTCGATTCACGGCAATCGCATGCTGGTGCAGAAGTGAAGACCAGAAGCTTTTTGGCCACAGAGGACACAGAGAGCACAGAGAAGGGCAAAGAGAGCTTTCCCTCTGTGCGCTCTGTGTCCTCTGTGGCAAACAGGTTTTGCTGTTTGAGTCGTTTGTCGTTTCTGTTTCTGGCAACCTTGCTCGCCGCTTGCGGCACGCAGGCGCCGCGCCCGGTCATCGACCGCGCCGAGGCGCCCGCGGTCGCCGTACCGGACTCTGTCTGCCTGGGATGCCCCTTCGGGGGCAGGCAAGCGGCAACTCCCGGCGGCACGGCAAAAAAACCGGCGCCGGTGATCAAGTACAGCGGCGGTTTCTACCAGGACGACGGGCCCGGCGACCAGCCGCCGCCGGAAGTCATCGACGCGATTCCCGATGCGGTGCCGAAGCCGGAGCCGCTGCATCGCTTCGCCAACAACCCCTACTCGGTGTTCGGGCGCGACTACGTGCCGCTGCGCACGCTGCAGCCCTACAAGGCGCGCGGCACCGGCAGTTGGTACGGGCGCAAGTTCCATGGCCAGAAGACCTCCAGCGGCGAGCCCTACGACATGTACGGCATGACCGCCGCGCATCCGACGCTGCCGATCCCGTCCTATGTCCGCGTCAGCAATCCGGCCAACGGCCGCGCGGTGGTGGTGCGCGTCAATGACCGCGGCCCCTTCCATGCCGGACGCGAGATCGACCTTTCGTGGACCGCCGCCTGGAAGCTCGGCTATATCGGCAGCGGCAGCGCGGTGGTCGAGGTCGAGAGCGTCCTGCCCGGCCAGACCCTCGCCGCGGCAGCGCCGCCGCCGACCCCGCCGCAAACAGTCGAAAATGACGACCCGATCGCCAGGCTGGCGGCGGCCGCAGCCGAACCGCCGCTGCCGCAGGTGCAGGATGCGCGCGGCCATTTCCTGCAACTGGGCGCCTTCGGCAATCGCGACAATGCCGAGGCCTTGCGCGCACGCCTGACGCGCGAACTCGGCGAACTGTCCGCCAAGCTGGTGGTGCAAGCGGCCGGCAAGCTGTTCCGCGTCCAGCTCGGGCCCTGGCCCGATGCCGCGGCGGCGCAACTGGCCGGCGGACGCCTGCGCGAAATCCTCGGCATGGCGCCGGTGATCGTGCAGCGCTAGCGCCGGCCGCTCGGGCAAAGCGGTGGCCTCGGGTGCGCCGCTTATAATCCGCAGTCTTTGCCACTCCGAACTCTTCGATGCGATTCCTTGCTTTCATCTTCGCCCTGCTGCCGATTGCGGCCAGCTACGCCCAGGCTATCCCCGCGCCCAATCTGAGCGCCCGCGCCTGGATCCTGATGGACTACGCCAGCGGTCAGGTGCTGGCCGCGCAGGACGCCGACACGCGCCTGGAACCGGCCTCGCTGACCAAGGTCATGACCACTTATCTGGTCGCCGAGGCGCTGGCGCAGAAGCGACTGGACCTGCAGCAACCGGTCACGGTGTCCGAGCGCGCCTGGCGCACCCAGGGGTCGCGCAGCTTCGTGCCGGTGAACAAGGGTGTCTCGGTCGATGACCTGTTCAAGGGCATGGTGATCCAGTCCGGCAATGACGCCTCGGTGGCGCTGGCCGAAGCCATCGGCGGCAGCGAGGAGGCCTTCGCCGCGATGATGAACCGCACGGCGCAGCGCATGGGCCTCAAGGACACGAACTTCCTCAATGCCAGCGGCTACTTCGAAGGCCCGGCGCCCAACCACTATTCGACGCCGCGCGACCTGGCGCGGCTGGCCGCGGCGCTGATCCGCGACCATCCGGAAACCCATGCCCTGCACGCGACCAAGGAATACACCTACAACGGCATCCGTCAGCACAATCGCAACCGCCTGCTGTGGGCCGATCCGACCGTCGATGGCCTCAAGACCGGGCATTCGAATGCGGCCGGCTACTGCCTGATCGCCACCGCCAAGCGCGGTCCGCGGCGATTGATCTCCGTGGTGCTCGGTACGCCCTCCGAAGAAGCCCGTACCCGCGATTCGCTGAACCTGCTCAACTGGGGCTACACCGCGTTCGAATCGGTCAAGCTCTACGACAAGGGCCAGGCAGTTTCCCAGCTCAAGGTCTTCAAGGGCGCGCAAAACCTGGTCGGCGCCGGCTTCGCCGAGGATTTCGTGATCTCGGTGCCGCGCGGCATGGCCGACAAGGTCAGCGCGCAAATGGTCAGCCGGCAGCCGCTGGTCGCCCCCGTGGCGGCAGGCGCCGTGATCGGCACACTGAAGCTGGCGGTGGGCGGCCAGCCCTGGGGCGAATACCCCGTTGTCGCGCAGAGCGCGGTGCCCCTGGCCGGCTTCTTCGGCCGGCTGTGGGACGACATCCGGTTGTACTTCCAATGACGGCGCGGGTCTTCCTCAATGGGCAGTGGCTTGCGCCAAAAGACGCCAATGTCTCCGTCATGGATCGCGGCTTCCTTTTCGGCGACGGCGTGTATGAGGTGATCCCCGTCTATTCGCGGCGGCCGTTCCGCCTCGAACAGCATCTGGCGCGATTGCAGCAAAGCCTCGACGGCATCCAGCTAGTCAATCCGCATGGTATGGCGGAATGGATCGCGATCATCTCGCAGCTGGCGCAGGAAGCCGAATGGGAAGACCAGTCGATCTACGTTCAGGTCACGCGCGGGCCGATGGCGGTGCGCAACCACGCCTTTCCGAAGGAGATTCGGCCCACCGTGGTGGTACTCGCCGAGCCGATGCTGACGCCGCCTGCCGGCCAGCGCGAGCAGGGTATCGCCGCGGTTTCCGCGGCCGACATCCGCTGGCTGCGCTGCGACCTGAAAACCACCTCGCTCCTGGCCAACTGTCTGCTGCGCCAGATGGCCGTGGCCGCCGGTTGCGTCGAGACCGTGCTGTTCCGCGACGGCTTCCTCACCGAAGGCTCGGCCTCCTCTATTTTCGTGGTCAAGGACGGCGTCCTGCTGGCGCCGATCAAGAACCACCTGATGCTGCCCGGCATCACCTACGACATGGCGCTCGAACTCGCCGCGCAGCACGGCCTGCCGCATGAAGTGCGCGACATCACCGAAGCCGAGACGCGCGGCGCCGACGAACTCTGGATGTGCTCCTCGACCAAGGAAGTGCTGCCCATCGTCACGCTCGACGGCAGGAAAGTCGGCGCTGGCGGCACGCCGGGTCCGGTGTTCGCGCAGATGTACGCCTGGTATCAGGAGTTCAAGGCGACGGTGATGCGCGGTGGGTAGCACCATTCGCCGGGCTGCCCCAAGAATGGTGCAGCGTAAGACATGGAGCCGCGCAGCGGCGAACCGTCGTCACCCCCTTCCCCGGGAAGGGGGATGGGGGGCAGGTCGATGACCACCCTGCTCGAGTTTCCCTGCGACTTCCCGCTGAAGATCATGGGCGCCAACGACGCAGGTTTCGCGCAGGCGATCGCCGCCGTAGTGCTCAGGCACGCCCCGGACTTCGACGTCGCGACCATGGAAATGCGTGCCTCGAAAGCCGGCAACTATCTTTCGCTGACCTGCACCGTGCGCGCCGTTTCGCAAGCCCAGCTCGATGCGCTTTACCGCGAATTGACGGCGCACCCCGCAGTCAAAGTCGTATTGTGATCGTCAAGACCCTG
Organism: Sulfuritalea sp.; assembly: GCF_031426875.1. Taxonomy (NCBI): domain Bacteria; kingdom Pseudomonadati; phylum Pseudomonadota; class Betaproteobacteria; order Nitrosomonadales; family Sterolibacteriaceae; genus Sulfuritalea; species Sulfuritalea sp. The sequence continues at coordinate 111,783 of NZ_JASJPC010000008.1, forward strand.
GGGCGCGTCGATTACGCAGCGACTTTCGCCGCGATGCAGGAGTTCACCGCCGCGCGCGCTGCCGACACCGAAGACGAACTCTGGATTTGCGAGCATCCGCCTGTCTTCACCCAGGGCCTCTCGGGCAAGCCCGAGCACCTGCTGCGCGACATCGGCATTCCCGTGGTGCAGATCGACCGCGGCGGTCAGATCACCTACCACGGCCCCGGCCAGGTCGTGGTCTATTTGCTGCTCGACCTGCGCCGGCGCGAGATCACGGTGCGCGGCCTGGTCAATCGCATCGAGCAAGCCGTGATCGACCTGCTCGCTGGCTACGGCGTCAGCGCAGCGCGGCTGGAGGGCGCGCCCGGCGTTTATGTCGGCAATGCCAAGATCGCCGCGCTGGGCCTGCGCATCAAGCACGGCTGCAGCTACCACGGCGTATCGCTCAATGTCGACATGGATCTGGCGCCCTACACCGCGATCAACCCTTGCGGCTACGAGGGCATGGCGGTCACCCAACTGCGTGCGTATTTGCCACAATGGCGCAGCGCCGATGGAACTGCGATAGTAGGCAAGGCCCTGGCAGAACAGCTGGCCCGGCAACTGGACGAAACGATATGACGACGAAGCAAAAAGGCGAGGCCAAGACCGCCCGCATCCCGATCAAGGTGGTGCCCGCCGCAACGACCCTGAAAAAGCCCGACTGGATCCGCGTCAAGGCCGGCAGCAGCGCGGGCCGCTTCGGCGAGATCAAGCAGATCCTGCGCGAACACCATTTGCATACGGTGTGCGAGGAAGCCACCTGCCCCAACATCGGCGAATGCTTCGGCAACGGCACGGCGACTTTCATGATCCTCGGCGACCTGTGCACGCGGCGCTGCCCCTTCTGCGACGTCGGCCACGGCAAGCCGCTGCCGCCCGACGCGGAGGAGCCGGAGAAGCTCGCGCGCACCATCGCCGCAATGAAACTCAAGTACGTGGTGATCACCAGCGTCGACCGCGACGACCTGCGCGACGGCGGCGCCCAGCACTTCGCCGACTGCATCGCGAAAGTGCGCGAATATTCGCCGGGAACGAAAATCGAAGTGCTGGTGCCGGACTTCCGCGGCCGCCTCGACATCGCGCTGGACATCCTCGCGGCAACCCCGCCCGACGTGATGAACCACAACATGGAAACCGTGCCGCGGCTCTACAAGCAGGCGCGCCCCGGCGCCGACTACCAAAACTCGCTGCAGCTGCTGAAAGCTTTCAGGGCGCGCGTACCCGGCGTGCCGACCAAGTCCGGCCTCATGGTGGGCCTCGGCGAAACCGACGAGGAAATCCTCGACACCCTGCGCGACCTGCGCGCCCATGAGGTCGAGATGCTGACCATCGGCCAGTACCTGGCGCCTTCCGGCCACCACCTGCCGGTGCTGCGCTACGTGCACCCCGACATCTTCGCCATGTACGCCAGAGAAGCCGAAGCCATGGGTTTCACCCACGCCGCCTCGGCGCCGCTGGTGCGCTCCAGCTACCACGCCGACCAGCAGGCGCACGGCGCCGGAATTGCCGGCACCTGAGAGTTGGCGATGGCGGGACGGCGGTCAAGCCGCCTTGCGCCCCTTCAATTCCTCGCGAATTACCCGGCGAACGGTTTCGGCGATATCGGCGGTTTGCACGGAGGACTTCAGCGTTTCATTGATCAGCGTCTGGTAACCGCGCTCGCCGGCCATATGCTTGAAATGCTCGACGAGGGCGGCGTCGAGGTAGAGCGTGACCCGCTTCTTCGGCAGGACGACGCGCCCCGCGGATCGCTTGCGAAGTATCAGCTTGCCGTCATCGATGTCGGCCTGGGTGATAGGGGTGTCGTCGTCAAGTGTTGGGGTAGTAGATTTTTTCTTCATGGCGTTCTGCCTTTCGCATCGAAATCACCCTGATTTCTTCGTCAGTCTCCGCGGTAGCAATGGCTACCGCTTGTCCGTGCAGCAGGCCCAAGGTGATGAACCGCCGTTCCTCGTAGGCGAATCTCCTGTGTTCAAACGTTACGCTGGCCGGGTTTTCGATCACCTGCGGCGCATCCACGAAATCGTAGCCATGTTTCTTCAGGTTGGCCGCTTGCTTCCTCGGATCATGCGAATAGCGCATTAAAGCAATATATGTATGTTTATCTGCACAGTCAAGCAGCTCTGCGGGCTCGCTAGGCGCAATCGCCGCGCAAGGCGGCGACGTCCGTCTGCAACCTTTCCGGCATTGCCTCCGCTGCCTGCACGGCGGCGCCGATGACCAGTTCGATGCGCGAGAACACGCCGCGGCGGAAGGGCCGGGTCATCGCCGGACCGTCCTTGCGCGAGAAGAAGCTGCCCCAGAGTCCGCGCAGGGCCATCGGCACCACGGGCACCGGGTTGCGCGCGAGGATGCGCGTGATGCCGGGGCGGAAGGGGTTGATGTTGCCGTCGGCGGTGATCTTGCCTTCGGGGAATATGCCGACCAGATCGCCGGCATCGAGGGCCCTGCCGACTTCCTCGAAGGCCTTTTCCATCATCGCCGGGTTTTCCCTGGCCGAGGCGATGGGGATGGCCTTGCTGGTGCGGAAGACGAAGTTCAGCACCGGCCAGCGGAAGATGCCGTGGTCCATGACGAAGCGGATCGGACGCCGGCAGGCCGCCATGATCACCAGCGCATCGACGAAGCTAACGTGGTTGCAGACGATCACCGCCGGGCCCTCGTCCGGCACCTGGTCGAGGTTTTCCACGCGCAGGCGATACACGCTGTGGATCAGCATCCAGACCACGAAGCGCAGCAGGAATTCGGGCACCAGGCCGTAGATGAACAGCGCCACCGCGGCGTTGCACAGCGCCGCCACGGCGAACAGCATCGGGATGGTCAGGCCGGCCGCGAGCAGGCCGGCGGCGCAGAGCGCACCGACCACCATGAACAGCGCGTTCATGATGTTGTTGGCGGCGATGATGCGGGCGCCGTGCTCCGGGTTCGAACGCTGCTGCACCAGGGCGTAGAGCGGGACGATGAAGAAGCCGCCGAAGATGCCGAGCAGGACCAGGTCGAGCAGCACATGCCAGGTCGTGCCGGCTTCGAGCAGCGCCAGCGCGCCCAGCGGCAGCGGTGCCGGTGCGGCGGGCGAGGCCAGCGCGAGGTCGAGGGCGAACACGGTCATGCCGATCGAGCCCAGCGGCACCAGACCGAGTTCGACGCGGCGCGCCGAGAGTTTTTCGCAGAGCAGCGAACCGATGCCGATGCCGAAGGTGAAGGTCGCCAGCAGCAGGGTCACCGCGGTTTCGCTGCCGCCCAGCACGTTCTTCGTGTAGGCGGGAAACTGGGCGAGGAACAGCGCGCCGAACAGCCAGAACCACGAAATCCCCATGATGGAAAGAAACACGGTCTGGTTCTCGCGGGCGAACTGGATGTTGCGCCAGGTCTCGGTCAGCGGATTGATGCTGATGGCAAGAGTTGGCGCTGGCGGCACGGCGAGCGGGATCGCACGCGAGGCGATATAGCCGGCGACGGCGATCGCCAGCCCGGCGGCGGTGATCCAGGCCGTGCCGCCCTCGCTGCCGGCCAGCAGTCCGCCGAGCAGGGTGCCGACCAGGATGGCGATGAAGGTGCCGGCCTCGATCAGCGCGTTGCCGCCGACCAGTTCCTCGCTCTTCAGGTGCTGCGGCAGGATCGCGTATTTCACCGGGCCGAACAGCGTCGAATGCAGGCCCAGCAGGAACAGGGCGACGAACAGCACCGCAATGCTGTGCAGCACGAAGCCCGCCCCGGCGACGAGCACGATGCCGATCTCCAGCAGCTTGACCATTTGCGCCAGGCGCGACTTGTCGTACTTGTCGGCGAGCTGCCCCGCCGTCGCGGAAAACAGGAAAAAGGGCAGGATGAAGATGCCCGCGGCGAGGTTGGCCAGCAGTTCCGGCTTGATCGTGGTCCAGCTTGCCGCCTGGAAGGTCAGCAGCACGACCATGGCGTTCTTCAGCACGTTGTCGTTGAGCGCGCCGAGAAACTGGGTGACGAACAGGGGAGCGAAGCGGCGCGCGCGCAGCAGGCCGGATTGGGTACTCATCGGGAATAGTCCTTGATAAGGCGTGACGTTGGCAGGTTCCGAAGCGAGGTCGAATTGTCGCAGGAATGACGGACGCCGTGAATAGAAATGCCGATCAGATAGCGACGGCGCCGCGACGCTGCGGCCTGTCGAGAGGCAGCGTGCGCAAGCGCAGCGGCGCACCGCCCAAGCCGGAACGCTGCATCCAGGCGAACACCGAATCGACCGTGACGGTGTCGATCTGCCCGGCCATGCGCCGGCCGAAGGGATGGTCGTCGAAGGCGATGTGCGCCGACGATACGCGCGCACCGAGGCGCGTCAGCGACGAAATCTGCAGCGTCGTCGGCCGGTAGTCGTGGGCGCGCAGCCAGTCGCGCGCCGCCGCGCGGCTGGTGACGGCGGGTTCCGCCAGCAGCGCCAGGGTTTCGATCGCCCACTGGTTGCTTTGCTGGTAGGGCCCCGACCACGGGTAGGCGAGCATGTTGTAGCGCGGCTCGTGCAGCGCGGTCAGCACGCCGTCATCCTTGAGTTGCTCTGCCAGACGCAAGGCGAGCTCGGGCTTCAGCACCACCACCCCGGCTTCATGGACGTGGAGCCCGTCGCCGAAGAATTCGGCCAGACCCTGCCGGTACAGCGCGCTGCGACTGCTGCCGCACTGGTTGAGCTTATGCACCACGCGCCAGGCGCCGCGGCCGTCGAGCGCCGCGTCGTCGCGATAGGCGATGCCCAGATGCGAATAGCGCAGGCCGTACTGGCCAAGATCCTGTCCGGCGCGCGCGATCAGAACAACCCGGGTGCCGTCGCGCTGCGCCATCCCGTCGAGTTGTGCGGCGACACTGGCGGCGAGCGCCAGGTCGCGCCGCATCGAATCGAGGCTGGGCCGGCGCGGTTCGCAGTTCTGTCCGGCCAGGACCGGACCGGCGACGGCGATCAGGCACGCCACGGCCAGCGCGGCGCACAGCGCGCGGCGGACCATGTTCATCAAGCGGGTCGCCGTGTTCATCACCGTATCCTCTCGTTGTAGAGCAGCGATTCGCCCAAGGCATTGGGCACCAGGCAGATCACCTCGCCGGCGACCGAGAGCAGCCAGCCGGCGGCGATGGCGGTCACCGAGATCGCGGTGCCGGCCACCACCAGCGATGCGGCGGCGGCTTCGCCCGAGAAGCGCAGGCTGGCGGTGGCGCCGTCCGAAACGCGGCGCAGCAGCCACACCGTGCCCGAGGCGGAGGCCTCGACCGCGACCACGGTCAGCATGGCGCCGGCGCTGAGGATCATCACCGGTGCGGCGCTTAAAACCGCGACCGGCAGCGACAGCGAGAGGCTGGATGCGGCGCTGGCGTCGGCACCATGGGCATGCGTCGGCGCGGTCAGCAGCGCGGCGGCGGGAGCGAGTGCGATGCCGATCAGGGCGCGCAAGGCGCAGCGGCGGGATGTGTCGTGTGTCATGAGTATCTCCTTTGGTAGGCGCAGGGTTCAGTGGTTGGCGGCAGCGGGGTCGCCGGCGGGCAGGACAAGGCCGGGGTCCTGTGCGCGTTCGAGCCGCTCGGCCTCGTAGGCGTCGCGCAGGGTCTTGGCCAGCGTGAAAGCCGAGGAAATCAGGTAAAGCCAGCTCACCAGCAGGTAGGCTTTCCAGGTCGGATTGATCTCCATGCGCCACAGGCCCCAGGCGGTGAGCGCCATGGACAGGGCGAAGCCGCCCCAGACCACCATGGCCCACAGCGGGGTATCCGAAGGAGCGAGGGCGTTGTCGCGCACGTACTTGGACAGCGCGAAGGCCGACGAGAGGCAGAAGAAATAGCCCATGACCATGAAGGCGCGGTCGAGGTCGCCGCCCGGCAGCCAGGCCAGGCCGGTGCCGCAGACCAGCACGGCGATGCCGAAGGAAATCCAGACCTGCATGCGCCAAGCGCCGGTGTCGCGTTGCATGATGCGTACGGTGTTTTCCATGATGTGCTCCTTTGTCGTATGTCGGGTGTCGGGTGACGGGCGCATCATCGGCAAGGCGCGCCGACGGTACAAGCAAGGGCGACGATGTGCCATTTATCTCGACTTGTAGTATCGTTTGCGGCTACTTTTCCCCGGTATTGTCAATGTCATGAGCACCACCGCCGATCTGCTTGCGCTGCTCAAGAGCGAACTCAAAACCGCCGGCGTCACCTACGCCGTGGTCGCCGAACGCCTCGGCATGGCCGAATCCAGCGTCAAGCGGATGTTCTCGAAGGACGGCGACATGCCGCTGTCGCGCATCGACGACATCTGCCGCATCATCAATCTGGACTTTGCCGACCTCGCCCGCCGCGTTGCCGATACCGCGCCGCTGATGCTGGAGCTGACGCTGGCGCAGGAAAAAGCCGTGGTGGCCGACCGCACGCTGCTGGTGGTGGCGATCTGCGTCATGAGCCAGGTGCCGGCCGAGGAAATCCTCGCCATCTACGAGCTGAGCGAGGCGAAATTGGTCAAGGCGCTGGCGCAGCTGGACCGCATCGGCATCATCGACCTGCGCCCCGGCAACCGCTACCGGCTCAAGGTGGCCAAGGGTTTCCGCTGGCTGCCGCACGGCCCGGTGATGGAGTTCTTCCGCAAGGAGGTGTTGCACGACTATTTCGCCGGCGGCTTCGACGGCGAATCCGAAATGCTGATGGTGGTGCATGGCGAGATCGGCCGCGGCCTGGCCAATTCCTTCCGCGAGCGCCTGATGCGCGTCGGCCAGGATTTTTCCAACCAGCACCTGGCCGACCAGAAGCTGCCGGCCGAGCAGCGCCGCCCCTACACCATCGTCATCGGCATGCGTTCATGGCTGATGGCGGCGCTGGCCGACATGCAGCGGCGCAAGCCCTGAGCCGGACCGGGCGCGGATTACGCCGGTTGCCGGCTAGGGCGCGGCGCATGAACCCGCTGCACCAGGCGCATGACGATCAGCGCGGCCGCCGCGGTGGCGAGCAGGTGTTTGAGCGTATGGCCGGTGATGGCGCCCAGCGCGGCAGCGATCTCGTGGTCGTTGAGTTCGGCGAACTTGGCGACGACATAGATTGCCAGGGCGGAACCGAAGGCCAGGCGATCGGCGCCGGGCATACGGTAAATCCATTGCCAGAGCGGGATCAGCAGGATCGGCAGGACCTGCAGCAGCAGATAGGGGCGCAGGTCGCCGTTGCCCCCATTACCCCCATTACCCGCCAAGTCCGTGAAATACCACCAGGCGACGCTGAGGACGGCGACCAGTGCGAGCCATGAGACGAGTTTGCCGCTTTCCCGCTGGCGGACATCGCCCCAGACGCCGGCCAGCAATCCGGCACAGGCCAGGGCGATCGGCAGGCGGTCCCAGACCAGGCTGGCATTGTCGGGCGCGAGGTGGTACCAGGACGAGCCCAGGGCGGTCAACAACAGTCCGACCAGGAACAACCGGTAGCCGGCCCAGCCGCAGCGCAGCTCGGGATGCGCGCGCAGCGGAGCGAGCTTGATCCAGCCCCAGAGCGCCGCCAGCGCGAAGCCGAGATTGGACGTCACGTCGCAAAAATGCGGAACGCCGAAACGCAGAGTCTGGTCGGCGAAGTCGTGATATCCGGCGGGCTGGTGAATCGGGCCGTGGAACAGCGCGGCGGTGACCAACAGGACCGTAACGAGCAGCGGAAGACGGTGTTGCAGGGATTTCATGGCGTTCTCCTGAGTGATTCAGGCTCAGGATGCGAGCGGTCGGCAAGCGGGTAAACCGAATATCTCAAAGGCGCATCGATTGGCACGAAGGGTATTGGCTGCCGATACCGGGCCGCCCATTTTCACTGCTGACGCCAGGCAAGGCAAATGCAATAATGGCAGGCAACAAAAACGGAGGAGACCAGAATGGAAAAGCTGTGGCTGAAGCAGTATCCCGCCGGCGTACCTGCTGATATCGACGTCAATCAATACCAGACCGTCTCGCAAGTGCTCGAGGAGTCGATGAAGAATTATGCCGCGCGCACGGCCTTCATCTGCATGGGCAAGTCGATTTCCTATGCCCAGCTCGATACGCTGTCGCGCAATCTCGGCGCCTGGCTGCAGTCGCGCGGGCTGGCGTCCGGCGCGCGCGTCGCGCTGATGATGCCGAACATCATGCAATACCCGGTCTGCGTCGCCGCGGTGCTGCGCGCCGGTTATGTCGTGGTCAATGTCAATCCGCTGTACACGCCGCGCGAACTCGAACACCAGCTCAAGGACAGCGGCGCCGAAGCCATCGTCATCATCGAGAACTTCGCCACGACGCTGGAGAAGGTCGTCGCCAACACGCCCGTCAAGCACGTGGTGGTGGCCGCCATGGGCGACCTGCTGGGCGGCCTCAAGGGCATGCTGGTGAATTTCGTGGTGCGCAAGGTGAAGAAAATGGTGCCGGCGTTTTCGCTGCCGGGTTCGCTGCGCTTCAACGACGCCGTCGCCCAGGGCGCCGGCATGACGCTGAAACCGGTGGCACGCACGCCGGACGACGTCGCCTTCCTGCAATACACGGGCGGCACCACCGGCGTCTCGAAGGGCGCCACGCTGCAGAACCGCAACGTCGTCGCCAACATGCTGCAGGTCGAGGCCTGGATGCAGCCGGCGATCGACACCCACAGCGAAACCCAGAACAACTTCGTCTGCGCCCTGCCCCTGTACCACATCTTCGCGCTGACGGTGTGCAACATGATCGGCATGCGCACCGGCTCCTGCAACCTGCTGATTCCCAACCCGCGCGACATCCCGGGCTTCGTCAAGGAACTGTCCACCTTCAAGTTCAATGTCTTCCCCTGCCTCAACACGCTGTTCAACGCGCTGGCCAACAACCCGGAATTCGCCAAGCTGGATTTCTCCACGCTCAAGATCAGCCTCGGCGGCGGCATGGCGACCCAGCGGCCGGTGGCCGAGCGCTGGATGGCGCTGACCGGCAGCGCGATCGTCGAAGGCTACGGCCTGTCGGAAACCTCGCCGGTGGCGACCTGCAACGTCGCCAACCTCAAGGGCTTCACCGGCACCATCGGCCTGCCCCTGCCCTCGACCGAAATCGCCATCCGCGACGAGAACGGCAACGACCTGCCGCTCGGCGAATCCGGCGAGATCTGCATCCGCGGTCCGCAGGTGATGGCCGGTTACTGGAACCGCCCCGACGAGACGGCGAACGTCATGACCGCCGACGGCTTCTTCAAGTCGGGCGATGTCGGCATCATGGACGGCGAAGGCGCCACGCGCATCGTCGATCGCAAGAAGGACATGGTGCTGGTATCGGGTTTCAACGTCTATCCGAGCGAAGTCGAGGAGGTGGCCGTCACGCATCCGGGCGTGCTCGAGGCCGCGGTGATCGGCGTGCCTGACGAGCACTCAGGCGAAGTCGTCAAGCTGTTCATCGTCAAGAAGGACCCGGCGCTGACCGAAGCCGCGCTGCAGGACTTCCTCAAGGAACAGCTCACTGGCTACAAGCGGCCGAAGTACATCGAGTTCCGCGCCGACCTGCCGAAGTCGCCGGTGGGCAAGATCCTGCGCCGCGAACTGCGGCCCAAGAGCTGACGCCCGCGCGCCGCTGCCCACCGGTGGCGGCGCATAATCAAGCCTTCATTCGCGAAAAATCGACCATGCGCTTTGTCCTCATCCTGCTCGCCGGCCTGCTGCTGGCCGGCGCCGCCCATGCGCTGTCGCTGGCCGACATCTCCGGCAGGGACGCCAGCGGCGGCCTCAAGGAAGCCCTGACCCAGGGCGCCGGCAAGGCCGTAGACCTGCTCGGCAGGCAGGACGGTTTCCTCGGCAATCCGAAGGTGAAGATTCCGCTGCCCGAAAGCGTGCAGCAGATCGAGGGCCTGCTGCGCGGACTCGGCATGGGCCGCCAGGCCGACGAACTGATCAATGCCATGAACCGCGCCGCCGAGGCCGCGGTGCCCCAGGCCAAAACCCTGCTGGTGAACTCGATCAGGCAGATGTCGCTGCAGGATGCCAAGGGCATCCTGTCGGGCGGCGAGGATTCGGCCACGCAGTATTTCCGCCGCAGCACCGCAGGACCCTTGACCGAGAAGTTCAAGCCTGTGGTGAAGAAGGCCATGGCCAAGGTGAAACTCGCCGAGAAGTACGACCAGTTGGCCGGCAAGGCCGCCAAGCTGGGCCTGGTGCGCGAACAGGATGCGCAACTGGAAAACTACGTGACGCAAAAGACGCTCGACGGGCTTTACCTGATGATCGCCGAGGAAGAAAAGGCGATCCGCAAGGATCCCGCCGGGGCGGCCGGCAAACTGGCGCAGAAGGTCTTCGGCGCGCTCAGATAAAGCCGGTAAGACGGCAAGAGTTGGCGCTGGCGACCCGGCGCCGCGAAAGCATACATCCATGGTCAAACTCAACGCGGCGCAGCAGGAAGCCGTGCATCACCTCGACAGCCCCCTGCTGGTGCTGGCCGGCGCCGGCTCGGGCAAGACGCGCGTGATCACGCACAAGATCGCCTGGCTGGTCGACGAGTATGGCGTCAAGCCCTCGCAGATCGCCGCCATCACCTTCACCAACAAGGCGGCGAAGGAAATGAAGGAGCGCGTCGGCAAGCTGATCGGCGCGCGCGCCGAAGGCCTCATCGTCAGCACCTTCCACGCCCTCGGGGTGCGCATCCTGCGCCAGGAGGCCGCCGCCGTGGGCCTCAAGCCGGGCTTCTCGATCCTCGATGCGGCCGACACCACGGCGCTGTTCCAGGAACTCGCCGGCAATATCGACAAGGGCCGGCTGCGCGCGCTGCAGTCGCGCATCTCGCTGTGGAAGAACCAGCTCATCGAGCCGGCCGCGGCGCTGCAGCAGGCCGCGGACGAAACCGAATCCGCCGCAGCCACGCTTTACGCCGCTTACGAACGCACGCTGCGCGCCTATCAGGCTGTGGATTTCGACGACCTGATCCGCCTGCCGGTAGCACTGTTCACCGAGCACGAAGAAGTCGCGCAGCGCTGGCGCAGCCGCATCTGGCATTTGCTTGTGGACGAATACCAGGACACCAATCGCGGCCAGTACCGGCTGGTGCAGCTGCTGACCCAGGGCCGCGACTCCTTCACCGCGGTCGGCGACGACGACCAGTCGATCTACGCCTGGCGCGGCGCCGACAGCGAGAACCTGCGCCTGCTCAAACACGACTATCCGAGCCTCAAGGTGGTCAAACTGGAACAGAACTACCGCTCCACTTCGCGCATCCTGCATGCCGCCAACACGCTGATCGCCAACAACCCCAAGCTGTTCGAAAAAAAGCTGTGGTCCGAGCACGGCCAGGGCGAGGCGATCCACATCCAGACCTGCCGCGACGGCGACCACGAGGCCGAGTGGGTCGCCTCGCGCCTCTCGGCCCATCGCTTCGAGCGGCGCACCAAGTTCTCCGATTACGCCATCCTCTATCGCGGCAACCACCAGGCGCGCGCCATCGAGCAGCAATTGCGCGCCCAACGCATTCCCTATGTCATCTCGGGCGGGCAATCCTTCTTCGACCGCGCCGAGATCAAGGACCTCACCTGCTACCTGCGCCTGCTGGCCAACCAGGACGACGATCCGGCCTTCATCCGCGCCGTGACCACGCCCAAGCGCGGCATCGGCGGCACCACGCTGGAAGGGCTCGGCCGCGCCGCCGGGCGCAGCCACCAGGGCCTGTTCGCCAGCATCTACGCGCCGGGGCTGGACGCCGAGCTCAACACCAAGCAGCGCACCGCGCTGCGCGAGTTCGGCGACTTCATCAAGCGCATCGAAGCGCGCGCCGCGAAAGAGCCGGCCGCGCAGGTGCTGAACGATTTGCTCAAGGCCATCGGCTACGAAAGCTGGCTGTTCGAAGCGCTCGATGTGCGCGAGGCCGAAACCAAATGGGCCAATGTCTGCGACTTCGTCGAATGGCTGGGCAGGAAGGGCGAGGAGGAAAGCAAGAACCTGCTCGAACTGGCGCAGTCCGTCGCGTTGCTGTCGATGCTCGACAAGGGCGAAGATGAACAGGATGCGGTGCAACTCGCCACGCTGCACGCGGCGAAGGGCCTCGAATTCCGCCATGTCTTCCTGGTCGGCGTCGAGGAAGGCCTGCTGCCGCATCGCGACTCGCTCGATGCGGCGCGCATGGAAGAAGAGCGGCGCCTGATGTATGTCGGCATCACGCGCGCGCAGGCCAGCCTGACCGTGAGCTGGTGCGAGAAGCGCAAGCAGGGCCGCGAATGGATGCCGCGCGAGCCCTCGCGCTTCATCGCCGAAATGGGCGAGGCGGCGCAGAAAGCCTCGGTGCAAGGCAATACCGTGCCGGAGCCCGAGGCCGCCCGTGCCAGGGCCGGCGCCTTGCGCGCCATGCTCGCTGGCAAGCGCTAGATGTCGACAATCCTGTGGGACCGGCTTCAGCCGGCGAGGGTCAAGGCGGACTGAAGTCCGCCCTACAAAACCCGCAGGGCGCCCCCTGTAGGGCCGGCTTCAGCCGGCCATGGCGCTGGAAGAAAAAAGGGACCGCTGCGGTCCCTTGCTCCTGGCGCGCCTATGCGCCTGCTTACTTCGCCGCCGGTTCCTTGAAGCTGGCGCCGGACTTGTTCGCCATATAGACGATGGTGCGCGCCAGTTCGGTATCGTTGGCGTCCGAGCCGCCCCTGGGCGGCATGGCATTCTTGCCGGCAATCGCCGACTTCATCAGGCCATCGAGACCCAGCGCGATGCGCGGCGCCCAGGCGGCCTTGTCGCCCAGCTTCGGCGCGTTGGCCACGCCGGCCTCATGACAGGCGCCGCAGATGGCCTTGTAGATCTGCTCGCCGCTGCGCTCGCCGCCGGCAGCGGCTGCCGGGGCCGCCAGTTCGACGCGGGCCACGGGAGCGATGCGCTGGTTGGCGGCTTCCGCGTCGCCTGCGGGGCGGCCGCCCATGGCGATTGCGGATACGGAGAGAACAAGCACGCCCGCCGCTGCGAGGGTGCGGATATTCGAATGGACCATGAGCAGCCTTCCCGGAAGAGTCAAACAGAGCGGGCGATTATAGCGGATACACCCGTCCCGCAATGGACGCCGCCCCCCGAACGGGTTATGCTTCGCCCCCTCGCGCGCTCGTAGCTCAATGGATAGAGTACTGGCCTCCGAAGCCAGGGGTTGTGGGTTCGATCCCCGCCGAGCGCGCCAAACTCCCCGTCCAAATCCCCTTCGCGTCACCTTACGTGTATGCCGCGTCACGCGGCCTCATTCGCCTGCTTGTCTTCGAGCAGCCGCACCAGGGCGTGCAGGACGCGATTGACCGGCGTCGCGATGCCCAGCGCCTCGCCGCGGCGCAGCACGTAGCCGTTGAGGTGGTCGATTTCGCTGCGCTTGCCGCGCGCCAAATCCTGGGCGGTGGACGACAACTGGCTGGGCATGGTCCGCACGATGTCGGCCACGGCCTGATGGATGTCGCCGGGCAGGGTCACGCCTTCGGCCTGGGCCACGGCCAGACATTCGGCGACGATGTCGCGCATCACCCCATCCACACCGGTGCCCGCGACGACGCGGCCGTAGGGCAGCTGCGTGATGGCCGAGAGCGCGTTCCAGGCGCAATTGATGATCAGCTTGGCCCACAGCGCGCCGGCGACATTGTCGGAGACCTGCACCGGCACGCCGGCGGCGGCGAACAGCCGCGCCAGTTCGGCGCCGTGGGGCGACGGCCCGATCACCAGCTCGCCGCGCCCGCGGTGTTTGACATGCCCCGGCCCGGCCATTTCGGCCGCAACATAGACCACGGCCGGCAGCACCTCGCGCCCGAGCAGCACCTGCAGGCGGTCGGCATTATCGACGCCGTTCTGCAGGCTCAGGATGATTGCGTCGGCGGCCAGGTGCGGCGCCATTTCCGCGGCGGCCGTCGCGGTATCGGTCGACTTGACGCAGCACAGCACCAGTTGCGCCCCTGCCACGCCGCCGGCATCGGTGCCGGCCTCCAGCGCGACATGCTCGCGGAAGGATTGCGCATCCAGCAGCAGGCCGTCGCGCTCGATCGCCGCGACGTGCTGCGGCCGTCCGACCAGGACCACCGCATGGCCGGCGCGGGCCAGCATTCCACCGTAATAGCAACCCACCGCACCGGCGCCCATCACCGCAATCTTCATTTCGCCCTCCTGTTCGTCATACACATCCGCCGCCGGCCAACTTACCCGGGAAACCTTCAGGCCGAGATTAGCAGCCCGCAGGCCCGGCCGCAGAAAGTTGACGCTGGCAAGACGGCGCCTGCGCGTCCACGCGCAGCGCGATGCAGGGCGGCGTGGTCGTGCCCGCGCAGATCGCGACGGAACCAGACGAGGGCGGCGGGCATGGGATGATCGAACGGGGATACTCGGGAAGGTACTGACAGATTACAATGACGCCAGATCCATGGAAACCGTCAGTCTCGCCAACCACTTTCTGATCGCCATGCCCGCCATGGCCGACCCGAATTTTTCCCGCACCCTGACCTACATCTGCGAACACAACGCCGACGGCGCGATCGGCATCATCGTCAATCGCCCGATGGACATGAACCTCGCCGGACTGTTCGACCGTGTCAGCATTCCTCTCGAAGACCAGCAAGCCGAGGCCCGCTTCGCCGGACTGCCGGTGTATTTCGGCGGCCCGGTGCAGACCGATCGCGGCTTCGTGCTGCACCGGCCGGCCGGGCAATGGCAGTCTTCGCTCAGCATCAGCGATGAAATCGCGCTGACCAGTTCGCGCGACATCCTCCAGTCCATGGGCAGCACCGGCCTGCCGGCCGAAGTGCTGGTCAGCCTCGGCTATGCCGGCTGGACCGCCGGACAGCTCGAATGGGAGCTGTCGCAAAACGCCTGGCTGACGGTGGAAGCCGACGTCGGCATCATCTTCTATGTGCCGCCCGAAGAACGGCTGCCGGCGGCGATGCAACTGCTCGGCGTGGATTTCGCCAATCTGTCCGAAGTGGCCGGACATGCCTGAGCGCCTGCCGCCGGGCCGCCCCAAGGCAAGCGCAGCGTTCGACCCGGAGCCGCCCGTGGGCGGCGAACCAGCGTCACCCCCGCCGGGGCGGGGAGCGGGGGGTGGGGGCCTTGCTGCTGCGGGTTCGGTACTGGCTTTCGATTTCGGCACCAAGCGCATCGGCGTCGCCATCGGTACCCTGCTCGGTGCGGGTCGCTCCGCTGCGGCACGGCCGCTGACCACTATCGACGCCGAAGGCAACGATGCGCGCTTCGACGCCATCGCCCGGCTCATCGCCGAATGGCAGCCGGTGCAATTGCTGGTGGGCCGGCCCCTCAACGAGGACGGCACGCCGCACGAAATGACGGCACGCTGCACGCGCTTCGCCAACCAGTTGCGCGGGCGTTTCCGCCTACCGGTCGATGAAGTCGACGAGCGCTTCAGCTCCACCGCGGCCGAGGCGAACCTGCGCGAGCGCGGACTGTCCTGGCAGCAACGCAAACTGCAGGTCGATGCCGAAGCCGCCTGCATCATTCTCCAAACCTGGTTCGACAACCATGCCGCAACGCCTGCCACTGCCTGACGCCGAAGCGCTCTGCGCCACCCTCGCCGAGGCCATGCGGCCCCACGTCGACCCTGCCGCGACGGCGCTGGTGGGCATCCACACCGGCGGCGTCTGGGTTGCCGAGCGCCTGCATGCGGCGCTGGGCCTGAAGCTGCCGCCCGGCTCGATGGATGTCTCCTTCTATCGCGACGACTTCCATCAGCGTGGCCTGCATGCCAACGCCAAGACCTCGCAGATTCCCTTCGAGGTCGACGGCGCGCACATCGTGATCGTCGATGACGTATTGCACACCGGCCGCACCATCCGCGCGGCCATGAACGAACTGTTCGACTACGGCCGGCCGGCGAGGATAGACCTCGCCGTGCTGATCGACCGCGGCGGCCGCGAGCTGCCCATCGCCCCCGGTTTCTGTGCGCATGCCCTGAGCCTGCCTGCCGCGCAGATGCTGGCGCTGGAGCGGGACGCAGACGGCGGGCTCTCCTTCCGGGTGATAGAGAAATGAGCTTCATGAACGGCGGCGGCAACCCGCAACTCAACCGGCACGGCGAACTCAACCACCTGCTGACCATCGAAGGCCTGCCGCGCGAGGTGCTCGAGCGCATCCTCGATACCGCCGCGCCCTTTACCGAAGTCGCCGAGCGCGAGGTGAAGAAAGTGCCGCTGTTGCGCGGCAAGAGCGTGTTCAACCTGTTCTTCGAGAACTCGACGCGCACCCGCACCACTTTCGAGATCGCCGCCAAGCGGCTTTCCGCCGACGTCATCAATCTCAACATCAACACCTCGTCGGCGAGCAAGGGCGAGACCCTGCTCGACACCGCCGACAACCTCGCGGCGATGCAGGCCGACATGTTCGTCGTGCGCCATGCCTCCTCCGGCGCGCCCTACCTGATCGCGCAGCACCTGGGCGCCACCGGGCGCGACCACATCCACGTGGTGAATGCCGGCGACGGCCGCCATGCGCATCCGACGCAAGGCCTGCTGGACATGTACACCATCCGCCACTACAAGAAGGACTTCACCCAGCTGACCGTGGCCATCGTCGGCGACGTGCTGCATTCGCGCGTGGCGCGCAGCCAGATCCATGCCCTGACCACGCTGGGCGTGCCCGAAGTGCGCGTGATCGGCCCCAAGACCCTGCTGCCGACCGGCGTCGAACGCCTCGGCGTCAGGGTGTTCAACGACATGCGCGAAGGCCTGCGCGGCGTCGATGTGGTGATGATGCTGCGGCTGCAGAACGAACGCATGCAGGGCGCACTGCTGCCCTCGACCCAGGAATATTTCAAGTCCTACGGCCTGACCCCGGAAAAACTCGCGCTGGCCAAGCCCGACGCCATCGTCATGCATCCGGGACCGATGAACCGCGGCGTCGAAATCGATTCGGCGGTGGCCGACGGCGGCCAGGCGGTGATCCTGCCGCAGGTCACCTTCGGCATTGCGGTGCGTATGGCCGTGATGGCGATGCTGGCGGGGAACTGAGATTGGTGGAATCCCAGTGATATCGCTGGAACTTGCTCGCTACAGGAGCGCATCACAAAGGGCACGCGTATTTAGCGAGTCCTGGATCGAAGCCAACTTTGATTGCCCAAAGTGTTTCGGCTCGTTAGAACGGACTCCTAACAATACTTCGGCGAAGGACTTCGTATGCTCTCCATGCGGGTATGGGTTTGAGTTGAAAAGCAAGCAAGGACTATTCGGAAATCAGGTAGTTGACGGTGCATATCAGACTATGTTGGCTTCGATACGCTCCGATGCCCGTCCCCATTTGTTGCTGCTCAGCTATACCACGGACTATCAAGTTCGTGACGTCACTGCTGTTCCAAGGCAATTTCTGATTGAGGAAATTGTTATTCCACGAAAGCCGCTTGGGCAACATTGCCGCAGAGCGGGCTGGCAAGGCTGTAACCTCAACATCGGTATGCTGCCACTCGATGGTCGAATTAAGTTTGTCTCCAATTTCCGGAACGCTCCTCGTGAAATCGTAAGTGCTGCTTGGAAGCAGGCTGAATTCTTGGACAATTACAAAGCCGCCAAACGAAGCTGGATCGCAGTCACCATGGCGTTAGTTCGGCAACTTAACAAACGCTCCTTTACGCTTGGCGAGCTATATGAGCTTGAAGGCGAAGCAAGAAAGGCTTTCCCGAACAACGCGCACGTCAAAGAGAAATTGCGCCAGCAACTTCAGCATCTCCGCGACAGAGGGTGGTTGCATTTCGAGAGTAAGGGGAATTACCGTCTTTCTGATGCTACGTTACGAGTAACAGACTAATCGCGCAGGATAGCCACTATGTCGACAGAATCCAGACTCACGTCTAACCGATCTCCCAACGCGAAGCCTCGAGTTCTCGTCGTCGTTTCAGGAGGCGTCGCTGACTTCATAGCGGACGACGGTGTTGATGTGGTGATTTTCGATTGGGATGACTATGAATCGGCCGCAGAGATTACGCCTAAGCCACCAAGGCGTTTTGAGGACTTGGCTGTTGAATGCGGCATCCCCGTTTCAGGCGACTTGGCGATAGCGACAGCATGAAAATCCACATCAAGAATGGCCGGCTGATCGACCCGGCGAGCAAGACCGACAAGGCGCTCGACCTGTTCGTCGGCGCCGGACGCATAGTTGGCGTTGGCAACCCGCCGGCAGGATGGGGTGCCGATGGGGCCAACAGCGTGCTCGACGCGACGGGTTGCATCGTCTGCCCCGGCCTGGTCGATCTGGCGGCGCGGCTGCGCGAACCGGGCTTTGAATACCGCGCCACGCTGGAATCCGAAATGGCGGCGGCGGCGGCCGGCGGCGTGACGCGGCTGGCCTGTCCGCCGGACACCGATCCGGTGCTGGACGAACCGGGCCTGGTGGAAATGCTGACCCATCGCGCGCGCCTGCCCGATTTCGCCCACGTCCATCCGGTCGGCGCGCTGACCACGCAACTGGAAGGCAAGGCGCTGACCGAAATGGCGGAGCTCAGCGAGGCCGGTTGCGTCGCCTTCGGCCAGGCCAATCGCGCCATCGTCGACACCCAGGTGCTGCTGCGCGCCATGATGTATGCGGCGACCTTCGATTTCCCGGTCTGGCTGCAGGCGCAGGATCCCTTCCTGGCCCGCAAGGGCGTCGCCCACGACGGCGAGGTCGCGGCCCGCCTGGGCCTGGCCGGAATCCCGGTGGCGGCCGAAACCATCGCCCTGGCGACCATCCTGCACCTGGCGCGCGAGACCGGCGCGCGAGTTCATGTCACGCGGATTTCATCGGCAGCCGGGGTGGACATGATCGTCGCCGCGCGCGCCGCCGGCATCGCGGTGACCTGCGACGTCGGTGTCCATCACCTGCACCTGTGCGAGATGGACGTGGGTTTCTTCAACGCCCACGCCCGGCTCGACCCGCCGCTGCGCTCGCAGCGCGATCGAGATGCCCTGCGCGCCGGGCTGGCTTCGGGCGCGATCAACGCGCTGTGTTCGGACCACACCCCGGTCGATGACGACGGCAAGCAGATGCCGTTCGAGGAAGCCGAGATCGGCGCCACCGGACTGGAACTGCTGCTGCCGCTGACGCTCAAATGGGCCCAGGAAATCAAGCTGCCGCTGGTGACCGCCCTGGCGCGCGTGACCTCCGACCCGGCGCGCATACTCGGCGTCAAGGCCGGCAGCCTGAGCCTCGGCAGCGCCGCCGACATCTGCATCTTCGATCCGCTGGCCGAATTCCGCGTGACGCGCGAAAACCTCAGAAGCCAGGGCAAGAACACACCCTTCCTCGGCATGGAGTTTCCCGGCCGCGTGCGCTATACGCTGATCGACGGCCACCTGGCCTTCGACGGCACGCTCGGCTAGGGCGAATCCGGACCGGCAGCGATCCCGGAACAAGCTTTCCGGCATAAAAAAGCCAGCCCCGCGGGGCTGGCTTTTTGTTTGCGGCCTTGCTTCGCTTTGCGCGTCGGGAATTCCGCTGCGCAGGCCGACCTTAGTGGCCGGAGGCGCTGGAGCTGCCGACGCCGGTTTCCGAGCGGATCAGCTGCGCCGGGAACAAGGCGCGTTCCTTGGCCGCCTGGGCGCTGCGGTCGAGCAGGGAGACGATCCAGATCACGGCGAAGGCCGCGGTCATCGAGAAGATCGCCGGCGACGCGTAGGGGAACAGCGCCGAGCCCTTGGGGTTGCCCAGGGTGGCTTCCCACACCGCCGGGGAGACGACGGTCAGCGCCACGGAGAGGATCAGACCCACCGTACCGCCGGCCACCGCACCCTTGGTGGTGCAATCCTTCCACAGCACGGACATGAACAGCACCGGGAAATTGGCCGAGCAGGCCACGGCGAAAGCCAGCATCACCATGAAGGCCACGTTCTGCTTCTCGAAAATGATGCCGAGCAGCACGGCGAGAACGCCGAGGCATACCGTGGTGATCTTCGAGACGCGCAGTTCGGTCGCGGAATCGACCTTGCCCTTGCGCCACACCGAAGCGTAGAGGTCGTGCGATACGGCCGACGCGCCGGAGAGCGTGAGGCCTGCCACCACCGCCAGAATCGTGGCGAAGGCCACGGCGGAGATGAAGCCCATGAACAGGTCGCCGCCGACCGCCTTCGACAGATGCACGGCCGCCATGTTGCCGCCGCCCTTGAGGCCCTTGGCGAGTTCGCCGCCGACGAAATAGTCCGCCGGGTTGGGGATCAGGTTGGTGATGGCGCCGAAGCCGATGATGAAGGTCAGGATATAGAAATAGCCGATCCAGGTCGTCGCCCAGGCCACCGACTTGCGGGCTTCCTTGGCGCTGGGCACGGTGAAGAAGCGCATCAGGATGTGCGGCAGGCCGGCGGTGCCGAACATCAGCGCCATGCCGACCGAGATCGCCGACACCGGATCGGTGATCAGCGCGCCCGGACCCATGATGGAATCGTGCTTGGCATGCACCTCGACGGCCTTGGCGAACATCGCCTCGGGGCTGAAACCGAACTGGAACATCACCGCCAGGGCCATGAAGGTGGCGCCGACGAGCAACATGCAGGCCTTGATGATCTGCACCCAGGTGGTCGCCGTCATGCCGCCGAACAGCACGTAGATCATCATGATCGCGCCGACCATGACCACCGCCAGCGTGTACTCGAGACCGAATAGCAGCTTGATCAGCTGGCCGGCACCGACCATCTGCGCGATCAGGTAGAAGGCCACCACGACCAGCGAACCCATCGCCGCGAAGCTGCGGATGGGACCCGGATCGAAGCGGTAACCGGCGACGTCGGCGAAGGTAAACTTGCCGAGATTGCGCAGGCGTTCCGCCATCAGGAAGGTGATCACCGGCCAGCCGACCAGCCAGCCGATCGAGAAGATCAGGCCGTCGAAGCCGGAAGCGAAGACCAGTCCGGAAATACCCAGGAAGGAAGCCGCCGACATGTAGTCGCCGGCGATCGCCAGGCCGTTCTGGAAGCCGGTGATGCCGCCGCCGGCGGTGTAGAAGTCGGCCGCCGTCTTGGTCTTGGCTGCCGCCCACTTGGTGATCCACAGCGTGATGCCGACGAAGATCGCGAACATCGTGATCGCGGTCCAGTTGGTCGCCTGCTTTTGCGCCTGACCGAGGTCGGCGCCGGCGGCAAGGACGAATCCGGCCGCCAGGAGGGCGGTCGCGCCGCCGAGAATGTGCCTGAGCTTGATCACTTGGAAGCCTCCTTGACGATGTCGTCCTTCATCGCGTCGAACTCGGTGTTGGCGCGGCGAACGTAAATCGCGGTGATGATGATGGTGAATACGAGTACGCCCAGGCCCAGCGGGATGCCGACGGACATCACGGCTCCCTCGCTGACCTTGGTCGCCAGGAAAGGCTTGTTGAAGGCGATCAGCAGGATGTAGCCGAAGTACACCACCATCATCAGGATCGACATGATGATCGAATAGTTGTTGCGGATGCTGACCATTTTCAGGAACTTCGGATTCTTCTGAATCCGTTCGACAATGTCGTCTTTCATGCTTGCTCCACAGTACGGAAGGGATACCAACAATCGCGTTTTATTGCAACGCAGCATTCTGGGCCCGGGGTCTTACGCCGCACTTACGCGACGTGTAAGCCGGCCGTCAGCAAACGACCATGGCCCGGCAGGCGTCCGGGACCTTTGACGTTCGGGCATCGAAACCCTATAATTCGCACCCTTTGCGGCTAGGTAGCTCAGTTGGTAGAGCAACGGATTGAAAATCCGTGTGTCGGCAGTTCGATTCTGCCCCTGGCCACCAACATCAGCACGGGGGTTCCTTGGAACCCCCGTGCTTGTTTGCAGATCCGCCTGCCGGCCTTCACGGCCCGGTTCTGCCTGCGGGCACCGCTCCGCCCGACGCGACAGCCCGGATACAATCGCCGCATGACTTCCGTTGCCGATCACCAGCGCCGCTTCGGCGGCATCGAGCGCCTGTACGGGGCCGGCGCACTGGCGCGCGCCGCGGCCGCGCATGTCGTGGTGGTGGGCATCGGCGGGGTCGGTTCCTGGGCGGCGGAAGCCCTGGCGCGGTCGGCAATCGGGCAACTGACCCTGATCGATCTCGACCACGTCGCCGAATCCAACATCAATCGCCAGATCCACGCCCTCGATTCGACACTGGGCGCGGCCAAGACCGCGGCCATGGCGGCGCGCATTGCGCAGATCAATCCGGCCTGCGTGGTCAATACGGTGGAGGAGTTCATCGACGAGCGCAATCCGGCGAGCCTGATCCCGCCCTGCAGCGCGGTGCTCGACGCGATCGACCATGTGCGCGCCAAGGCGGCCCTGATCGCCTGGTGCCGCCGCGCCGGGATTCGCGTGGTGACCACCGGCGCTGCCGGCGGCCGCAGCGACCCGACGCGGATCGAGGTCATCGACCTGTCGCGCACCACGCAGGATGCGCTGGCCTCCAAGGTCCGCGCGCAGTTGCGCAAGGATTACGGCTTCCCGCGCGATCCGAAGAAGAAGTTCGGCGTCGACTGCGTGTTCTCAGCGGAGCCAATTCGGCGACCGGCGCATATCCTCGGCGGCTTTGCACAGCCGCCGACCGGCGTGGGCGCGGAGCAGTGCTCCGCGAATTCCCCACACCGTCCCGCCAGCGCCAACTCTTGCGCGGTCGATGAGGGCTTCGATGCCGGCGCCGGGCTCAACTGCGCCGGTTACGGTTCCGCGGTGGCGGTCACGGCAAGTTTCGGCTTCGCCGCGGCGGCACGGGTTCTCGCCGGTATACTTCCGGCATGACGAATCCGCCCGTGGTGCCAGTGGTCCTGGTTACCGGCGCCGCGCGTCGCGTCGGTGCCGAGATCGCGCGCAGCCTGCACGCCGCGGGCGCCTGCGTGGCGATTCACTATCGCGCGTCTTCCGCCGCGGCGGATGCGCTGGCCGCGACGCTGAACGCGGCACGCCCGGACGCGGCGGGCGAATCCGCCGCCTGCTTCGCCGCCGACCTGCTCGACATGGCGGCGCTGCCGCGCCTGGTGGCGGCCGTGGTGGCACGCTTCGGCCGGCTCGATGCGCTGGTGAACAACGCCTCCTCGTTCTACGCCACGCGGCTCGACGGCGTCGACGCGGCAGCCTGGGACGACCTGATCGGCACCAACCTCAAGGCCCCGCTGTTCCTCGCCCAGGCCGCGGCGCCGCATCTCGAAACCAGCGGCGGCTGCATCGTCAATATCACCGACATCCACGCCGAGCGCCCGCTCAAGGACTATCCGCTGTACTGCGCGACCAAGGCCGGCCTGCTCGGCCTGACCCGTGCCCTGGCGCTGGAACTCGGGCCGCGGGTACGGGTGAATGCGGTGGCGCCCGGCGCCATCGAATGGCCCCAGGGCACGGATGACTTTCCGCCGCAGGTGCGCGCGGCTATCATTCAGAACACACTGCTGAAGCGGGTCGGCTCGCCCGCCGACATCGCGCGCGCCGTGAAATTTCTTGTCTTCGATGCTCCCTATGTCACCGGGCAGGTGATCAATGTCGACGGCGGCCGGACCGCCCATCTATGAACGCTCCGCTGACCGCAAGCACCGCTCCGACTGCCCGCCAGGCACAGAAAACCGCCTTCGAGGCGAATAAACTCGCCAAGCGCCTGCGCCGCGAGGTGGGCCAGGCGATCGCCGACTTCAACATGATCGAGGCCGGCGACAAGGTCATGGTCTGCCTCTCCGGCGGCAAGGATTCCTTCGCCCTGCTCGACGTGCTGCTGTTCCTGCGCGAGCATGCGCCGATCGCCTTCGATATCGTCGCCGTCAATCTCGACCAGAAGCAGCCCGGCTTTCCCGCCGAAGTGCTGCCCGACTACTTGCGCAGCATCGACGTGCCCTTCCACATCGAGAACGAGGACACTTATTCCATCGTCAAGCGCGTGATCCCGGAGGGCAAAACAACCTGCTCACTCTGTTCGCGATTGAGGCGCGGCGTGCTGTACCGCGTCGCCGGCGAACTGGGGGCGACCAAGATCGCGCTCGGCCATCATCGCGACGACATCCTGCAGACCCTGTTCCTCAACATGTTCTTCGCCGGCAAGCTGAAATCCATGCCGCCCAAGCTGGTCTCCGACGACGGCCGCAACATCGTGATCCGCCCGCTGGCCTATTGCCGCGAGAGCGATCTGGAGACCTGGGCCGCGGTGCGCGACTTCCCGATCATTCCCTGCAACCTCTGCGGTTCACAGCCCAACCTGCAGCGCCAGCAGGTCAAACAGATGCTGAACGACTGGGACAAGCGCTTTCCGGGGCGCATCGAGACCATGTTCCGCAGCCTGGGCAATGTCGTGCCCTCGCATCTGCTCGACGCCCGCCTGTTCGACTTCGCCGGCCTCGCGGCGACCGGCACGCCCGATCCGGAAGGCGACATCGCCTTCGATCCGCCGGCCATGCCGCTTGAAGCGGCGCAGCCCGTCGGCTTTGCGGCAAAGGACGACTGATGGACGCCCGCCGCCTCCCCGCGCGCCACGGCGTACTCTGGCTGCTGGCCGGCTTTGCCCTGTTTCGCCGCCATCCGCCGCTGATGACGGCGCTGACCTTCGGCTACCTGCTGACCGTGATCGTGGTCAATCTGATTCCGAAAATCGGCCCCTTCCTGCTGCCGCTGCTGCTGCCGACCCTGACCGTCCTGCTGGCCAACGGCAGCCGCGCCATCGAACGCGGCCAGACCTTCGACGGCGACACCCTGGGCTTCGGCATCAGCGCCCAGCGCGTCGGCCTGCTGCGCCTCGGCGGCCTGCACCTGGTGGGTTCCAGCCTGCTGGTGCTGGGCGGCGCAGCGCTGGGCGAACCGATCAACATCAGCGACGGCATGGATCAGGAAGAAGCACTGGCGCTCGCCACCGATCTCGGCATCCTGCTGGTGCTGGCCTCGCCGCTGTTGATGGCCTTCTGGTTCGCGCCCTTGCTGACCGCCTGGAACGGCGTCGGCGCCGGCAAATCGCTGTTCTTCAGCTTCGTCGCCAGTTGGCGCAACTGGCGCGCCTTCGCCATGTACGGACTGGTGCTGGCCCTGGTCGGCGCCCTGGTGCCGGGCCTGATCCTGATCGTCGCCGGCTTGCTGTCGCAGACCCTGCTCGACATCCTGTCGGTGGCGCTGCGCATGCTGCTGATCTTCGTGCTGGCGCCGACCATGGTGGCCAGCGTGTACCTGTCCTATCGCGACGTGTTCGCAGCACCCGTGACCGTGCCTGCGTCAGTGCCGGCCCAGGCCGATGAGTGAGCCCGGCGCGGGAGTGCTCGGCCTGTTCGGCGGCACCTTCGATCCGCTGCACGTTGCGCACCTGCGCCTGGCCCTGGAAGCGCGTGAGGCCCTGGGCCTGGCCGAGGTCTGCCTGATTCCGGCCGGCAAGCCGGCCTTACGCGAGGCGCCGCAATGCGCCGCCGCCGATCGCCTGGCGATGGTGGAGCTGGCGCTGGCCGACATGCCGGGATTCGGCGTCGACGCGACCGAAGTGCGGCAGGCAGGTATCCCGCCAACCAGCGTGGCAGCAAACGTGGCAGCAAGCGCGGCGCCGAGTTACACGATCGACACCCTGGAACGCCAGCGCCGCCTGCACGGCGTGCAGCGACCGCTGGTGCTGCTGCTCGGCGCCGATGCCTTCGCCCGGATCGAAGCCTGGCATCGCTGGCGCGAACTGTTCGGCCTGGCGCATATCGCCGTGGCGACGCGGCCGGGGCATGACTTGAAAGTTGGCGCTGGCGAGGCGGCGCTGGATGCCGAATTTGCCGCGCGCCGTGGTGTCGCCGCCGATCTCGCCGGCGCCCCGGCCGGCCGCATCGTGCCCTTCGCCATCACCGCGCTGGAGATTTCCGCCAGCGCCATCCGCCGACGCCTGGCAAGCGGCCTCAGCGTACGCTATCTGGTTCCCGAGGCCGTTCTCGACTATATTGATTCCCATCAGCTCTACCGGACTTCGCATGGACATTAGAAAACTTCAGAAAATCGCCGTCGCCGCCCTCGAGGACATCAAGGCCAAGGACATCGAGGTGCTCAACACGAGCAAAATCTCGGCCCTGTTCGACCGCGTGATCATCGCCACCGGCGATTCCAATCGTCACGTCAGGTCCCTGGCGCGCAACGTCTATGACAAGGTCAAGGAGGCCGGCGGCGAGGTGATCGGCATCGAGGGCGAGGAGACCGGCGAATGGGTGCTGGTCGACCTCGGCGACATCGTGGTGCATGTCATGCAACCTGCGGTGCGCGTCTATTACAACCTCGAAGAATTGTGGAAGGTGGTGCCCAAGCGCCCGCGCAAGAAAGCCGACAGCGACGCCGGCGGCGAATGAAACTGATCGTCGCGGCCGTGTCCGCGCGGCCGCCGGAATGGGTGGCGACCGGCTGGGCCGAGTACGCCAAGCGCATGCCGCGCGAACTGCCGCTGGAACTGCTGGAGATCCGGCCCGAGCCGCGCAGCTCGGGCAAGAGCGCGGAGGCCATGATGGCGCTGGAGGCGGCGCGCATCGACGCGCAACTGCCGGCCGGCTGCCGCCGCATCGCGCTCGACGAGCGCGGCGAGGCGCCGACCACGCGGCAACTGGCCGAGCGTCTGGCAAAATGGATGGCCGGCGGCGATCACGTGGCCTTCATCATCGGCGGCCCCGACGGACTCGATCCGCGGATCAAGAACAGCGCCGACGAAACCCTGCGCCTTTCCAGCCTGACCCTGCCCCACGCCCTGGTGCGCGTAATCCTCGCCGAGGCGCTGTACCGTGCCGCGAGTGTGATAAAGGGCCACCCTTATCATCGCGACTGATTTATGCTTGAACGATTTGCCACCCACACTGCCCAAGAATAATGGATCCGCGCATCTACCTTGCCTCCCGAAGTCCGCGCCGCCGCGAGTTGCTGACCCAGATCGGCGTGCGCTTCGACCTGCTGCTGTTCCGCGGCGGGCCGCGCGAGGACGAGGAAGTCAACGAAGACTGGCTGCCCGGGGAGAGCGCGGAAGACTACGTGCAGCGCGTGGCGCGGGCCAAGGCGGTCTTCGGCGCCGCCCTCCTGGCGCGCCGGCCGCTGGTGGTGCACCCGGTGCTGGCGGCCGACACCACGCTCGACCTGGATGGGGAGATCATCGGCAAACCGAAGGACGAAGCCGACGCGGCGGAAATCCTGGCGCGACTCTCCGGCCGCAGCCATCGCGTGCTGACCGCCGTCGCCATGGCCAAGTACGAGCGCGTCGAGCACTGCCTGTCGGTCAGCGAAGTGCGCTTCCGGGCGCTCAGCGCCAAGGAAATCGGGCGTTACGTGCGCAGCGGCGAACCGATGGACAAGGCCGGCGCCTACGGCATCCAGGGTCGCGCCGCGGTGTTCATCGAAGAGATACGCGGCTCGCATTCCGGCATCGTCGGCCTGCCGCTGTGCGAAACCGCGCTGCTGCTGCGCGACTTCGGTTATCCGCTGTGACGGCGCTGCCGCGCCAGCGCCGTGAGGAGGACAGGGGCCCGTGATGACCGAACAGTTCCTGATCAATTTCACGCCGCAGGAAACCCGCGTCGCCCTGCTGCAGCAGGGCGTGGTGCAGGAACTGCACATCGAGCGCACCGACGGCCGCGGCATCGTCGGCAACGTCTATCTCGGCCGCGTCGTGCGGGTGCTCCCCGGCATGCAGTCGGCATTCATCGAAATCGGCCTGGAGCGCACCGCCTTCCTGCACGTAGCCGACATCTGGAGCGAACGTCCGGCCGGCAACGGCCATGGCAACCACGAAACGCGCCCCATCGAACGCATCCTGAGCGAAGGCCAATCGCTGATGGTGCAGGTGCAGAAAGATCCGATCGGCACCAAGGGCGCGCGGCTGACCACGCAGATCTCCATCGCCGGGCGCCTGCTGGTGCACCTGCCGCAGGACACCCACATCGGCATCTCGCAGCGCATCGGCGAGGAAGCCGAGCGCGAGCGGCTGCGCGCGCGCATCCAGGCCCTGCTGCCGGCCGACCAGCCCGGCGGCTACATCCTGCGCACCGTCGCCGCCGACGCCGCCGACGACGACTTGGCGGCCGACATCGCCTACCTGCGCCGCATCTGGCGCGAGATCAAGAGCCGCAGCATCGGCGCCCTGCCGCCGATGCTGCTGCACCACGACCTGACCCTGGCGCAGCGCGTGCTGCGCGACCTGGTCAGCAGCGAAACCAGCAGCGTCATCATCGACTCGCGGGAGAACTTCCAGAAACTGCAGAACTTCGCCCACGAATACGTGCCGCAGGTTTCCGACCGCCTGACGCACTACACCGGCGAACGGCCGCTGTTCGACCTGCACGGCGTCGAGGATGAAATCCAGAAGGCGCTGGCGCGCCGCGTCGATCTCAAGTCGGGCGGCTACCTGATCTTCGACCAGACCGAGGCGATGACCACGGTCGACGTGAATACCGGCGGCTATGTCGGCTCGCGCAATTTCGACGACACGATTTTCAAGACCAATCTCGAAGCAGCGCAAACCATCGCGCGCCAGCTCAGACTGCGCAACCTGGGTGGCATCATCATCGCCGACTTCATCGACATGGAAGACGAGGAACACAAGGCGGCGGTGCTCGCCGAATTCAACAAGGCGCTGGCACGCGACCACACGCGGATCACGGTTTCCGGCTTCACCCAGCTCGGCCTGGTCGAGATGACCCGGAAGCGCACGCGCGAGAGCCTCGCCCACATCCTCTGCGAACCCTGCCCCACCTGCGGCGGGCGCGGCGAGGTGAAGACCGCGCAAACAGTTTGCTACGAGGTGCTGCGCGAACTGCTGCGCGAGGCGCGGCAGTTCACCGCGCGCGAAATGCGTGTGCTCGCCGCGCCGGCCGTGATCGACCTGTTTCTCGAAGAGGAATCGCAGGCGCTGGCCATGCTGTCCGAGTTCATCGGCCTGCCGATTTCGCTCCACGCGGAGAGCGGCTACACCCAGGAGCAGTTCGACATCGTTCTGATGTAGCGTTAAAATCCGCCGCGACGCGGGTGTCGTATAACGGCATTACCTCAGCTTCCCAAGCTGATGAAGAGGGTTCGACTCCCTTCACCCGCTCCAGAAAAATCATCCCGGCCGGCGGCTGCGCCGGCGCGACTTTCCGGCGCGACTTTCCGGCGAAAATCCCATGGCGATCTGGCACACCTGCTTTCCCCTGGACGAGGCCAACCGGCGTGGCCAGGGCTGCGCCAACGGCCATCTCGGCATCGAGCTGATCGAGGCTGGCGAGGACTACCTGAAGGGGCGCATGCCGGTCGACCAGCGCACCCGGCAGCCTGCGGGCGTGCTCCATGGCGGAGTCTCGCTGGTGCTGGCCGAAACCCTGACGTCCTGGGCAGCGGCGTTTGTCGTCGATCCCGAAAAATTCCACTGCGTCGGCCAGGAAATCAACGCCAACCATGTGCGCGCCGCCGAAAGCGGCTGGGTCTACGGCGTGGCGCGGCCTTTGCACCTGGGACGCAGCAGCCACGTCTGGGATGTGCGCATCCACGACGAAGCGCAGCGGCTGATCTGCGTTTCGCGCGTCACCATGGCCGTCCTGGCGACGCCGAACCGCTACTGAACTGAAAAGCGGGACGGGCTTGCCGGCCCGTCCCGCTTTTCCGGGTGAAGCGCCGCTGTTACTGCTGCGTGGTTTCGGCCTTGACCGCGACCCACTTGCCGGCACGCAGTTCGATCGAGTACTGCTCCAGCGATTCGAAGCGATAGGGCTTGCCGGACTGCTTGCCCTGCTCGACCACCACCGACCTCAGGCTGATGCGGTCGCAGGTCATGCCTCCGGAGAGGTCGGTCAGGCGCGCATCGGTCCACACGCGGCGCTGCTTGTAGTCCTTGAGCCCCTTCATGGCAGCGATGGTGCTCTGGGCCAGTTCGTCGCGCAGGAGATCGACGCTGGTCATCTTGCCGTCCTTGTCCTTCACCGTGGCACGCACCGCGACGTCAGGCGCGAACATGGCGATGATCGCCTGTGCATCGGCCTTGGCGATCGCGCCGTCGAGTTGCGCCAGCCAGGTCTTGGCGATATCGGTCGGCGCACAGGCGGCAGCGGCGGCGGCGGCGCCGGGCGACTTGCGCCTTTGCTCGAGTTGCTTCTTGCTTTCCTGGTCGGCCGTCTGCGAATAGCGGTCGAGTTCGGAGTCGAATTCGCCGGGCATGTAAAAACTCGGCACCTTGTCGAGCAGTACCGGCAACAGGATGGTCAGCAGCGCCCGGTCCTTGGTCTTGGCCTGCGCGCGCACGAAGCCGACCTTGCCCGGATCGATATCGAGCTTGTTGTCGCCGACCTGCATGGTGGTTCCGCCGCGGTTCACCTTGTCGTAGGTGCCCTCCGGGTTGGAAGTCTCCCGGGCCAGCTCCGGCGACAGCACGTAGGGCTCGTGGTCGGTGCCGCGAATGCCGATGGTGGCCGAAGCGGTGACGATGTTGTGCCCGGAACGGTTGGTCTGGGCGATCCAGCCGCTGATCACGCGCAACGAGCCGGTGACGAGCCGCATCGTGAAGCCGTCGGAGGGCTTGTCCTCGGCGGCGAATTTTTCGGCGATGAATTCGGTGCCGGGACGGACCGCGACCACGCCCGCATCCTCGGTCCTGAGCACGGCCTCCGCCTGCGGCGCGGCGCGCACGCGCTCACCGACGTAAACCGGATCGCCCTCGCGCAGCTTTCTGCTGGCGTTGCCTCGCACCGCGGTGATTTCGCCGCGCATACGCCAGACCGTGGCGAACCGGGCGGCGCCGGCCGGGGCCGGAGCGGCGGCAGCGGCGGCGGAATTCGATGTTGTTGGCGCCGCCAGGCTCGGCAATGCAGCGCCCATGAGCAAAAAACACAAACCCAAGGCGCCAAATCCGGCGCGATTAAAAGTCCATTCCATTTTGCGCTCCCTCAGTATCCGAAAAATACAAGACTCATCGTTTGATTCAAGCATACTTGCGGAATGCCCGCCATGCAATTGTTGGCATTCCCCGGCAAGAACTTCAGGCTGCCAACAGCGTCCGCGACGACCGGCCCGCCAGCCGTATTCCTTCAACAATCAACGGCTGGAACGTCCGTTCCCGCCTCCGGCGCGGCCGGAATTGCGCCGCTTCAGCGCCGCACC
The DNA here is from genome assembly GCF_031426875.1 of Sulfuritalea sp. Lineage (NCBI taxonomy): Bacteria > Pseudomonadati > Pseudomonadota > Betaproteobacteria > Nitrosomonadales > Sterolibacteriaceae > Sulfuritalea > Sulfuritalea sp. Next base: position 142,677 of record NZ_JASJPC010000008.1, read on the forward strand.
AGGTTCCACACCATCGCCACGCCGTCCAGCAGCAGGTCGCCGATATCGGCGTTCAGGGCGTTGCCGCGTTCGCGCCGCTGCCGGCTGCGTTCGCGTTCGCTGAACAGGATCGTCTCCGCCAGCAGCGCCGGAGCCGGCGCAGCGGCCTGTTTCAGCGCAAGCTGCTGATAGCCGGCCAGCGCCTGTTCGACCGCCTGCGGGTCGAGGATCGCGATCGGCGCCCGACAGTGGCCGCAGGCGCTTTCCTTGCGGATATCCACCGCGGCGCCGCAACCGGTGCAGCGCACCACGCCGATGCGGGCGCTGATTTCCTTGATCTCGGCACCGCTCAGCTGGCGCACGAAGCCCTTTTCGATCATGAACTGGCCAAAGCTGATGAAGCGACCGTGCTGGCCGCAGCGCAGGTAGTTGAACAGGCCGCTCTTGACCCGGTCCTGCGAATGGATCAGGCGCTCGTTGCAACGCGGGCAGCGCAAGGGGTTCGCCAGCGGCAGGCGCTGGTCGTCGCGGTGCTGGTGGATCAGCCGGAACAGTTCGACGACGCCGGCGGGCGCGAGTTGCAGGCTCTCGTAGTCGTCGAACCAGATGCCCTGGCAGGCGAAACAGAGGTCGAGCTCGACGTCGCCGTTGAGTTTGCGCGGGAAACGTTGCGCGCTCATCGGCGCCCGGCAGGAGGGGCAGGCGCCGGGGACAGTCGACGGCATTGCGTTCATCAGGACATGGTCCGCGACAACTGCGTCGCCCGCTTCGGATCGAGCCTGCGCGTCATGGGCCCAGTCAGTACTCGCTTCTGCCGCTGCCGGCAGCGAGGGGACGGATCACGCCGCAGGCCACGCGCTTGCCCGAATTGCCGGCCGGCTGCGACCGGTAGTCGTCGGCATCGGCATGGATCACCACGCTGCGCTGGAGAATGCCGCCGGGTCCCTGGGTCAGCGAGAGCATATCCACCTCGACGGCAAGCACCGCCTTGCCCGCACTGTCGGCCACCAGATTGGGCATGTCGCCGGCATGGCGGTCATTGCCGCCGTGATGGCCGTGCGACCTGCCGGCGGGGTTGAAGTGGCCCTTGGCGCTGCTGGCATCGGGCGCGCTGCAGTCGCCGGCTTCATGCACATGGAAGCCGTGCTGGCCCGGTGTCAGGCCGGTGACACGAGCCTCGACGCGCAGTTTCTGGCCGACGGCCTGGAAGTCGACCGTGCCGCTGACGCTGCTGCCGGAGCGCGCGTCGAGCGTCGCGCTGGCCTTCGGCCCGGCGGCTTCCATGCCGGCGCAGGCGGCGAGCAGGCTGCCCGCCGCGGCAAGGGCGGCGATGCGCGCAGTCGGGTACATAGTGGCGTAAATGCGCTGCTGAAGAGTGCGTTGCGTTGTCATGACTTTGCTCCTCGCGTTGGGTGGCGGAAGAGAGCGGGAGTCGACCCACCGCGAACCGCATGGCGACCCCTGCCGCTTTTGAAGACCGGCCGCCCCACCGGGGAAACCGCCCTTCCGATGATGTTATGGATTTAAGCATGCGTGGCTCGCACCGCTGCTGCGCAATATGTGCCCCTCACGCACGCGGCGAGTGTAGCCGATAAGAATGCCGGCCGTGTTACCGGCCGTGTGCCTCGCTTCGGTCAGCCTCGGCAGACGGCGCTTGACCGGAATCATTCCGCTTTTGCCGGATGCGTGCGAAGCTGTCGTTTGCGCTTTGCGCAACGCCAAAGCGGATCAGGGAGAAGAAAAATGGATGCACGCGACCCGGCGACGCAGTTGCCGTGGCAGAGAATGCTGGGCATCGAATTCAGCCCGGTCAGCCACCGCGAACGGCTGATATCGGCGCTCGGGGGCTTTGTCGCCCTGCTGCTGGTATTCGCCCTGAGCCGCTCGCTGCTCGACGCCGGCGCGGCGCCGATCCTGATGCTGTCGATCGCCTCCTCGGCCGTGCTGCTGTTTGCGGTGCCGCACGGCGCCCTGTCGCAACCCTGGCCGGTGCTGGGCGGCCATCTGGTGTCGGCCGCCATCGGCGTCGCCTGCGCCCGCCATGTGCCCGACCCGCTGCTGGCGGCAAGCCTCGCCACCGGCCTGGCGATCGGCGCCATGCACTACCTGCGTTGCATCCATCCGCCGGCCGCGGCCACGGCGCTGGCGGCGGTGCTGGGTAGCGAGCAGGTGCGCGCCCTTGGCTACAGCTTCCTGGTGACGCCGGTGCTGATCAACGTGCTGATCATCCTGGCCGTCGCCGTGGCCTTCAATGCGCTGTTCCCCTGGCGCCGCTACCCGGCCTTGCTGGCCCGCCGGGCCGTCCCGGCAGCTCCCGCGACAGCCGACTACGAGGCGATTTCGCACGAAGACTTCGTCTTCGCCCTGACGCAGATGGATTCCTTCATCGACGTGTCCGAGGAGGATCTGCTGCGCATCTACAGCCTTGCCACCGGCCGCCACCGCGAGATGGCGGCGCAAGCCGCCATCGGGCAGCCGTCCTGAATCCGCAGCCCTCGTCGATCGGCGTGCCGCGTTCAGGCCATGCGGCTCATGCGCTTCCATAGCGTGGTGCGCGACATGCCGAGGCGGCGCGCAGCCTCGGCCTTGTTGCCGCCCGATTCCTGCAGCACGCGCAGGATCAGCGCCTGTTCTTGCTCGGCCGTCGCCGGCGCCATGTAGTAGCGCGTCAGCTGCAGGCCGGCGACAGGCATCGCTTCCGCCGGAGCCGCGGACTCGGCGGCCAGTTCCGGCAACAGATGGCGCGGCAGGATGGTCGGTCCGTCGGACTGCACCACGGCATATTCCAGGGCGTTGAACAACTGCCTGACGTTGCCCGGCCAGTCGTAGGATTCCATGGCCAGCATCGCCTCGGGCGAGAGCCGCAGGTCCGGCCGCCGATAGCGCTCGGCCAGGTCGCCGAGCAGCTTGCTGGTCAGCAGCGGAATGTCGTCACGATGTTCGCGCAGGGCCGGCACATGCAGCGGCAGCACGCGCAAGCGGTAATACAGATCCTCGCGGAACTCGCCGCGCCTGACCATGGCCGAGAGGTCGCGGTGCGTGGCGGCGACGACCCGCACGTCCACGCGGCGCGACAGGTTCTCGCCGACGCGGACGACCTCGCGTTCCTGCAGCACGCGCAATAGCCTGATCTGGGTGGCGGGCGAGATTTCGCCGATCTCGTCGAGCAGCAGGGTGCCGCCGTTGGCCGCCTCGAAGCGTCCGAGGCGCGCCGCCGTGGCGCCGGAAAAGGCCCCCTTGGCGTGGCCGAAGAGTTCCGATTCCTGTAGGTTTTCCGGCAGCGCGGCGCAATGCACGGCGATGTAGGGGCCCTTGGCGCGCACGGAATTGTCGTGCAGCGCCCGCGCCACCAGCTCCTTGCCGACGCCGCTCTCGCCGGTGACCAGCACCGTGGCCTCGCTCGCCGCGGCGCGCAGCACCTTCTGGTAAAGATCCTGCATTGCCGAACTGCGGCCGATCAGGCCGCCGAGCTGCCAGCGCTCGCGCACCTTCGCCTCCAGTTCCATTTCGCGTGAACAGTCGCGCAGGATGATCGCGCAATACAGTCCGCCATCGTTGGGCGGCAGCAGCATGGCCCACATGCGCAGCGAGATGTCGGTGCCCTGCGGCCCCTTGAGGACGATGTCCTGGATCTTGCCGTCCTCGCCCGGCGCCGGCGTCAGCGAACAATAGCCGCGGGTTTCGCATTCGCGCGCGCACTGCGTGCCGGCGAACAGCGTCGGACACAGGCTGTCGATGATCACGGCACGGTGCTGGCCGACCATGCGCAGCGCGGCCGTGTTGATTTCCAGAATCCTGCGCGCGGGATCGAGGAACAACACGCCTTCCTCCAGGCTGTCGAGAAAGCCTTGCAGCATCTTCATGGTCGGCATCGGGGATGTCCTCCTTGTTTGGCGTCGGGATTCGTCAGGTGTTCAGAATGAACGTTCAGGAGAACGTTCATTGACGACATGAAACATATATCACATTCCCAACAAAACAAGAAATATGTTTCATATCAAGTGGCTGACAGGCCTGGCATGGCGCTCGCTAACTGTTGGATGCGTATCGGGAAATTGCCCGCCAACCAAAGGAGGATACGAAATGAACGTCAAAAAATGCCTGGCGCCGCTGCTGCTTGGCGGCCTGCTCGCTGCGACGGCCCACGCCGAGCCTGTGGCGAAGCCGGATCCGCTGCTTGCCAGCTTCCAGCGCCTGCTCGATCACCAACCGGCGCAAAGCGTCCCGGCAGTCCCGCCCGGCCTCGGCGCGGACCCGCTGCGCAACAGCGTGAGCCTGGTGCTCTGGGAAAAGCAGGAGCGGTCCTTCCACCTCCTGGCGAATCTCAGCCCGACGCCTGGTCCGAATCTCGGCCGCCTCGTCGCGCCGCGCCAAGCAGCGCCATCGACAGCTCGTTAAGGAACCCATGATGCAAGAAATCGCCTGGCAGCTTTCCCTGGTACTCATGACGCTGGTCGCCTTCGGCTTCGGCTTCGTCGCCATCAACTCCGGCGTCCGCGTGGAAGACTACACGCCGCTGCAAAAGCGCGCCTACCGGATCCGCAGCAAGCTGTTCTGGACGCTGGTGGCGGGGCTCGGGCCGGCGATGATCTACACCCTGCTCGACCTGCCCTACGGCGCCAGCCGCGCCGGCAACCAGGCCGGCCCGGCGCAGGTGGTCGAAGCCACCGGCCACCAGTGGCGCTGGGAACTCAGCCGCGACCGCGTCGTCAAGGACCAGCCGGTGGAGTTCCGCGTCACCAGCGCCGACATCAACCACGGCTTCGGCATCTACGACGCCGACATGCACCTGGTGGCGCAGACCCAGGCCATGCCCGGCTACACCAACACGCTGCGCCACACCTTCACCGCGGATGGCACCTACAAGATCCTGTGCATGGAGTACTGCGGCATCGCGCACCACAACATGATGTCCGAAATCAAAGTCGGCAGCCTGTAAAGAGGAAACCAAAATGGCGAACACCACCTACGAGCACACTCCCGATCGCGGGGCCACGGCCGGCGTGCTGGCCTACCTGGGCACCGCCTGCGCCGTGCTGCTGCTGATGATGCTGGTCGGCCTGCTGATGCGGCTGGAACAGGCGCAGATCATCGATATCGGCGCGAACTGGTTCTACGAACTGATGACCCTGCACGGCGCCGGCATGGTCGGTATCGCCGGCATCGCCGGGGCCGCCGTGATGTGGCATTTCCTGCGCCAGTACGTGGATTTGTCGCCCGGCATTTTCATGGCCAACCTGGCGCTGTTCCTGGTCGGCGTGGCGATGATCATCACCAGCATCGTGTTCGGGCATTTCCACGGCGCCTGGACCTTCCTCTACCCGATGCCGTCCAAGGCCATGGGCATGTGGAGCCAGGAAGCGGCAGCCCTGTTCATGGGCGGGCTGCTGGTGATCGGCGTCGGCTTCCTCTTGATGCACCTCGACATCGCGCGCGCCATCATCGTCCGCTACGGCAACTTCGCCCGCGCCCTGGGCTGGCCGCAGCTCTTCGGCCATGACGACGGCAACGCGCCGCCGCCGACCGTGGTGGCGAGCACCATGGTCACCATCGTGAACATCGTCGGCCTGGTGGTCGGCGCCAGCATCCTGACCATGATGCTGGTGAACCTCTACCTGCCCGAGTTCACCATCGACCCGATGCTGGCCAAGGGCATGATCTACTTCTTCGGCCACGTCTTCATCAACGCCACGATCTACATGGCGGTGATCGCGGTCTACGAAATCCTGCCGCGCTACACCCAGCGCCCGTGGAAAGCCAACAAGGTCTTCCTCGCTTCATGGACCGCATCGACGCTGATGGTGATGTTCATCTTCCCGCACCACCTGCTGATGGATTTCGCCTTCCCGCAATGGATGCTGATCATGGGCCACATCATCGGCTACCTGAACACCGTGCCGATCCTGGTGGTCACCGGCTACGGCGCGCTGATGATCGTGTTCCGCTCCGGCATCCGCTGGGACATGGCCTCGCGCCTGCTGTTCATCTCGCTCTTCGGCTGGGCCGCGGGCGCCATGCCGGCCTTCATCGACGGCACGATCACGGTCAATTACGTGATGCACAACACGCTGTGGGTGCCGGGGCATTTCCACACCTACCTGCTGCTGGGCATGGTGGCGATGGTCTTCGGCTTCGTCTACTACCTCGGCAAGCCGGCGCAGCACGCTCCTGAAAGCTGGCTCGATCGCGCCGCCTTCTGGGGCTTCACCAGCGGCGCGCTGGGCTTCACCCTGAGCTTCCTCTACGCCGGCAAGGAAAGCGTGGCGCGCCGCTATGCGGTGCATCTGCCCGAGTGGCTGCCCTACGACCGCATCGGCTCGCTGTTCGCGGCGCTGGTGGTCGCCTCGTCGCTGATCTTCGTGCTGCGCTTCTTCAGCCGCCTCGGCGCGGCCGGCCGCGACTACACGCGGGCCCCGCTGGCACAGGGCGCGGCGGCATGAAAGCGGGCAGGACCGGGCTGGTCGCCACCGCCCTGATGACCCTGCTCGGCATCGGCGTGTTCTGGTCGGGCACCGACGGCTTCACCGCCTTCACCGCCGAAACCGCGCGCCGCGCCGACGTCCTGCGCAGCCCGCGCAGCCTGCCCGCGGCGGCGCTGGAAGACCAGGACGGCCGCCGCTTCAGCCTGCAGGATTACCAGGGCCGGCTGCTCGCGGTGGAGTTCATCTACACGCGCTGCACCACCCTCTGCCGCAGCCTCGGCATGGCCTTCCGCCAGGTCCGCGAGCGCCTGCCGGCGCAGGCGCTGGGGCGCGAGGTGGCCCTGCTCAGCATCAGCTTCGACGCCGCGCGCGACGACCCGGCCAGCCTCAAGGCCTATGGCCAGGCCTTCGGTGCCGACGGCGCGCACTGGCGCATCGCGCGCATCCGCAGCCCGGACGAAGTCGCGCCGCTGTTGGCGGCCTTCGGCGTCGTGGTGATCCCCGACGGGCTCGGCGGCTTCGAGCACAACGCCGCCATCCACCTGCTCGGCCGCGACGGCAAGCTGGCGCAGATCAGCGACATCGACCAGCCCGTAGCGTTCGCCGACCGCATCGCGAGATCGTTATGAACCGACACACCGTATGGCAAACGCATGACCGGCGGAAACAACATCTCCTCCCCCTTCAAGGGGGAGGCCGGGAGGGGGATGGGGGACGAACCGGGCGTTCTGTCGGCGTGTCACCACCGGTTTGCCCCATCCCCACCCCCACCCTCCCCTTGAAGGGGAGGGAGTTGGCGCTTCATGCGACTACCCTGCGGCACACCCGCATCGGCCTCGGCGCCTGCTATCTGTTCCTCGCCACACCCGTGGCGCGCAGCGCGCTGGAAGCCGCGATGAGCACCCACATGCTGCTGCAGATTCCGCTCTTGGCCGTCGCCGGCGTGCTGCTCGCGCGCCTGCTGCCGGCGCGCCGCCAGGAGGCGCTGCTGGCCGCCTGCGGCGGCGCGCTGCCCTTGGTCGTGCTGGCGCTGTTCGCCTCCAGCTACTGGATGCTGCCGCGCGCGCTGGATGCCGCGCTCGGCGACCCGCTGACCGAGGCCGCCAAATTCATCAGCCTGCCGCTGCTGGTCGGCCTGCCGCTGGCGCTGGCCTGGCGCCAGCTCACGGCCATCGGCCGCGGCTTCGTGTGGACCAATTTCATCAGCATGCTGGCGGTGCTCGGCTGGCTCTACATCGCCGCGCCGGTGCGCGTCTGCAACAACTACCTGGTCGACGAACAGGGCAGCACCGGCTGGCTGATGGTGAAGCTCGCGCTGCTGCTGTTCGCCGGCTGGCTGGGCACCCTGTTCGTCGGCGGCACGCCCGCGTCTCAGGACGCACCGGCCGGCGGCGGCGACCGGCAAGCCAATCCGGCCTGAAGGAGAAACCGATGGACTACGTCGCACCCGCTCAGCTGATGGAAGAAATCGGCGCCGCCGCCGCGAAGAAAGCCGCGCTCGGCACCCAGGCCATGCTGCTCAAAGGCTTTCTTTCCGGCGCGCTGCTGGCCTATGCCACCGCCTTCGCCTTCAAGGCCGCCGACGGTTTCACGGGCGGCGCCGCGGCGCTGATCGCCGGCGCGGTGTTCCCGGTCGGCTTCGCGATGATCGTGCTGCTCGGCCTGGAACTGGCCACCGGCAACTTCGCCGTGTTGCCGGTCGGCATCGCGCGCGGCAAGGTCAGCTGGGAACAGACGCTGCGCAACTGGGGCTGGGTCTATCTGGGTAATTTCCTCGGCTGCGCGTTCACCGGCTTCCTCATCGCGCTGGCCCTGACCGAAGCCTTCATCCAGGGCCCGGGACCGCTCGGCGCCAAGCTCATCGCCGTGGCCGAAGCGAAAACGCTCAGCTACCAGCACGCCGGCATCAACGGCTGGCTGACCGCCTTCGTCAAGGGCGTGCTGTGCAACTGGATGGTCGCGCTGGGCACCGTACTGGCGCTGAGCTCCACCGCCAGCACCGGCAAAATCGCCTCGATCTGGCTGCCGGTGTCGACCTTCTTCGCCCTCGCGCTGGAGCATTCCATCGTCAATATGTTCGTGATCCCCACCGCCATGATGCTCGGCGCCGAGATCACGGTAACGCAATGGCTGTTGTGGAACCAGTTGCCGGTGACGCTGGGCAACATCGTCGGCGGCGCCGTGCTGACCGGCCTGCTGCTGCATTGCTGCAACCCGGCCGGCGCGCAAGGCCGGATCGAGCCGCAACGCCAGGGACTGACCCCAACCGAGGCCGCCATCAGCCCCGCTGCGCCGCCTTGAAGGCCGAGAAATCCGACTTGCGGTAATGCTTCTCCGAAACGAAACGATCCAGCAGCAGCGCGTCCTCGGTGGTCTTCAGCCCGCCGGAGAGCCGCGCCACCTCCTTGCCCTGGCCGTCGAGGAAGACCAACACCGGCCGCAGCTTGCGCGGATTGAAGCGCTTGACCGTGGCATGACGCGGATCATCGTCATCCATGTCCAGTTCGACGAAATCGGCATGGACGCCGACATAGTTCTTGATGAATCTGGCACTGACTTCGGGCCTGCGCAGCACACTCACGGTGTAGCGGCACGTCCCTCAGTTCAGGTGATCGCCGAAGTACAGCAGGGCATGGCGCTCGGGCATGGCCTTCAATTTCGCCACGGCCGCAATGTCGTCGCCGACCAGCGGCACCACGCCATCGAGGCGGTCGGCCGCTGCCGCCGGCAGGCTGAATGCGGCGGCAAGCAGAAAACTGAACAGGTAAAACAGGCGTCTCATCGGGGGCTCCTCGGTTGGCCTGCGGCGATCGCGCATAGCAGCAGACAGTGTAATTCGGGTTTTGGTTCCGGAAACCGCGACGCCGCGGAGCCGATTCCGGCAACGACAATCGCGCGCCGCCGCGGGCAGCATGCCTCGTCAGTCAAGAGTTGGCGCTGGCGGGACGGCGATTCTGTTTGTGGCCGATTTGTTTTCCACCCCCGAGCAAGGGCGTGCGGTCACGGCCTGCAAGACCGGTGTCCCCCGGAGGGCCGAGCGGTCAGCTGCGACCCGTTGCGGCGTGCAGCTTGAGCCCGAGCGCGGCGACGACTTTAAGGATGGTATCGAAACCTGGACTACGCTCGCCGGACAGCGCCTTGTAAAGGCTTTCGCGGGACAGCCCGGCATCCCGAGCGACCTGTGACATGCCCTTGGCGCGAGCGATATCGCCAAGTGCCTTGGCAATGAAGGCGGCATCCCCATTGGCTTCTTCAAGGCAGGCTTCAAGGTAAGCCGCCATCTCCTCGGGAGTTCTGAGGTGCTCGGAAACGTCATAGCGAGTGGTGACGGTTTTGGCCATGGTTGCTACTCCAAAAGATTACGTGCGAGACGCAAGGCGGCCTTGATGTCTCTGGCTTGGGTACTCTTGTCTCCACCGGCCAGCAGGATGATCAACTCTCGCCCCCGCTTCTTGAAATACACCCGGTAACCGGGACCGTAGTCGATCCGCAACTCCGAGACACCTTCGCCGATCGGCTCGACGTCCCCGGGGTTTCCGGCAGCGAGCCGTTCAATCCTGGCCTGGACGCGCGCCCTCGCCTGAAGGTCGCGCAAGGCGTCGAGCCACTGAGCGAAGAGGTCAGTTTTGCGAATTTCTATCAAGAAGGCACTGTAGCCATGCGGCTACATATTGTCAATATCACGGAATCGAATGCGAGACTCACCCATTTGATTTGGCACATTCGATCCAAGAGTTGGCGCTGGCGGGACGGCGACGCACCGTCAATTGGCCCCGAAGCGGGCCTCCAAATCGCCGCGGTTACCAACGCCCTGGCAGTCGTTAAGGATTCCTTAATAACTGAATTTCCTGCCAGCTTGGCCGCCGCTTGAACTGTCAAGAAATCCTTGACAGTTGCTGCTGCGGCCCGTTGGCTGCTCACGCGGTTACATCCTTCAGCATGGCCATGATGTCCTTTTCGTGAGCGAGGATTTCGGCCTCGATCTCTTTCAGCAGGCGCGGCACTTCGCATTCGATCAAATTTAGCCTAGCCTATTTGATTCCGATCCCGTCGTCGGTATATATGACGTGGCGGTTGCCCTCAACTGCTCCGCATAGTTGAAAATGTCATCGACGCTTTCCAATGGCAATTGTTCTTCATCCTTACTTCCGTTGAAGATTCCGAGCCGAAGCTTTTGGGTATTGTTGAATCGCAAACGGCAGATTGGCTTTCGGTTATTGTCGTCAAGGAGAATTGCACAATAGCTTTGGGCATCGCGCATAACGATGCGCCGCGGAGTTACAAGTTCTCTAAGAATTGCGCGGACGGCGTGGAATCCCTCAATTTCTTCCGGCGAGGTCGCAACCTGGGGCTCGGTTGATGGATCGACTGGAATCACGGGAGCAGCGGGAGTAGCTGCCGGTGCCGATTCAGAAGCCATGGCTCCTTTAAGCCTCTCGTTAATGCGTTCCGCAATGAGTTGCTCGAATGCGCGCTTGGCGATGAGCGTGAACTGGTCTTTCACAGTGGGAGTGAAGCGTCTGTTTCCAAGCAGATCGGCCGAAACGAGGCGCACAAATTCCTCGGAAGGATTGGCCATCCATTCAGCCAAACGGTTTTGAATGGCTCGCGTGAACTTGAGGTCGTTGGCAGTGGTCAGGATCGTATCCAGATCAAAAGCCGACTTCGCGAATTTCTTCAGTTCCTCAACGTCGCGGTCCTTGAATTCAAGAATGTTGAATTCAAAGAATGGCTTTTCGTCCATCTTGTTTGGCTGTTCGAGATCGGTGAAGAACCTATAAATGAAACCGTTCGTCAGAACGCCAAAGCGAGCAGAAGTGACATGGAAGTATCGGAAGAGCTGGCCGGCGTGATTGATATTCAGGTCGGCACCAGCTTTTTTGCACTCAAAAAGAATGATCGGCTTACCGTCTTTCAGAACCGCATAGTCGACCTTCTCGCCCTTCTTTGTGCCGACGTCAGCAACAAACTCGGGTGTCACTTCCATCGGATCGAAGACGTTGTAGCCGAGTATCTGAATAAGTGGCATGACCATGGAGGTCTTCGTAGCCTCCTCCGTTTGGATCATGTCCTTGGTGTTCGCGATCCGTGACGACAGTACGCGTAGGTGATCAATGAAGTCCATCGGTTCTCTCCCCTAAGTAAAGTTGTGTGATTGGCGCTTCGTCCTCATCGCTGCAAAAAAATGGGCCTTAACGTGGAGCCGGCCGGCGCTGCGCGGATTTATCGCACAGAGCTGGTTGAGCACGGTTGGGGGCGTATCGGATGTGTTCATTTGATGCGCCGAAGCACCCCCATTTCCGTGCGGACTGAATTGGGACCCGTGACGGTGTAACGCATTGCCATGCCTTTAGCTATGCCGTCTTGGTAAGTGACGATAACGTCATTGCCTTTTACTTCGTAGGAAACTTTCTCGATGATACCGAGAGCCTCGGTTTCGCCATGCCTGAACTTAACGGTCATCGGCACTAGGCCACTCATCTTCCAGGTTCCTGCCAGAGGTCCAGGGTCGCCACTAGAGCAACCAGCGATAGACAACAAACATGCAAGGGTTAGTAAGAAGCGAAATGGATTGGTCATGATGACGTGAGCCAGAAGATAAATTGTTTAGGCCCCGCACTAAGCATTGAGATCTCGCTTTGCAATTGTGCGAAGCGCGGAAAGACATTTGGCAATTGCTGCACCCTCGGCGTCCAGATGCTCCCAGTACGACGGGGCGCCCGATGCCTCAAGCAATTCGCTGTTGAGGGTGTCGAGAAGTGCTACGGCCGCTGGAGAGAAGATTAGTGCTCCCATGTCGGTGAGCCGTCTCAAGTCAGAGCGCCCCTTCGCATATGAAGTCAGGAGTTCAGTTTTGGCCTTCTCGTCAATTTCGTGGCCTTGTACCTCAGCCCGCATTTCAGTCTCGGTGCAGTGTTTCATGAAATGCAGCGCCTCAATGACCTTTGTGTATGAGTCAAGACGACGCTCAAACCATTTCTCCGAACGAAAGCGGCTCAGCGAGAGCTTGACCGTAAGCCATGCCGTCAGGACTGCCACCGGGATACCAGCAAGGATATTCAGTAGAGGTTGCCAGTCGCTCATGAATGAGAGGCCCGACGTTTGAATTCACCGATGCTGCGTGGCTTTTTCGCGCAGCGTCCGGTGGAATGATGGGTTGGGCCTCTGGGTGACAATTGCATAGATTTGCCTTAAAGGCGATCTACGACAGCGGCGGGGATGCTATGAATCATGAGGCAATGAGGTCGGCTCGTTGGCCTGACTACAAGAATCTCAGTCAGTACTTCGGATTGTGCTTTTGTCCGATCACCCTTCCCTTGGTTAGCTGCTTTGACGTGATCCAGCGCTCGCTCACGCGCTTGCTTCTCATCCGAAGCAGTAACAACAAGCTCTCGGACGCTTTCATCGCCTTGTGTGTGAATGTAGACCCGAAACAACCTTTCCATTTCAGTACTCCTTTGCTGAGTCAAAAAGCGTAACGGTGCAGAAAGTCGGGGTTTGTAAGGCGGAATACCGACCGGAAGTAGCTATGAATTTCGGAAGCCAGTGAGCGTTGCCTTGTCATGTGATAAGAGGCCCAACGAATAGCGTCTATCCGCCGCAATGACCCTCCGTGCTCGACTCACTCTCCCTCAGCGGCGGATAAACGCTATTCGTTATGCGTCGCTCAAAAATGACAGAACATCTATTTCTTTCTCGCTCGGCCTGATGCTGATTTTCCTTTTGGGGTGTCGATTACAGCAAGCATCGCCGCTCGCCCCCCTTTTTTGTTTGCTTCGAGTACCTTCTTTAGTAATGCTACCGACTGTTGCCCTGCGCCGATCCAGCCGACTCTTGCGAGTTGGATAAACTCGGTATTGTTCAAGTAACGCGGGCAGTTGTGATATCCAACTGACAGCCCACCTTTAACCCCGATGGCCTCTGGCACAGTGAGGAACTCCCTTAAATGGGGTTCCGATAATGTGATTCCTGGAACTAGGCTGTCATCTCGCGCATCTGGACGGAACTGCTCGCAAAACTTAAAGTAAAAAGGCTCATCGTTAAGGCGATAGCTCCAGATTGTCGGAGAACATGGGGAGGCCGATATCGTTTTGGTGGCAGCACGAAAGGCGGCCATGCTGCCTAGCTGTGAATGGAGATTGGATGATGGACTAACTTGATATGCCCATCCTTCACCCCCTTTGGCCATCCTCTTGTATTGCAGGAGCAAAAAGTTCTCGTAGCAGGTGCTGTAGATAATTAGATCGATGCCGAGTACGGTTTCGAGGTCTGTCTTATCCACTACGTGAACACGTACTGAGCGATCTGAACCATCCGAGAACACCGCTGAGTGTGAAGCTTGTGGTCCGAGCAATAAGTTGAAAACTCTTGCATCATGCTCAAGAAGACTTCGTTCCTGAATTGGCAAGGCATCCAGCAAATCAAGGATTGAATTGGCCTTCTCAATGTTGTCAACTTTCATCGCCTTCATCACGGATGCGCGATCAAGTTGTGCGATATCCAGTGTCAGGCCAAGTCCGTCACGTTGCTCATTCAGTCGTTCGACACGGTTTGATTGGCCCAATATGCGGCGTTCTGTCTCACGCGAAGAAATGAGCTGTGCAACTGCTTCAGCGGACTTTGGGCGAGCCCGACAAAGCTCAACGATCAAGGCGTCCCAGGTAGTCGGTTCAGTTCGCTTTAAAGTTTCAGGAGTACAGACCACCGAATGCAGGTCAGTAACAAGAAATTCCGAATCTGTAACTGGCTCATCGAAGACAACCATCTTCGACATTCGCATTTTTAGTTTTCCTGAACCGCCGCTGCCATGCATTCGTTCCATCAGTGCGATCGCAGATATTGAGATAGGCGCAGCGTTTAGCACAAGCAAGACCAATTCTCTCCGCTCAAATGACCAGTCGAGTGCGGAGAATGATTCTGTAAGCTCTGTGCCCGAATGGAGGCGTTCTGCGAGCCACTGGGTTCGCTCTGGCTCAAATGTCAGAACAAAACCAGAATATTGAATAGGCGCTTTCGTCTTCCTTTTCGGCATGGCAATTACCTAAAACGCATCCAAAAGATAGCAACGTAGAGACGCATAACCTGAAATGTAGGCCATTACAAATGCCCAGATACAGACTCTTGTGTCCGGATTTGGCAATCCAAATGCGCACATGACAATCGCCGAGTTCCCATATTCAGGCATAGCAGTAGTTTCCATAGATAGGCATTTGTGTTGGCTATCGCATGTACTGCGCGACCTGGACGAACGAGTAAATGACGCCAGCTTAGCCCCCTTCCATGCCGCTCGCAAGCCTCGCGGCGCAGGTGGGGCGGACGCGGCGGCGGCCCTTATGAGCCGCCGAGCGAGGAGCCGTGCCAGAAGTTTTCCGCTGGCGTTGTTTGACGCCGTCCCGCGCAGCGGCGTTCAGGCGCGCAAAGCGAGAAGTGAGTTTAGCCAGCAGCCTGGCGCGGCCCCGCAGCGAGGGGAGCCGCAGGCCGGCGTTCAGGGGCGACGACGCGGCCGGTCCGCCGGGGCTGGAAAAAAGCCTGGACGCCGTTTTGCGCCGGGTTGACGGATGCATCGCCGTGTCGCCAGCGCCAACTCTTGAGCCAATCAGGCGCAATCAAAGGGGCCGTGCTCGAATTGAATTCGCATCGCCGTGAATAGCACGATTACCGGAACCACAGCGGTCGGAGTGTGGCCTCTTCGGTAAGAGTTGGCGCTGATGAAGCCGTTGCGGATGGCGACACGGCGAAGTTTCCGCACTCATCTCTTGCCCTTGGCCGCATTGCTCTTGCTGGCCTTGTCTTCCGTCACAAATCCAATCGACCGCTTGGGCGGATCGGGCGGGGTCATGAGCTGGCGGATGACCTCGAATACTTGCTTCAACTGCGCACGGGTGTTTTGCGCGAAGGTATCGTGCCGCATCGACAGAGCCTCGGTCTTTTCTTCGAGTTCGTTCAAGCGCGCGGCCAGATCGCCGTGGATGGCCGCCAGTTCGCGCACGCGCACGAAGGTGCGCATGATCTCGATATTGACGACGATGGCGCGCGGGCTGTTGAGTACCGACGAGAGCATGGCGACGCCTTGCTCGGTGAAGGCATAGGGCGCGGTACGACGACCGCCGCGCCCGGTGTTTGAGGTCACAATTTGTGATCTCAAAGCCGCAAGGTCTTGATTCTCCATCTGGAACATGAAGTCGCTGGGGAAGCGATCGAGGTTGCGCTTGACGGCCTGCACCAGGATGCGGGTTTCCACGCCGTAGAGTTCGGCGAGGTCGCTGTCGAGCATCACCCGCTGCTCGCGCAGCACGACGATGCGGCTGCCGATCAATGATTGCAGCGGAGCAGCGGCTTGCCCGGTGCTCACTTGACGCTCTCCAGCTCCGCCGCCCGCCATTCACCGTTGATCAGAGGTTCTGGATTGTTCATTGGTGGCCTTCGCTGTTTCAGAACGGCGCTGATCGCAGGTATCGCACGAACATCGCACACGACGAAATGACGCCAGCTTAGCCCCCTTCCATGCCGCTCGCAAGCCTGAGGCGCAGGCGGGGCGGGCGCGGCGGCGGCCCTTATGAGCCGCCGAGCGAGGAGCCGTGCCAGGAGATTTCCGCTGGCGTTGTCCGACGCCGTCCCGCGCAGCGGCGTTCAGGCGCGCAAAGCGAGAAGCGAGTTTAGCCAGCGGCCTGGCGCGGCCCCGCAGCGAGGGGAGCCGCAGGCCGGCGAGTCAGGGACGGCGACGCGCCCGGTCCACCGGGGCAGGGGCATGGCCCTGGACTCCGGCTTGCGCCGGGGTGACGGATTCACATTCGCCGGAGGGATACGTCGCCGTGTCTCCAGCGCCAACTCTTGAGCCAATCAGGCGTTGTAATCGATCCTTTGCGGATCGTTGACGTCCAGGAAGCGCTGGTTGCCAGCGCGGCCGATCAAGACGGCGCCACGACCCATTTCGGCACCGCCGGAACGCGGGATCAGCACCGGCCACCTGTTTGACCCCGGCGCAGTGCGACAATCCGCCGGTGCCGAGCATCCCTGCCGAACAAACAGTCCAAACCAAGTTCACAATAGCGCTATGTCAAACCCGTTAGCGATTCCGACTGCCGACATCACCGGCCTGCTGCTGGCAGGCGGCATGGGGCGGCGCATGGGTGGCGCGGACAAGGGGCTGATCGCCCTCGACGGCGTGCCGATGGCGAGCATGGTGCTGGAGCGCCTGCGGCCCCAGGTCGGCGCGTTGCTGATCAACGCCAATCGCCATCTCGATCGGTGGCAGGCCTACGGACTACCCGTGGTGAGCGACGAGATCGGCGGCTTTTCGGGGCCGCTGGCCGGGATCCATGCCGGCTTGCTGGCGAGCACGACACCCTGGCTGCTGACCGTGCCCTGCGATTCGCCGTATTTCCCGCTGGACCTCGCCCGCCGGCTCGCGGCCGCTGCCGCCGTGAGCGGCGCGCGGCTTGCCGTGGCGCGCTGCGACGGCCGGCTGCAGCCGGTGTTCGCCTTGCTGCGGCGCGAGTTGCTGCCTGCGCTCGAAGCCTATCTGCAGGGCGGCGGCCGCAGGATGGAAACCTGGCTCGCCGAGGTTGGCAGCATCGCGGTCGATTTCGACGACATGGCGGCCTTCGCCAATATCAATACGCCCGAGGAGCTGGAGCAACTGGGCCGACGTTAGGCGGCAACGAAGCAGGAAAGCGGTACAACGCGAACTCAGTAGACCAGGGTCGCCCATTCCGGATCGAGCGCACGATCGACGAAGGCGCTGGCGGCTATCGTGCCGGCATACTCCGGAATCAAGGCTTCGTCCTTGGCGACCAGCGCGCCCATGGCCATGGCGCAGGCGCGAAAGCTGACATCGAGGTTTGCCGCCTGACGCATCATGTTGTAGATCGAAGTTTCGCTCTCCGGCCAGGGTCGCAGGCCATCGGCGACGCCGGCCACCAGCAGGCGCACGGCCGGGCCGGCGAAGTGAATTTCCACTTCGCAATCGAAGGCTGCCGCTGCGGCGGCGTGTACGAAGGGCGTGGCGCAGAGCTGCGGACGCTCCGGCGTGGCCGACCAGAGCAGGATGGCGAGCTTGCTGCGCCGTGGGTTCACAGGACTACCCTCCCCCCAGCCCCCAGCCCGAGGCAGGGGGTGACGGCAGTTCGCCGCTGCGCGGCTCCGGATATGGGATGGCGCCCCTTCGGGCGGCCGTGCGGGCCGCTCACAGGAACTCCGCGTCGGGTTCGCTGCGCCGCAGGTGCTCGCGATAACTGGTCGCATCGATCAAGCCGGCGCGCTCCGCCTCCCAGGCGAGGGGCCGCCCGCGCACCATCCAGCCGGCATGATAGGGGTCGCGATTGATCATGGCCGGACGCTCCTCGGCAGCCTCGTTGGCTTCCAGCAGCACCAACGACAATGGCGCATGCACGGCGAGCACGGTCTTGGCGCATTCGACCGTGCCCAGGCCGCGCCCCAGCGCCACTTCGGCGCCCTTCGGCTTGGCCGTGAAGCCGATGATCTCGCCCGCGAGAAAGATGCCGAAGGCGCTGGCGCCGATCACCACCTCGGCGCCCTCGCGCCTCACCCACATGTCGTACTGCGGATGGTAGAGCAGGCCGTCGGGCACGGCGCCGCGAAAGGTCGGGCTCATGAGACTGGCGGAAGAGAGCGGGAGTCGAACCCACCAGGGACCGCATGGCGACCCCTGCCGGTTTTGAAGACCGGCCGCCCCACCGGGGAACGTTCTCTTCCGTTGTTGAACATCATCGTGACAGCCACTCCGGAGGGGTGTCGCGGCTTCGCAACAGGTGCTCGTCGCGGACGCGGCGAGTGTAGCCGATGCGGTCGAAGAATTCGAGGATGTGGATCGCCACCTTGCGTCCGCCGCCGCCATCGCGGTAAATAATGTCGCGCAGATCGGCGGCGCGCGCGGCGGCCTTTTCGGCGTTGAGCTCGGCGACGATGGCGGCGAGTTGCGCCACCGCTTCTGCGGTGAAGTAATGGTCGTGCGCCACCGGATAGAGCTCGCCGGCCCGCGCCAGGCGGCGGAACAACTGGCGCACCACGTCCTCGGCGGTGCCCGAATCGCGCGCCACGTCGCGCACCCGCGGCGGGCCGAGGGACTGGGCATCGAGCAGGGGCTTCAGCACGGCGAACAGCTCGCGGTCGCCGGCGGCGAGACTGGCCCGGTGCTCGGGCAGATGCAGCCAGGCGCGGGAGGCACTCAGCCTTCCCGCGCCGAGCAGTTCGGCCACCAGCGCGTCGAAGGCGGCGCGCGCCAGGGTCGGCAGGGTCAGCCGGCGCAGGCGCTCGCGCTCGACACCGACCATGTCGGGGGCGCGCAGGTGTTCGGTGGCAAGCGCCGCCAGCAGGCGTTCGCCCAGCGCCTGCCAGCAGGCTGCGGCGAAGCCGATCTGCTCCTCGCCGCTCTCCACCACGCGCAGGCCGGCCGCCTGCCACAGCGCCGCGGCCGCGTCGTCGGCCAGATTCCAGTTGGCGGCGAAGCGCTCGAGATCGACGCCGGCAGCCGATTGTCCGGCCAGCAGATGCAGGCTCGTCGCCGGATCGTCGTCGCGCAGCGCGGCGAGCAGCGCCAGCCGGGCCGGGCTGCGCTTGTGCCGCGTCGGCGGAAAACAGTCGAGCACGCGCCCGCCGGCGATGCTGTGGCGGGCCGAGGCGTCGCGCAGCACGAAGCGGTCGCCGCGCACCGCCAGCGTCTCGCGGTCGAGCAGGATTTCGGCCAGCGCAGTGGCGCCGGGCGCGAGCAGGTCGCCTTCGAGCAGTGCG
This sequence comes from Sulfuritalea sp., assembly GCF_031426875.1. Classification (NCBI taxonomy): domain Bacteria; kingdom Pseudomonadati; phylum Pseudomonadota; class Betaproteobacteria; order Nitrosomonadales; family Sterolibacteriaceae; genus Sulfuritalea; species Sulfuritalea sp. The sequence continues at coordinate 161,828 of NZ_JASJPC010000008.1, forward strand.
ACGCGGCCGGTGATGTCGGCGGCGCCGAGATGGACATGCACCGGCGTCCAGTGCTTGAGCGCGGCCTGCGTCGCGGGCACGCGCAGTTCGGCCTGGAAGCGCGTCAAACTGCGCGCAGCGGCGGGTTCGACGACCCACATACCGCGCTCGATGTCCTGCTTTTCGAAATCGCCGGCCAGCGCCAGCGCGCAGCGCTCGCCGGCCTGGCCGTGAGTGGCCGGACGATCCTGCACATGCAGGCTTTTCACGCGCGCCCTGATTCCGCCATGACTGCCGCGTTGCGCAGGGGCGATGTTCACCGTGTCGCCAGCGCCAACTCTTCCCGAGAAGGCGGTGCCGGTGACCACCGTGCCCAGCCCTGCCAGCGTGAAGCAGCGGTCGATGGCGAGGCGGAAGCGGCCCGTGGCGCGGCGCGCCGGGTGCGCGGCGGCCGCCGCGTCGAGATGGGCGCGCAGCTCGGCGACGCCCGCGCCGGTGGTCGCCGACAGCGCGAACACCGGGCTGCCCTGCAGGCGCGTGCCGGCCAGCAGGGCCTCGATCTCTTCGCGCGCCGCGGCGATGCGCGGGGCATCGACCGCATCGCACTTGGTCAGCGCCACCGCGCCGCGATGGAGGCCGAGCAGGTCGAGCAGTTCCAGGTGCTCGCGCGTCTGCGGCATCGGGCCGTCGTCGGCGGCGATCACCAGCAGCACGAAGTCGATGCCGGTGGCGCCGGCCAGCATGTTGTGCACCAGCTTCTCGTGGCCGGGCACGTCGATGAAGCCGAGCACCGAACCGTCGGCCTGGGGGACGTAGGCATAGCCGAGGTCGAGCGTGATGCCGCGCGCCTTCTCCTGCGGCAGGCGATCGGCATCGACGCCGGTAAGCGCCTTCACCAGCGTGGTCTTGCCGTGGTCGATGTGACCCGCAGTTCCGATAATCATGTGCCGATAATCATTTCACGACAATCATGCGGCCGTGACTTCCTTCGAGCTCAGCTTGTACACGAAGCTCGCGGGGTCGAGGCTGTCGAACCGGCCCGTATCGTTCTCGGCCTGCGGATACATCAGGAAGGGGACCTTCGCGCCGCTCGAACCCGGCAGCTTGAGGTCGTGGGCGAAGTTGTAGGCCAGCCAGTTCATCTCCCAGGCGCCGAAGAGTTTTTGCCGCGCGGCGACCACGACATCGTCACGCAGCGTAAGACCGGGCTTTTCCTCCAGCACCACCTTGCGCACGTCGGCCGGATCGACCGGCACCCAGCCGAAGTTCGCCAGCCAGACCTCGGCCCGGCAGTGTTGCGCGCGGCTGATGTCGCCGCTCTTGCCCAGGCTCTTGTAGCCGAAGCGCGAATCGGCCACACGCACGCCATACACGTCGCGCGCCGGCAGGCCGATGGCGCGGGCCAGGCCCACGTACAACGCATTGAGGTCGGCGCACTTGCCGCTGAGGTTGCCGGTTTCGAGCATGGCGCGGATGTCGCCGGTGCCGCAGCCCTTGGTCTTCGGATTGCGCTCGGTGTTGTCCACCACCCATTCGTAGATCGCCCGCGCCTGGTCGAGGTCGCTCCTGGCGCCCTTGGTGATTTCCACCGCGGTTTTACGCACGATACCGCCGGTCGGCAGCAGTTCGGTGGCGCGCGTATAGAGCGCGCGGCTGGCGCGGTCGAGGTCGGCCACCTTGCCCGGCCGGGCCAGATCGATGGCGCGGTCGCGCGTGGCGAAGCGGCTCACGACTTCCAGCAGCGGCGCGGGCTCGCCGGCATCCCATTGCGCGGCCAGCATCTGCGAGCCATAGGCCGGATCGCGCACTTGCTGCACGGCGGCGGCGCTGCCCTGCCAGAGGTTGCCCATCGGCTTTATCCAGGCGGCATCGTCGACGGCGGGCAGCGGCAGCCAGGCGCGCGGCGCGCCGCTGGCTGCCGAGAGTTCGAGACGGCTGGTGACTTCGAACACGCGCCAGCCGTTGGCCGGGTCGGGGTTGAAGCCGCCAGCGGCTAAGCCAAAGCGCGGTACGGACAACGCTGCCGCGGAAAGTGCGGCGGTCTTGATGAAAGCACGTCGGTCCATGGTTTTCTCCGGGGGGATTAGTGGATGAGTCTTGTTAGTTGCTTGTCTATGGCGGGCGCATCCCAGTCGATGGCGCCCTGGCCGCGCAGGACAACGCGATGGCGGCGATCGAGGACGACGGTGGTCGGCAGCACGCGTGCGTCCCAGGCGCGGCTGATGGTTTGCTCGCGGTCGTGCAGCACCGGCAAGGTCTGCTTTTCGGGCAGGGTTTCCCAGAGGAACTCCTCCACCCGTTTGGCATTGTCGGCAACGGCGACGGTCAGCACGGTCAGGCCCTGCGCCTGCCAGCGCGTGGCGAGGCTGGCCAGCGCGGGCATTTCCTCGCGACAGGGTTCGCACCAGGTGGCCCAGAAGTTGATCAGCACGGGCTTGCCCCGGTGCTGCGCCAGCAACTGCGCGAGTCGCCGGTCCGCGCCGGCCGGCACGCTGCGCGGCGCGACCGGCTTGAGCACGGCGCTGTCGGCAGCGAACGCCGGCGACTGCAGCAGCAGCCAGACCAGCGGCGCCGCAATCGCAGGGAGGAACAGGCCTCGTCGCCTCATGCTGTCTCCGTTTGTGCGGCCTGTGCGGCCAGCACCGCGGGCAAGCCCGCCAGCGCCGCCGCGAACTCGAATTCCTCGCCAAGCTCCAGGCAGCGCAGATCGAGCAGCAAGGCACCGTCCTCGATGCGACCGATGAGCGGCCTGGACAAGCTGCGCAGGCCGCGCTCGATGCGGTTCAGCACGCCGCCGCGCCGCGCCTGCGGCCGGATGGCGAAGCCGGCCGAGGGCAGGCGGTCGATCGGCAGCGAGCCGGAGCCGATCTGCGATCCCAGCTGGATGATCGTCGCCGTCACCGGAAGTTCCGCCAGCGCCGCCTGCAGCGCCGGCAGCAGGCGCGCCGCCTGGGCCGCGATTTCGGCCTCGGGCCGCGTCAATTGGCGCAGCGCGGTGAGGCGCAGGTGCAGCCGCGCGGGGTCGCGGTAAAGCGCCAGCACCGCTTCGAGCGCCGCCAGCGTCAGCTTGCCGACGCGCAGCGCGCGCTTCAACGGGTTCTTCTTGATCTTCGCGATGAGATCCTTGCGCCCGACCAGCAGGCCGGCCTGCGGCCCGCCCAGCAGCTTGTCGCCGGAGAAGCAGACGAGGTCGGCGCCGGCGGCGATCGCCTCGGCCGCGGTCGGCTCGTGCGGCAGGCCATAGGCCGTGAGGTCGGCCAGCGTGCCGCTGCCCAGGTCGATGACGAAGGGCAGCCCGTGTTGATGCGCCAGCGCGGCGAGTTCGACTTCCGGCACGGCATGGGTGAAACCATGGATCGCGTAATTGCTGGCGTGGACCTTCATCAGCATCGCCGTGCGCGCAGCGCCGGCCGCCAGCGCTTCGGCGAAATCCTTGAGATGGGTGCGGTTGGTGGTGCCGACTTCGACCAGTTTGGCGCCGGCGCGGCTCATGATGTCGGGCACGCGAAAGGCGCCGCCGATCTCGACCAGTTCGCCGCGCGAAACGATCACCTGCTTTTTCTGCGCCAGGGTGTTGAGCAGCAGGAACACCGCCGCGGCATTGTTGTTCACCACCGTCGCGGCTTCGGCGCCGGTCAGTTCGCAGAGCAGCCCATCGACCACGCTGTCGCGGTCGCCGCGGCCGCCCGACTCGATGTCGTATTCCAGCGCGCAGGGCGCACGCGCGGCGGCGATCAGCGCCTGCACGGCCTCCTCGGGCAGCGGCGCGCGGCCGAGGTTGGTGTGCAGCACGGTGCCGGAGAGGTTGAACACCGGGCGCAATTTCGGGCGCATTGCCGCCGTCACGCCAGCGCCAACTCTTGCGATCAGCGCCGCGTCGTCGGGCAGCGGCGCACCCTGCCTGATTTCGCCGCGCGCCGCGGCGAGCACCGCGCGGATGCCGCCGGTGACCACGGCATGACCGTGGGCGTCGACCAGCGCGGCGAGCGTCGGCGCGGACAGCAGGCGGTCGACGGAAGGAAGTTGCGAAAGTGGATTCATGATTTCACCCGAACCGGGCAGAAACGCGATGGATTGATTCTAAAGCATCCTGCCGCCCGCGTGCTTCAGCCGCCCGGCACCAGCAGCAGGTTGGGCCCGCTGCGGGCATAGCCGGCTTCGTCGACCAGGATGTCGAGGGCCAGCGTGGCAAGGTCGTCGGCAACCGGATCGACCGGGCCCTTTTCGGTATAGACGATCTTGAGGTAGCTCTTGCAGGAATCGCAGGTTTCGGCGCGCACGGCCCCCGCGCCCTGTTTGCCTTCGGCTTCGAGGTGGCGGTAGCTGATGCCTTCGGTGGCGTCGCAGGCGGAGCACTTGACGCGCACCAGGTTCCATTCGGTATTGCACAGGGCGCAGTGCAGGTAGCGCAGACCGCCGACCTCGCCGATGCCGCGCACCACGCTGGCGACCGGCAGGAAGCCGCAGCAGGGGCAGACGCCGGGCACGTCGAGCGCGGCGATCTGGGCAGCGCCGAGGCGCGCCGCGCCGGCGGTCCATAGCACTTGCAGGGCGGCGGCGACATAGGGCAGCAGGGCAGCATCGTCGCCATAGAGTTCGGTATGCAGCACGCGCTCGGCCAGCGCCTCGATGCGTTTCGCATCATAGGCGGCGAGCCGCGCCAGATCCTTGCGGGCGGGTTCCGGCGCCGCCGGGGAGACGGCGGCGATGATCTGCAGCAGGCAGTTGCGCCAGGCCGGGTCGCGCGGCCAGGACTGCGCCGGCAGCAGCGGCATGCGGTGCTCGCGGGCCAGCGCCAGCGCTGCCGCGGCGGGCAGCGTCAACGGCGGCAGCACTTGCAGCGCCTGGTGCTGCGCGCGAGTGATGGCCGCCAGAAAGTGCAGCCAGTCGCTTAAGCTGTGGCCGGCGGCGAGCTGATCGAAGCGCTGCGCGCGCGTGGCGAAAACGCTTGCGGCGGCGGGGGCGATCACATGCGGCGGTTCGCTGCTCGACTTGATCGGGATCACGGGAGTTTGGGTAGGTGCATTCATGGTGGGGAGAGTCTTACATAAAAAACCGCGGGCCGAAGCCCGCGGGTTTGCCGCTGCGGCTGACCGCCGGTTCAGGACTTGCCGGTGACTTGGCGATACCACGCCCGGTGATGCTGCTTGGCCCAGGCGCGGGTGACCGTGCCGTACACCATGGCGCGCACCGTTCCCCTGACCCACAGCGCGGCATAGACGTGCACGAAGATCATCGCGATCATGATCGCGGCGATCGCGGCATGGACCACTGCGCCAAGGCGCACCACATCCACCGGCAGGCTGAAATAGGCGCGCCAGAGGAAGATGCCGGAGACGAACAGCAGCAGCACGGAGAGCGCCATGACCCAGAACATCGCCTTCTGCCCACCGTTGTACTTGCCCTGTTCCGGCATGTTGTGGTCGTCGCCATTCATCATCTCGCCGGCACGCGAGAGCCATTCCTTGTCCGCCGGTGTCATGACGTTGAGCGCCCTGAAACGGAAGAACATGACGATGAACGCCACCGCCATGATCACGCCGATGTAGGGATGCAGGATGCGCGCCCAGACCCCGCCGCCGAACAATTGCGTCAGCGGATAGAAGGCCGGATGGAAGAAGGCCAGGCCGGACAGCGCGAGCAGGATGAAGCAGATGCCCACCAGCCAGTGATTGGCCCGCTCATGCGCGTCGTAGCGTGCAAGGTCTTTCGGATTGCGGATCATTTTGTGTCCTCCTTCTCCAGTTCATCCTCAAGCTCTTTGCTGACCTCGTTCGGACCCTTCATGACGTAGTGGAACAGGCTGCCCAGTGCCACGGCAGCCATGGCCACGGATGCCAGCGGCTTGGCGAAGCCCTTCCACAGCGACACCAGCGGACTGATGCTGGGGTCTGCGGGCAGGCCCTTGTAGAGCTCCGGCCGGTCGGCGTGGTGCAGCACGTACATGACGTGGGTGCCGCCCACACCGGCTGGATCGTAGAGCCCCGCCTTGTCGTAGCCGCGCGACTTGAGGTCGACCACACGCTTCGCCGCGTAATCCTTCATCTGCTCTTTCGAGCCGAACTGGATCGCGCCGGTCGGGCACACCTTGGCGCAGGCCGGAGCCTGGCCGACGGCCACCCGATCGGAACACAGCGAGCACTTGTAGGCCTTGTTGTCTTCCTGCGAGATGCGCGGGATGTTGAAGGGACAGCCGGTGATGCAGTAGCCGCAGCCGATGCAGTTTTCCTGGTGGAAATCGACGATGCCGTTGGCGTACTGGATGATGGCACCGGGGGCCGGGCAGGCCTTGAGGCAGCCCGGATCGGCGCAATGCATGCAGCCGTCCTTGCGGATCAGCCACTCCAGCTTGCCTTTCTCTTCCACTTCGGCGTAGCGCATCACGGTCCACGACTTGGCCGTCAGGTCCATCGGATTGTCGTACACGCCGTGGTTGACGCCGACTTCGTCGCGGATGTCGTTCCATTCCATGCACGCCGCCTGGCAGGCCTTGCAGCCGATGCAGGTGGAAACGTCGATCAGCTTGGCCACTTCCGTGGTCTGCCGGACGCCGGGTGCCGGGGTGGTCGTCGCCGAGCGGCGGGCGATATCTAAGCTTTGTAGTGCCATTTAGCTATCTCCTCACACTTTCTCGATGTTGACCAGGAACGCCTTGTATTCCGGCGTCTGGCAATTGGCGTCGCCGACGAAAGGCGTCAGCGTGTTGGTGATGAAGCCCGGCTTGGTAACCCCCTTGAAGCCCCAGTGGATAGGAATGCCGACGGTATGGATCTTCTTGCCGTCGACGTCGAGCGTCTTGATCCGCTTGGTGACCACCGCCACGGCCTTGATGAAGCCGCGGTTGCTGCGCACCTTGACCTTGTCGCCGGTGGCGATGCCCTTCTCCTGCGCCAGTTGCTCGCTGATCTCGACGAATTGGTCGGGTTGCAGCACGGCGTTGATCCGGGAGTGCTTGGTCCAGAAGTGGAAGTGCTCGACCAGGCGATAGGTGGTGGCCACATAAGGGAAGTCCTTGGCCTTGCCGAAGGTTTCCATGTCGCCCTTGAACACCCGCGCCGCCGGATTGCTGGTGGCTTTCGGATTGCCGGGATGGAAGGGGTTCTTGTCCAGCGGCGTTTCGAAGGGCTCGTAATGCTCGGGGAAGGGACCGTCGGCCATGGCCGGCGCGAACAGCCGCGCCACGCCTTCCGGCGTCATGATGAAGGGCATCACGTTCTCGTCGGGCGCCGCGTCGGGCCGCATGTCGGGCACGTCGTTGCCGCCCCAGGCGGTGCCGGTCCACTTGATCACGGTGCGCTTCGGATCCCAGGGCTTGCCGGAAAGGTCGCAACTGGCGCGGTTGTAGATGATGCGCCGGTTGGCCGGCCAGGCGAAGCCCCAGTTCAGCGTCTGCCCCAGTCCCGAAGGATCGGAGTTGTCGCGCCGTGCCGTGAGGTTGCCCGCCTGCGACCAGCAGCCGCTGTAGATCCAGTTGCCGCAGGAGGTGGAACCGTCGTCGCGCAACTGCGCGAAGCCGGCCACCTGGTCGCCGGCCTTGACGATGACCTTGGTCTTGTCCTTCGGATCGAAGACGTCGCCCAGCGCCTTGCCGGAGATTTCCATGAGGAGCTCTGCCGACGACGGCTTGGCCGGGATGCGGTAGGGCCAGGTCAGGTTGAGAATCGGCTCGGGCAGCTTGCCGCCGTCCTTGGCATACATCGCCTTGAGCTTGAGGAACAGCGCGGCCAGAATCTCGATGTCGCCTTTCGATTCGCCGGGACCGTCGGCGGCCTTCCAGTGCCACTGGATGACGCGGCCGGAATTGGTGAAGCTGGCGGTCTCCTCGGCGAAGAGGTTGGCCGGCAGGCGGAACACCTCGGTCTGGACCTTGCTCGGATCGACCTCGTTGAACTCGCCATGCGGCTTCCAGAACTCCGAGGTGTCGGTGGCCAGCGGATCGATGATGACCAGGAACTTGAGCTTGGCCAGCGCATCGCCCACCTTCTTCTTGTTCGCCACCGATGCCAGCGGGTTGAAACCCTGGCAGAAGAAGCCGTTCATCTTGCCCTGGTGCATGCGCTCGAAGATCGCCAGCACGTCATAGGCGGCATCCTTCTTCGGCAGCCAGTCGTAGCCGTAGTCGTTCTTGTCGGTTGCCGCCGCCCCGTACCAGGCCTTCTGCAGACTGGTAAACCACTTCGGGAAGTTCTGCGGGAAGTTCATCTGGTTCGGCCGCAGCGCCTTCGGCGTGCGCTTCTCCAGATAGGTCTTGCGATCGACATCGGCGTCGGTCGGCGCCGACAGGTAGCCCGGCAGCACTTCCGAGTAGAGGCACATGTCGGTGATGCCCTGCACGTTGGCGTGCCCGCGCAGCGCATTGATGCCACCGCCGGCCATGCCCATGTTGCCGAGCAGCAGCTGGATCAGGGCCATGGTGCGAATGTTCTGCGAGCCGACCGAATGCTCGGTCCAGCCCAGCGCATAACAGATCGTCATGGTCTTGTCGGGCACCGAGGTCTCGGCCATCATTTCGCAGATCTTGAGGAAGGCATCCTGCGGCGTGCCGGTGGTCTTGCTCACCAGTTCCGGCGTGTAGCGGCTGTAGTGCTTCTTCATCAGCTGGAACACGCAGTTCGGGTCCTGCAGGGTCGGATCGACCATGGCAAAGCCGTCCTTGCCCATCTGGTACTTCCAGGTGTCCTTGCCGTAGCTGCGTTTTTCGGCGTTGTAGCCGGAGAACAGGCCGTCGTCGAACTTGAAGCCTTCGTCGATCAGGAATGCGGCGTTGGTGTAGTTCTTGACGTATTCGTGATGGATCTTGTCCTTCGACAGCAGGTAGTTGATGACGCCGCCGAGGAAGGCAATATCGGAACCGGCGCGAATCGGCGCATAGAAATCAGAAACGGAGGCCGAGCGCGTGAAGCGTGGATCGACCACGATCAGCTTGGCCTTGCGGTCCTTCTTCGCTTCGATGACCCATTTGAAACCACAGGGATGCGCTTCGGCGGCATTGCCGCCCATGACGATCACCAGGTCTGAATTCTTCAGATCGACCCAGTGATTGGTCATTGCACCACGCCCAAATGTCGGACCCAGACTGGATACCGTGGGGGCGTGTCAAATACGTGCTTGCGTGTCGAGTGCGACGACTCCGAGGTTGCGCAGGATCTTGGACGTCAGGTAACCGGCTTCGTTGCCGGCGGCCGACGAGGCGAGGAAACCCGTGGTGTTCCAGCGGTTGACCGTGACGCCGTCGGCGTTCTTCTCGATCAGGTTGGCGTCGCGATCCTTCTTGACGTGGGTCGCGATGCGGTTGATGGCATCGTCCCAGGAGATGCGCTTCCACTCGCTGCTGCCGGCTTCGCGCACTTCGGGGTACTTGAGCCGGTTGGGGCTCTTGACCATGTCCATCAGACCCGCGCCTTTCGGGCACAGCGTGCCGCGATTGACGGGATTATCCGGATCGCCCTCGATATGGATGATGTCCGCCTTCGCGTTCTTGGACTTGTCGCCCGTGGTGTAGATCAGGACCCCGCAACTGACCGAGCAGTAGGGGCACATATTGCGGGTTTCCGTGGCGTGGGCCAGCTTGTAGCTGCGCACCTCCGCCAGGGCCGATGTTGGCGAGAATCCCATCAGTGCGATGGAAGACCCGCTCAGACCGGCGCCGCAGACCTTGAAGAACTGCCGCCGTGAGACTTGCATTTTTTGACTCCTCCTTGTTTGTATGCCAGCGGTCAACCAACGCAATTAACGCGCCAATTCATCACTATTCGAAAGCTCAAACACTTACCGCGTTGCAGCAATCACGACTGGACAAAATGTCCACGCCATATCGGGACAAGTGGGACAATTTGTCGCGCCGACAAAGCTTGATTGCCAAGCCACGTCGAATTGACGATGATTGGCGACATACAAAATTAAATCCAGCGAGGAGACAAGTTTGAGTTCCGTTCCTGCGGTCGCGACGGCTGAGCTTTCGCCATGGCAGCACCAGTCGGTGCTGGTGGTCGACGACGAACCGGGCATGGTCAGCTTTCTGCACCGTTCGCTGACCCGGCGCTGCGGCTGGGTGGCCACCGCCGGCAGCGTCGAGGAAGCGGCGGAACTGCTGAGCCGGCGTCACTTCGACCTGATCGTGCTCGACATCGCGCTGCCCGGCCGCTCGGGCGTCGAGTGGCTGCACCAGTTGCGCGACCAGGGCTTTGCCGGCGACGTGGTGCTGATGACGGCCTATGCCGATCTCGAAACCGCGATCGACGCCTTGCGCGCCGGCGCCGCCGACTTCCTGCTCAAGCCCTTCTCCGTGGCGCAGATGCTGAACGCGGTGAAGCGCTGCTTCGAGCGCTCCTCGTTGCGGCGCGAGAACTTCGTGCTGCGCCGCGAACTGGATCAGCGCGACGACAGCGTCGAGGGCATGGTCGGCCAGTCGGGGGCCATCCGCGATGTCTGCGCCCGCATCAAGCGCATCGCGCCGACCCCGTCGACGGTGTTGATCCATGGCGAATCCGGGACCGGCAAGGAACTCGCCGCGCGCGCCCTGCACCGCATGAGCCTGCGCGGCAGCGGGAAGAATGCCGGTCCCTTCGTGCCGATCAACTGCGCCGCAATCGCCGAGGAACTGATCGAGTCCGAGCTGTTCGGCCACGTCAAGGGCGCATTCACCGGCGCCGCCGCCGGCCGCGAAGGCCTGTTCTATTACGCCCGTGGCGGCACGCTGTTTCTCGACGAAGTTTCCGAACTGCCGCTGACGCTGCAGGCCAAGCTGCTGCGCGTGCTGGAGGAGCACAAGGTGCGCCCGGTGGGCTCGGAACAGGAAGTGCCGGTGGATGTGCGCGTCGTCGCCGCGACCAACCGCGACCTGCTGGGCGAGGTCGCCGCCGGACGCTTCCGCCGCGACCTGTACTACCGGCTGCAGGTGGTCGAGGTGCTGATGCCACCCCTGCGCGACCGTCTCGACGACCTGCCCGACCTGGTCCATTATTTCATCGGGCAGTTGTCGGCACGCCTTGGCGTATCCGAATTCACCTGCGATGCCGCAGTGATCGCGCGCCTGCGACGCTACAACTGGCCGGGTAATGTGCGCGAACTGAAGAACCTGGTCGAACGCTCGCTGATACTTGGCTACTGCGCCGACGATTTTGTGCCCGATGAAGAGGCAGGCGCCGTTACCTGGCCGCGAAGCGGCATCCCAGGTACGCAAAGCGACGTGGCGCCATCCGCGGGGGATGCCGTCTCCGGCTACCCCGAAGGCATCACTTCCGACGCCGGCGGCGAGGACTCGCTGGCCGCCATCGAACGCCGCCACATCCTCGGCGTGCTGGAAACCTGCAAGGGCAACAAGTCCGAGGCGGCACGGCGGCTCGGGGTTTCGCGCAAGACGCTCGAGCGCAAGTGCGCGGCGTGGGGAGTCTAGGAATTCTCGCCAGGCTGGGCGCGCGCTTCCGCGGTTCGCTGCGCTTCAAGCTGCTGGCGCTGGGACTGGGGCCGCTCCTGGTCGCCGTGCCGATCCTGATCGGCATCCTCGCCGGCTGGGGCGCGGTGTATTACGACCGGCTGCTGATTACCAAGGTGCAGAGCGACCTGGCCGTCGCCCACGGTTATTTCCGGCAGGTCAAGGACGTTCTCGACCGTCGCGTCGAGGCCCTTGCCGGTTCGGAGAGGCTTGCCCGCGCCTTGCGCGAGCGGTCGAGTCCCGCGGCGCTGGGCGAGCTGTTGCGCGAGATGCGACGCCAGCTCGGGATCGATTTCCTGATCCTGCTCGACGGCGAGGGACGCGTGCGCGCCGCCAGCAGCGGCCCGACGCCGGGCAGCCGCTACGGCGATTGGCCGATCCTGCGCCGCGCACTGTCAGGCCACGCCGAAGCCGAGGTGGATATATTCAATGCCGCCCAGCTTGCCGAAATTGACCCGGGGTTGACCGCCAAGGCGCACACGCCGCTGATCGCCACCCGCAATGCACGGGCGACGCAACGCACGGAGGAGACCAGCGGCATGGTGATGCACGCCGCCGCGCCGGTTGCCGTTGCTACCCGCGACGGCAGCGTCGGCACCGGTGTGCTGGTCGGCGGCCTGCTGCTCAACAAGAATCTCGACTTCGTCGACCGCATCAACGATATCGTTTATCCGGAAGGCGCCCTGCCGCTCGGCAGCATCGGCACCGCAACCCTGTTTCTCGACGATGTGCGGATCGCCACCAACGTCCGCCTGTTCGAGAACGTGCGCGCCATCGGCACCCGCGTCTCGGCAGCCGTGCGCAACACGGTGCTCGACCAGGGGCGCACCTGGCTGGACCGCGCCTTCGTGGTCAACGACTGGTATGTTTCTGCCTACGAACCGATCGTCGACAGTGGCGGCAAGCGGGTCGGCATGCTCTATGTCGGTTTCCTCGAGGCGCCGTTCCAGCATGCGCGGTGGCTGGCGCTGGCGGCGGTGGCGCTGCTGTTCGTGCTCACCGTGACGGTGGCCGCGTTCGTCTCGCTGCGCCTGGCGCGGCACGTCTCGCAACCGGTGGGGCGCATGCACGGCACCATGAGCGCCATCGAGGCGGGCCGGATCGAGGCGCGGGTCGGCGCCCATCCGCCGGATATCGACGAGGCGGACGAACTGGCCGAGCTGGCCGCGCACTTCGACCGCCTGCTCGACCGGCTCGAAGCCCAGACGGACGCGCTGCAACGCTGGGGCCACGAACTCGACGGCAAGGTGGCCGAACGCACCGCGGAACTCGCGGCCGCCAACCAGACGCTGCGCTCGGCTCAGCAGCGTCTGGTCATGTCGGAAAAGCTGGCCGCCATCGGCCAGCTCGCTGCCGGCGTGGCGCACGAGATCAACAATCCGGTGGCGGTGATCCAGGGCAATCTGGACGTGCTGCGCGAAACCCTGGGCGCCGCCGCCGAACCGGCACTCGCCGAGATACGCCTGATCCAGGACCAGGTGTTCCGCATCCGCCTGATCGTGACCAAGCTGCTGCAGTTCGCCCGGCCGGCGGAATACGCCGGCTATCTGGAACCGGTGCGCCTCGATCAGGTGGTGCAGGACAGCCTGGTCCTGGTGGCGCACCAGTTGAAGAAGACCTGCGTCGAAGTGGTGCAGGTGACGCCGGCGACGCGGCCGGTGACGATCAACCGCAACGAATTGCAGCAGGTGCTGATCAACCTCATCGTCAATGCCCTGCAGGCCATGCCCGGGGGCGGCACCTTGCTGCTGACCACCGGCGACCGCGAGGAAAACGGCATCCCGGGCGGCTATGTCGCCGTTGCCGACAGCGGCCCGGGCATTGCCCCCGAAATCCGCGAGCGCCTGTTCGATCCCTTTTTCACCACCAAGACCAGCGACGGCACCGGCCTCGGCCTGTGGGTCAGCCAGGGCCTGGTGCAGCGCTATGGCGGCCGCATCGAGGTTGCCAGCCCGCGAAGCGGTAGCCCTGGCATGCAAAGCACCAGCCCGCGTAGCGGAATTCCCGGCACGCAAAGCGATAGCCCGCCGGCCGGCGGCTCGGTGTTTACCGTGTGGCTGCCGAATGAAGCCCAGGCCGCCTAGCCGCCCGTGGGGTTGAAACGCTTCTCGATTTCCGCTGCCGGGATATAGCCGCCGACGCGTTCGCCGCTGGCAAAGAAAATCGCCGGCGTGCCGTTGATGCGCAGCTTGCCGCCGAGCTGGGCGGATTTGTCGAGGCCGGCGGTATTGCACTTGGCCGGTGCGGCAGGCGGCGCCTTGCCGGCCGTCATCCAGTCGACCCAGGCTTTCGCCTTGTCCGGCGCGCACCAGATCGCCTTCGACTTCTCGTAGGAATCGTCGCCCAGCACCGGCAGCAGGAAGGTATAGACGGTCACGTCCTTCAGCGTCATGAGGTCTTTCGCCAGCTTCTTGCAATAGCCGCAGTTCGGGTCCTCGAAAGTGACCATGACGTTCTTGCCCGAACCGCGCACCTGCTTGACCGCCAACTCCAGGGGCAGGGCGTTGAACTGGCGCTCCGCCGTGATGTTCCTGCCGGTCTTCATGTCCAGCAGATTGCCGAAAATCAGGTAGGTGGCCTTGTCGTCGGCGTAGAAGATCTGGCCGTCTACCGTCACTTCCCAGATCCCCGCCATGGGCGCCTTGACGATTTTTTCGACCTTGCCCAGCTTGGCTTCGACGGCCTTCTTGACGTCGGCCTCGTCAGCGAAGGCGGCGAGGGACACACAGGCCAGGGTGGCGGCCAGCAAAGATAGTTTCATGAGTTCTCCAGGGAAATTCGGGACGCCCTTGCTTCAGGACGCGAGCGCATAGCGGACCAGCAGGTTCTTTACGACCGGCAATGTATTGGTGAGGTTCAATCCGAAATTGCGCAGACGCCTCAGTGAGCCCGCAGCGGGCCCGAATAGGTCGTGCAGGCTGTCGGTCAGCGTCTGCAAAGTCACCACTTCCTCCTTGCGCGCCCGCTCGTAGCCGCGCAGCAGGGCCAGGTCGCCGCAATCCACATGGCCGGGCTTGTCGCACAGCACGCCGGCCAGGACCTGCGCATCCTGGAAGCCCAGGTTGATGCCGTGGCCGGACAGCGGATGTATCGTGTGCGCCGCATCGCCGATCAGTGCCAGGCGCGGCGCCACGGACCGCGGCGCGCGCATCAGGCGCAAGGGAAAGCCGGCCGCCGGCGTCAGCAGTTCCAGCGCGCCCAGGCGCTGCCCGCCCGCTTCGGCAACGCGGGCGCACAGCGCAGCGGGTTCGAGCGCCAGCAGTTCGCGCCCAGGGTCTTGCGCGGCCGACCAGACCATCGATATGCGATTGCCCGGCAAGGGCAGCCAGGCCAGCACCCCGTCCTGGCGGAACCACTGGAAGGCCGTGTCGCGGTGCGGCAGTTCGGTAGCGAAGTTGGCCACCACGCCGAGCTGGTCGTAAGGGTCGAAACGCACGTCGATGCCCGCCGCGGCGCGGGTCCAGGAATCGGCGCCGTCGGCCGCCACGACCAGTCGCGCCGCAAGGCTGCGGCCGTCGGCAAGGGTCAGTTGCGCCGCCTCGGCGCCTATCGTCAGGGCTTGCGGGCGCGCCGGGCAGAGCAGGGTCAGATTGCCCTGGCGCTTGACGGTCTCCCACAGCTCGCGCTGCATCAGCGAGGATTCGAGGATCCAGGCCAGCTCCGAGACGCCGCTGCCATAAGCCGTGAAATCCAGCCGGCCGCCGGCATCGCCGTGTATCTCCATGGCCCGCACGGCTTCCATGCGCTCCGCCGCCAGATGGCGCCAGGCACCCAATTCATCGAGGAAGCGCGCGTTGGCCGGACTGATGGCATAGATGCGCGTATCCCAGTCTTCCGCAAACACCGGCGCCCGCCCTTCGACCAGCGCCACCGACAGGGACGAGCGGCGCAAGGCCGCCGCCAGCGCCAGCCCCGCCAGCCCCCCACCCACAATCACGATATCGAAATTCATGACGCAATTGTCGCCTACCGGCGCTTGTCTTGACAAGGCAAGCCTGCGGCGAGGATAATTCCGCCCCTTTGCACGGTGATGTAGCTCAGTCGGTTAGAGCATCGGATTCATAATCCGGGGGTCGGTGGTTCAAGTCCACTCATCACCACCAGTATTCAAACGGCTCCCAGCGATGGGGGCCGTTTTCGTTGGTGGGATCGTAGCCTCCGAACACCGAGTCCAGTCGCGCAGCTGTCAAAGCCAGATGATGTTGTAAGCGCGCGCTTACACTGGTCGGAAGCTCCAAGAGCGGTTCTTGGTCTTTCGATCAGTTCAACCGCCCCGACTCCCTCGTGGTTCCGGGTGATCCATCAGTTGCCGTCATTTCGTCAATCCTGTCCGCTTGGGGGCTCTTAGTCGGCTGAAATACTCGGAGCGCTGGTGCAGCACCCGGACAATCTTGACCTCCCGCGCCCTGGACACATAGACCAGCGTGTAGGGGAAGCGCGTCATGACGCATTCTCGGGTTCCCGTCCGGATGCCCGGTCGAAACTTCAGGTCGAGGGCGGCGATCTTCTCGGCTTCGTTCAGGATGGCGTCCACCGCCCGGTCGGCGACCGTCTCGCCAGCTTCTTCCAGATAGTAGGCTTCGATGGCCTCAATGTCCCGGCGCGCCCTTGCCGCGTAGTCAAGCCGCTTTTTTGTCACGACGGGCAGATCGGCGCTTCGCAAAGTGTCCCCGGACATCCTGGGCGGAGTGGGTGCGCCCGGCCTCGATGTCGGCCAGGCCCTCGTTGATGTTCTTCACCGCGTACTCGCAATAGTCGAGTCCATCGCGGATAACGAAGCGCAGCATGGATTCAGGCGTCCGTCCCGCCGCCTGAGCGAGCTTTTCGATGCGGCGCGAAAGTTGTGCGGATAGCGCTAGCGATGCGGTAGGCATGAAGATTTCCCCGTCCCAATAAATCAGCTTGGATGATAGCCCGCAGCCTGCGGGGTGTCCATTCTGCAAGCCATTGACGCGGCGCGGTTGCAGACTTGGCTTCATAATCCGGGGGTCGGTGGTTCAAGTCCACTCATCACCACCAGCTTTCAAACGGCTCCCAGCGATGGGGGCCGCTTTTGTTTTTCCGAGGTCTTTGCGCCCGGCCTGTTTCCTGTGGCGCGGCTCGACGATGCCCATGTTGGGCGCCGGCTCGCCGACACTGCGCGGCGCTGTTCGCAGCGCTGCTGCACATCCCGCTGCTGCACATTGCTGTAGGCCACCCACCAGTCACGCTCGTCCTGGGTCCGGTAACTGCCGCGGCACAGCCCTTTTTCCGGATCGAGTTCGCAAACCTCGACGCATGGCGAGCGCACCGGCGGCGGAGCAATAAAGTTGTTCATCGGGTCGCTTCACAGCAACACGCAGCCCGGCCGCATGCGGCCACGACAAACGCAACATAGGAAAAACACGGCGCGGAATCGGATCTGCGCGCCATGCGCGGGCTTACTTCTTGGGCGCCTTCATCTTGCGGCAGCCAATCTGCCTGGCCTTGTCGTTGGCGAAGTATTCGAGTCCCATGGCGCAGCCCAAGGGCTTTGCCGGGGCCATTGCGCCCTTGCCGCCCTTGCAGGAGAAATCGCCGGCCTTGCCCATGCGGCCGACCATCCTGTAGCCCTGCGGACAGGTCGGGGCCGCGGCGGCGGCGGCCGGCCCCGGTTCGACCACCAGCTTGGCCGTTGCCGTGCCGACACAGGGGAAATGGGTAGTGATGCGCTTGCCTTCGGCCTTGATGCTGTAGCTGCCCGCCTTGGCATAGGTCTTGGAAATGCTGACGGGAAATTTGCCTTCCTTGCCGTCGATCTTGACGTTGCGCGATTCGCTGCCGTCATCGAAATGCACCACCATGCCGCAGAAGGCAGGCGCCTCGCCTTCGGCCGCGATGGTGATTTTCACTTCCTGCCCGGCGCGGGCCGGATTCGGTTCGACCTTTACCATGCCGATGCCGCTCTGCTGCGCGAATGCCAGCGTCGACGCCATGCCCAGAACAAGACTCAGTTTGTATTTCATTTGCACTCCCCTTCGCCTGTCAATCACATTAATCTAGCTCATTTTCCCGGAACAGGAAATTCGCATGAAGGCATTCCGCATTATCGGCATCGCACTGGGTCTGGCTCTGGCCCTGCTCGCGGTGGGGGTCGGCGTGCTGTACGCCCTGTTCGACGGCGAAAGGATCAAGGGCGAAATCAGCCGCGTGGTGCTGGAGCAGTCGCAACGCAGGCTGGACATCGCCGGCAAACTCGAACTCTCGGTGTGGCCGGATGTCGGCATCAGGCTCGGGCGCCTCAGTCTGTCGGAGCCCGGCGGCAAGGAGGAATTCCTCGCACTCGAATCGGCGCGCGTGGCCGTGGCCGTGATGCCGCTGCTGTCGCAGCAGGTGCAGGTGCGACG
This sequence comes from Sulfuritalea sp., assembly GCF_031426875.1. Taxonomy (NCBI): domain Bacteria; kingdom Pseudomonadati; phylum Pseudomonadota; class Betaproteobacteria; order Nitrosomonadales; family Sterolibacteriaceae; genus Sulfuritalea; species Sulfuritalea sp. The sequence goes on from NZ_JASJPC010000008.1 coordinate 179,606, forward strand.
GATCGAAGTCGATGGCCTCCAGGCGACGCTGGTCAAGCGCAAGGATGGCACGCTGAACATCGACGACCTGACGGGCAGCAAGACCAAGAAGCCGAAAGTTGGCGCTGGCGACACGCCGAGCGCGCCGCTGCAGATCGACATCGCCGGCATCAAGCTGGCCAATGCGCAATTCACCTGGCGCGACGAGAAGAGCGGCAGCGCCACGACTCTGTCCAGGCTCGATCTCGGCACCGGGCGCGTGCAGGCCGACAGCGGCAGGCAGACCCTGTCGGTCGATGCGCTGGCGCTGGCCGCCAAGGGCAAGAGCGGCGGCGATGCCTTCGAGCTGAAACTCGATGCGCCGAAGCTCGCTATATCGCCCGACAAGGCCGGCGGCGAAACGCTGAGCCTCAGCGCGACGCTGGCCGGCAGCGGCCGCAGCGTCGCGGCAAAGCTGGTGCTGTCGAACGTCGAAGGCAATGCCAAGGCGCTGAAGATCGGCAAGCTGGCGCTCGATCTCGATGCGAAGTCGGGCGAGACGACGGTCAAGGCCCACCTCGATTCCCCGGTGGCGGCCAACGTGGCGGCGCAGACCGTGGCGCTGGAAAAGCTCGGCGGCAGCATCGACCTGGCCAATCCGCAGCTGCCGATGAAGCAGCTCAAGCTGCCCCTGTCGGGCAGCCTGCGCGCCGATCTGGCAAAGCAGAGCGCCACGCTTGATCTGGGCACCCGCTTCGACGAATCGACCATCGCGCTGATGCTCAACGTGGCGAAGTTCACGCCGCCGGCAATCGTCTTCGACCTCGGCATCGACCAGCTCAACGTGGACAAGTACCTGCCGCCCAAGGCCGCCGAGGACAAGACCGCCTTGGGCGGCAAGCTGGATTTCTCCGCCCTCAAGGGTCACGACGTCAAGGGCAGCATCCGCATCGGCGCGCTGCAGGTGTCGAAGCTGAAGCTGGCCAAGCTGAATGCGAAGCTCAGGCTCGCCGACGGACGATTGGACATCGCGCCGCTGAGCCTGAATCTCTACGAAGGCACGGCCAGCGGCAGCCTGTCGCTGAATGCGGCAGGCAATCAAGTCGGCCTCAAGCAGCACCTGGCGGGCATCAGCATCAACCCGCTGATGAAGGATCTGGCCGACAAGGATTTGCTGGAAGGTCGCGGCAACGTCGCGCTCGACGTCGCCAGCCGCGGCGACAGCGTCACGGCGATGAAGCAGGCGCTGGGCGGCACCGCCTCGGTGAACCTCAAGGATGGCGCGATCAAGGGCATCAACCTGGCGCAAACCCTGCGCGACCTCCAGGGCAAGCTCGGCGCCGCATCCGGCAAGGACTCGACGCAGCAGGCAAAAGCCGGCGACAAGACCGACTTCTCGGAACTCGCCGCCTCGCTGAAAATCACCAGCGGCGTCGCCCACAATGAAGACCTGGCGATGAAGTCGCCTTTCCTGCGGCTCTCCGGAGCGGGCGACATCGACATCGGCGGCGGACGCATGAACTACCTGGCCAAGGCCAGCGTGGTCGCCAGCAGCGCCGGCCAGGGCGGGCAGGGCCTCGACCAGTTGAAGGGACTCACCGTGCCGGTGCGCGTCGCCGGCCCTTTCGAGAAGCTCTCCTACACGCTCGAACTCGGCAGCCTGGCCGCCGACGCGGCCAAGGCCAAGGTCGAAGAGAAGAAGGAAGAAATCAAGACAAAGATCGAGGACAAGGCCCGGGACAAGCTCAAGGGTCTGTTCGGCCGATGAGTCCAAGGCGAAGCGGCGCGGCGTCAACCAGAACGGCATTGGCTTGCCGACCGACGGCGGCGGCGACCCGACGGCGTCGGGCAAGGCCCAGCATGCCCGACAGCGTGTTGCCGCTACGTAGATTCCGCAGTTTGTCGCGTAATTCACGGATCAACAAGGCGGCTTGTCTTTGAGAGTATCGGTCCGCTGGTGGCCGCAGCCATACCTGCGTTGCGGTTTGCCGATACGAGCGATGAAATCTGCGCCCTGTTGCGGGGATGATCGGGTAGGTGCACACATACATGCGAGGCAAGGACTTGGCTGAGAACCCGCCGTTCATCCCGGATACGCCGAGTGTCGCGACAACCTCATCGCCTGTGGCGGCGACGCCTGCGTTCCCAGGTCCGGCGCAGAGACGCCAATGCCCAGAGCAGTGAATTGTGGAAAGCAATGCGTCCAATAGCGCCGCAGCAGGAGCGACGAAGGCCTTGAAATTGAATTCCCTCGGTCTTTCCTCGATCGGCGCGAAACTTACCCTGGCGATCTGTTCGGTGATCGCGCTGGGCTTCGGCTCGATCGTGTTTTTCTACGCCAAGCAGCAGGAAAAGAACATCCTGCTGCAAAACGAGCGAGCGTTCCAGCAAGTCCTCAACAGCGTCAGCGAAGGATTGCAGACGGTCATGATCACCGGCTCGGCGGACGTCGCCGAACTCTATGCGGACAAGCTGAAGGGTATCAAGGATGTCGACGATTTCCGCATCGTGCGCACCAACGGTCTCGAGGCATTCCGCGACAACGAAACCATCCACAAGGTCAACCAGCATCGCGGCGAGGCCGACTTCGAACCAAGGCCGACCGAGCACGAGCACCGCGTTTTCGCCGCTGACGACGCCAACCTGGTACGGGCGATCAGCACCCAGCGCTTCGTCTATTACTATCATCAGCAGCACGGCCTGGAGCACCTGACCTTCCTGCTGCCGATCAAGAACGTCAAGAAGTGCCACCGCTGCCACGGCAAGGAACGCGAAGTGCTCGGCGTGCTCGAGTTCCGCTCCGCGCTGGACACCGTGCGGGAACAGGTGCGGCAAACCTGGATGCAGTCGCTGCTGGTCCTCGCGATGGCCCTCGCTGCGGTGCTGGTGGTGGCCACGGTGGTGCTGCGGCGCTACATCGTACGCCCGATCGAGGTCGTCTCGCTGGCGATGGCGAAGGTCGCTGCCGGCGATCTGAACCAGAACATTCCGGTCATTGGCCGCGACGAGCTATCGCTGATGGCGCTGTCCTTCAACAAGATGACCGGCGAACTGCGCGACAGTTATGCCGGATTCAATTCCGAGCACAACAAGCTGGAAACCATACTCATGGGCACCGACGAGGGAATTGTCGTCACCGACGGTTCCGGCGCTGTGGTGCTGGTCAACCCGGCGGCGGAAATCCTGCTCGACAAACCTGCCGCCCGCATCGTCGAGGAGGGTTTCCTGCGCCTGCTGGACGACCCGCAGCGCATGGAATGCTCGCTGGAACACGCGGGCATCGCCGGCACCAACGATGTCTTCCTCTACCACCAGCGTTTCCTCGCCGTCTATGCCTCGACCCTCAAGCGCACCGACGGGCGCATGCTCGGCCATGCCGCCATCATTCGCGACATGACCAAGGAAAAACGCCTGGAACAGTTGCTGCGGGAGCTGTCGAACACCGACGCGCTGACCGGCCTGGCGAACCGGCGCGCGCTCGATGAAACCCTGGCGCGGGAATTCGCCCTGGCCCACGAGCAGGGACGTGAACTGGCCGTGCTGATGTTCGACGTCGATCACTTCAAGAAATTCAACGACAGCCATGGCCACGACCAGGGCGACCGGGTACTCAAGGCTTTTGCCGTCACCACGCGTTCCTACGTCCGCGAGGTGCTCGATACCGTGTGCCGCTACGGTGGCGAGGAATTCATGGTGATCGCCCGGGAGACTTCGCAGGAGGGAGCCGTCATCCTGGCCGAGCGCATCCGGGAGGGCATCGAAGCCATGGTGGTCGATGGCCTGCGCGTGACGACCAGCATCGGCGTTGCCGGCATCCGCGAAACCGGCGCCGGCACGCCCGGCGAACTGATCGAACGCGCCGACGCTGCGCTTTACGAAGCCAAACGCAGCGGACGCAACCGCGTCACCGCGGCGGCCCGCGGAGGTGCCGCATGATCCACTTCAGGCGCATCGGCCACCGCCTGCTCGCCTCGGTGGGCGGCATCGTGATCCTCGGCATCGTCGCGATCGCCCTCACCTATGCGATACGGCAGGAAGCCTCGTCCCTGCAGCAGGCCGAAAATGCGCTGGGCAAGGTGACCGACAGCGTCGCCGAAGGCCTGGCTGCGATCATGCTGGGCGGTCATGCCAAGGCGGCGCCGGATTTCGCCAGCCGCCTCAAGAATGTGCCGAATGTCGTCGACTATCGCATCATCCGCATCGACGGCACGCAGGCTTTTGTCGACAACGCCACGGTGGAACAGGTCAACGCTCGCTTGGGCGAATTCGAGTTCACCGGCCGCAAGGGCGAACCGGCGCCGGTCCGCGCCGTATCCAGCATCGACCCGGCCCTGGAACGCATGCGGCAAACCGGCGAACGCGTGTTCTCCTACCATACCCAGCCCGGCGGCGAACGCCTGGTCACGGTGTTCAGCCCGATACACGCCGGACTTTCCTGCAAGAAGTGCCATGGTGCCGAGGCCGCCCTGCGCGGCGCCATCACGCTCACCGTTTCGATGAAGGAGATCGACGACGACGTCGAGCACACCTGGCGCCTGTCGATCCTGGTGATCATCGGGGCACTTGCCGGGATCATCACGCTGATCTACTGGTTCGCCCACCGTACCGTGGTTTCCCAGATCGTCGAGTTCCTGAAGGCCATGGAAACCGCCGCGGTCGGCGACAATTCGGTGCGGCTGAAGGCCACCAGCCGTGACGAAATAGGCCGCATGGCCCGTTCCTTCAATCACATGAACGAAGAGCTGCTGCAGATCTACGGCAACCTCAAGGAGGAACGTGCCAAGCTCAATACCGTGATTCATGGCGCCAGTTCCGGGATCGTGGTCACCGATGCGCTGCAGCATGTGGTACTGGTCAACCGCGCTGCGGAAAACATCATCGGCAGAAGCGAGCAGGCAATCATCGAAGGCGGTTTCCTGCATCTTTTCGACGATTCCGCATGGATGGAGGCGCGTATCCAGAACGAAGGGGGAGAAGCCTCCTCGCCCCTGCTCGAATGGAATGGCAAGATCCTGTCGGTCCAGGCATCGACCATACGCCACGAAGGCGGCACGATCATCGGTTCGGCTGCGCTGATACGCGACATTACCGAGGAAAAGCGCCTGGAGGCCAGGCTGAAGGAACAGTCGATCACCGACGCCTTGACCGACCTGCATAACCGGCGCCATTTCGACGAGGTGCTGGTTACCGAATACAAGCGCTGGAAGCGCTATGCCCAGCCGCTGTCGGTGATGATGATCGACGTCGATCATTTCAAGAAATTCAACGATACGCATGGCCACGACTGCGGCGACCGCGTGCTCAGCGCGATCGGCGCGGTGCTCAAGACACTGGCAGCACCCTCGTTGATTCCCTGCCGCTATGGCGGCGAGGAAATGCTCATCGTCATGCCCGGAGTTGTCGAGGAACGGGGAGTGCAGCTTGCCGAAACGGTTCGCCAGCGGATTTCAGAGCTGGTGATAGACGGGCTGAAGGTCACCGTCAGTATCGGCGTCGCCGGCGTGCCGGGACATGAAGTGGAAAATGGCGACGCGCTCGTCAAGCTGGCCGACGACGCGCTTTACGATGCCAAGGAAGGTGGCCGCAACCAGGTGCGCCGCGCCGGCCCGCGATCGGCAGGCTATCTCGGCGCCGATACCCAATAAACGGCGCCTTCAGCGCCAGCGGTAGTAGTAGCTTGCGCCGATGAAGCTGGTGTCCTGCAGATTCGGCTGGCTCACCGTCGTTCCGTCGCTGTAGGTGTAGCCCGCCCAGCTCCAGTCGTTGGTCTTGCGGCGATCGTAGATGAATGTGGCGCGCAGCCCGGAATCCCGCTCGATGGCATAGTCGGCGAACAGCTTGAGCGACAACTGCCTGTAGAAATAGGCAGGCAGTGCGGTCGGGCTGAAGGTGTCGGTTGCGGTCCCGGCATTGCCAAGTCGTGCCATGCCGTGCTCGGCCGTATCGGTCGAACTGCTGAGATCCGCGCCGACTTCGAGATAGGCTCTGGGCTTGCCCTTCAGGCTGAGCCCCCAGGCCGTGGTGCCGTTGCGGATATCCGCCTCCCAGATCACGCCCTTGGCGTTGGCCACGGCCGAGGCGTAGTCCGTATGCGTCGTCTGGTTGGCGGTCGTGCGTTCGGCCGAGACCCAGCCGCTGAATTTCCATTTTTCGCTGATTGCATAGGTGGCGTCGCCGGACGCAAATATCCCGGTGCCCGTGCGCGGCCCAAGCGCACGGCCGCCGTAGCGGTCGGCCGAGACGTCGCCGATGAACTGTACGGACCACCGCTCGTCGGGAATCCAGTCGGCCGTCAGCCGCAACTTGTCGCGCTGGCGGTCGGCCCAGATCAGCGGATTGACCAGGTTGGTCGGTGCCGCCGCGGTTCCCGCATAGCTGTCATTGACGTAGTCCGATCCGCCCCGGTCGCTGCGCACGTAAGACACCGCGCCATTGAGCGTTTCCGAAAGACTGCGCTTGAGTTCGAGTCGCGCCAGGGTCTCATCGGTTTTCTCGCGGAAGGCAACGCGCCGGTACTGCACCGGGACATTGCGTGCGATCTGTTCCTGCTCCACGGTGGCGACCAGGCGGTAGCCGTCGTCGAGCTGGTAACCCGCCTCGACCATGCCTTTGAGCTGCTTCTGCGAGCGCGGCACGTTGAATCCGGTGAATCCGGCACTGGCCAGGCCGGGCGCGGCGGACGGCGCAGCAACCTGGCTGGGCAGATACAGGGCGGTCGGCGTCTGGTCATCGCGATCTTCATAGCGGATGTTCGCAGTAAGGCCGAGCCGGTCGAGCGGCCGCAGCGACAGATCGGCGAACGCCAAAGTGGTCACCAGGCGTCCGTCGAGCGACGCCTTGCCGGGCGCGTTGGCAATGCCGAAAACGCTGTCCTGCCGTGCCAGGGTGTGGGAAAACCTGAAGCTCGTGCGGGTGCTGTCGTCGATGTTGTAACCGCCGGAAAGAGCCAACTGATGCGCGTCGTTTGACGGCGGCAGCGCGAGCGTCGTGATGCCGGTGCCGCCGCCAGGGCTCACGGCCAACAACTGTTTTCTGTTCTCGAAGGACGAGCCGCTGTAGCCGCCGGACAGCTGAAGTTTCTTGTCGGCGTATCCAACCAGGACTTCCCACTGGCGAATTGTCCGGTCGATCGGTTCGGTAAGGAACTCTTGTGTGACCCCGCCGCCGCGTCCGTACATGCGGTCGCCGCGCTTCTCGTCCTGTTTGAAACTGACGCGGACATTGAACCCGCCGATGATGAATTTCCGTGCGCCGAGCGCGAAGGACTCGTGTTCCAACTTGAGGTTGACGTCGCGCTTGGGCGCCGCGGCGCTGACGGTTTCGGCGCTGGTGCCGATGCCGCCCAGACCGGTGCGGACTATCCAGGGTTCGTTGCGCGTCAAACGGCCGGATCCGAGAAAATAGCTCCAGTCGCCCTGACGCTCGTGATCGAAGCGAATTTCGCGATTTTCGTTACCGAGCTTGCTGCCCTTGAGCTTGAGCCAGGTGCCGGTCGCGTCGTCGCGTTTGATCAGGTCGAGGTTGAACAGGCCATAGGCGCCGTCGGAATTGAAGCCGCTGAACTGGCCGAAGCGCCGGCTTTCGCCGGAGACCAGGGCAACGCCGGCTTCGATGCGGCTGTCGGGAGTCGCCAGATCATGCCGGATCGCGTCGGAGACGGCGGCGACTTCGGCCGCCGATTGCGCAAACGCGGGACCGAAAGCCGCCAGCAGGGCAGCGGCCAGCGTCGACCGGCGAAACATCGATGGATGGTTTTTCGACATTCGCCTCTCCTAGCGCCGATCCACGCGGGAACCGGCGCTATTGGCCGGATTGCTGCCGCCGTGCAGGTTGGTATGGCAGTTCATGCAGCCGCGTCCCTGGGTCAAGCTGCTGGCGCCGACCGCATTGGTGGTCGCGCCGTTGAGGCCGGGGAAATTGCCGCGATGATTGGCCGGCTCGTGACATTGCTGGCACAGAAAGGGCATGCGCATTTTCAACAGGCTGGCGGCGACCGTGCCATGCGGGTTATGGCACAACGAACAATCCTGGCGGACCGCGGGGTGGCTCCAGAGGAAGGGGCCGCGATAGTCCATGTGGCAGGTGTAGCAGGTCTCGTTGACGCTGTCCTTGACCATCAGCTTCGGCCCGGCTGAACCGTGCGGATTGTGGCAATCGACGCAAACCATCTTGCCTTCGGGTACCGGGTGATGGTTCGGCCGCGCGAACTGGGCGCGCTTTTCCTTGTGACAGGACATGCACATGTCGGCGACTTTCTCCCGGGTCGTCGCCGGGTCGTGGGCTACGTGCATCTGATGGCAGCCACTGCAGGCCAGGTCGCGGCGCGAGTGGGTGCTGCCCCCCCAATGCATCAGCTTGTCGCCTTCGTGGCACGCCAGACAGGCCTTGTTGTGGGGCTTCGGGTCGCCCGCGGCATTCTTGCCGAAGGGGCGTTCGGGCAAGGGACGTTCGGTGCCCACCTGCTTCAGGTGGGTTTCGCTTTCGCCGTGGCAGGTCACGCAGGTCGGCGTGCGGGAATCGGCGACCGTGCCGTGCTTGGTACGGCCGATCGGGAGCACCGGGTAGTTTTCGATCTCGCCGTCGCTGACATCGTTGTGACAGCGGGTGCAACGGGCATCGCCGACCCTGAGGATGTCCTTGGCGTCACTCTTCTTGCCTGAGGATGCCGCCATGGCGGCCAGCGGCAAGGCGAGCAGGAGCGCCAAAAACCAGCGGGAAGAAAGCCGTATCGCACGCGCGCGGACCAGGCCCGCAGCACTCGCCCGGAGGATAGATGCGCTCACCGCGAGAGTATCCAGCGCAGCAGGTTGAGGATTTCCTCTTTCTTCTTCGACTTCACGATCTGGTGATCCTCCTCTTCGCCGTCGATCTTCACCTTGGGCGCGGTTGTGACATGCGTGAAAAGCGTTTTTTCTGCATCGGGTTTGCCGCGGTATTTCTTGGCGACTTCCCGATAGGGCGGACCTTCCTTCTTCACGTCGACCGAATGACACTTGAGGCAGTTGCTCTTCTTCGCCAGTTCAAGCGCCGCCTCCTCGTCGACCGCCGCCCGTGCCGCGCCAGGCAGGGTCAGGGCAACGCACGCCAGGAAGGTGCAAAAGCCGCCCGTCCGCCTCTTACTTTCGCGATAGGGCGGCAAGAATAACATTACCAAAATCATGGTCAACTCAGTATTTACCGTATCGCTTGGCGTCGGCAGATTCTCGCCCAGGCCGGGCGCGCCGGGCCGCGGTGGCGCCTCAGCCACGATACTATTCCAGCTTATCGGCACGCTCGGCAGAATGTTAAGGACAGGAATTGATCTTGGCGGCAGCAAAATCGAAATCATCGCCCTTGGCGATGAAGGCGAGGAGTTGTTGCGCGAACGCGTGGCCACGCCCCAGGGCGATTACATGGCGACACTGAGGGCCGTCGCCGATCTCGTCGTCGCGGCGGAATCGAGAGTTGGCGCTGGCGGTGCGGCGGCGAGTGTAGGCATCGGCATCCCCGGTGCGGAATCGCGCGTGAGCGGTCTGATCAAGAACGCCAACTCGACCTGTTTGATCGGCAAGCCGCTCAGGCACGACCTGCAGCAACTGCTGGCGCGCGAGGTGCGCATCGCCAACGACGCCAACTGCTTTGCCTTGTCTGAAGCCGTCGACGGCGCGGGCGTCGGCGCCCGGGTGGTGTTCGGCGTGATCCTCGGCACCGGCGTCGGCGGCGGCATCGTCATCGACGGCAAGCTGCTGACGGGAGCCAACGCCATCGCCGGCGAGTGGGGCCATAACCCCTTGCCCGGGGAACACCACCAGGACAGCTGCTATTGCGGAAGGCGCGGCTGCATCGAGCTCTACCTCTCCGGCCCGGGCCTGGCCCGCGATCATCGCCGCTCGGCGGGAGAAATCGCGGGCGACGACATGTCGCCGGAAGCCATCGTCCAGCGCGCAGCCGCCGGCGATGCGCAATGCGAAGCCACGCTGCAGCGCTACGAGGCGCGTCTGGCGAAGGCCCTGGCGACGGTGATCAACATCCTCGATCCGGATGTCATCGTGCTGGGCGGCGGCCTGTCGAACATCGACCGCCTGTATTCGAATGTGCCGCGCCTGTGGGGGCAGCACGTCTTTTCCGATCAAGTCGCGACCAGGCTGCTCAAACATCGCCACGGCGATTCCTCCGGCGTGCGCGGCGCGGCCTGGCTATGGCCCTGAATCCGCCCGTCCTGATCGACGGCCTGTATGCCGGTCAGGTAGCCCTGCTCGCCGGCGACAGCCGCAGCAGCGCGATCGTCAAGAGCGCCGTGGCCGGCCGCCGCCAGCTGAGCGCTGACGGCCTGGCCGGCGATACCCAGGCCGATCGCCGGGTGCATGGCGGCGGCGGCAAGGCTTTGCACCAGTTTCCCGCCGAACACCATGCGCGCCTGGCGGCAGCCTTTCCCGCGGCGCAGAATCTCGCGCCGGGCGGCCTCGGCGAAAACCTTTCGACGCGCGGCATGACCGAGGAGCAGGTCTGCATCGGCGACGTGTTTCGCCTTGGCGGCGCGCGCATCCAGGTTTCGCAGCCGCGCACGCCGTGCTGGAAGATCGATCGGCGCACGGCCTGCGAGGGCGTGGCGGCCTACATCGCCGAGCACGGCCTGGCCGGCTGGTACTACCGCGTGCTGGCGGCGGGCGGGGTCGCGGCCGGCGACCGGCTGGAACACATCGAGCGCCCGGCCGATGCCGTGACCCTGGCGGAATTCTGGCGCGTCGCCGGCGCGCCGCGGCCGTCGATAGCCGCGCTGCTGCGGCTGGCTTATGCCAGCGGCCTGGACCCGCAGTGGACCGGCAGACTGACCCAACGCGCGGAATGGCTGCGCAACAACGGAAACGCAACATGAATCTCTGGCTACGCATTTTCCTGCCCTTCGCCGCGGGCTATTACTTTTCCTACTTCCTGCGCAACGTCAATGCCGTGATCGCGCCGGAGCTGACGCGCGAACTGGGCGTCTCGGCGGCCGACCTGGGGCTGCTGACCAGCGCCTACCTGCTTGCCTTCGGCGCCGTGCAGCTGCCGCTGGGTCTCGCCCTCGACCGCTACGGCGCGCGCCGCGTCGAGGCCGCGCTGCTGCTGATCGCCGCCACCGGCTGCGCATTGTTCGCCGCGGGCAGCTCGCTGACCGAACTGGCGTTCGCGCGGGCGCTGATCGGGCTCGGCGTCTCGGCCTGCCTGATGGCCTCGTTCAAGGCCTTCAGCCAGTGGTTCGGCCTCGAACGCCAGGCCTCGCTCAATGCCGCGATCATGGCCGCGGGCGGCCTCGGCGCCTTGACCGCATCGACGCCGCTGTCCTGGGCGATTCCCCAGCTCGGCTGGCGCACCGTCTTCGTTGCGCTGGCGGTGGCCGGCGTAGCCGCCGCGGCGGGAATTTTCAGCACCCCGGAGAAGCCGGGCCACGCCCATTCCGAGCCGCTGCGCAGCCAGCTCGCCGGGCTCGGCGCGGTGCTCGCCAGCCGCGCCTTCTGGCGCTACGCGCCGCAATCGACGCTGATCATCGGCGGCTTCCTGGCCTTGCAGGGGCTGTGGGCGGTGCCCTGGCTGATGAACTTCGCCGGCCTGCCGCGCGAGGCGGCCGCCCACCATCTGCTGCTGATGGGCGGCGGCATGCTGGTCGGTTTTCTCGGCATCGCCTTCGGCGTCGCGCCGCTGGCCCGGCGCGGCCTCCAGCCCCTGCGGCTGTTGCAGGGCGGCATGGGCATAGGCTTGCTCGCGACCTTGCTGATCGTGCTCGGTACCGCGCCGGGTGAACCGCTGTGGTTCATTTTCGGCCTGGTGTTTTCGGTCGGCAACCTCGCCTACGCGCTGCTGCAGGCGCACTTCAGCCCGGCGCTGGCCGGACGCGTCAACACTGCGCTGAACCTGATGGTGTTCGTCGGCGCCTTCGCCATCCAGTGGGGTTTCGGCGCCATGGTGGATCTCCTGCAGGCCGCCGGCTACACCATGCGCGCGGCCTATCAGATGAGCTTCGGCGGCCTGCTGGCGGTGCAGGTGGCCAGCTGGCTGTGGTTTCTCAGGAAAAGCTAGAACTCCAGCGGATCCACGTCCAGATGCCAGCGCAGGCCGGCCGGCATCTTCAGCGCATAGAGAACTTCCATCCACGCCGCGAGGAAGGCCTGCAGGGCCGGGCGGCTCAGCGATTCGACCAGCAGCTGGCCGCGTTCGAGGGTCATCAGGCGTTGCAGGCGCATCGGCACCGGGTCGTAGAGCGTGACCCCGGCGGCCAGCGCTACGGCGGCACTGCGTGCGGCGGCGAGAAAGTCCAGCGCCTGCTCCATGGTCCGCGCCTCCGCGCGCAACATGGCCTGGAAGCTGAAGGGCGGGAAACCGGCGATACGCCGTTCGTCGAGTTGCGTGCGGGCGAAGCGCACGTAGTCGTGTTCGACCAGCGCCTGGTACAGCGGATGGTCGGGATATTCGGTCTGGATCAGCACTTCGCCGGGCAGCGCGGCGCGCCCGCTGCGGCCGCCGACCTGCATGAGCTGGGCGAACAGACGCTCCGGCGCGCGGAAGTCGGCGGCGAACAACGCAGCATCGGCGCCGACCGCGCCGACCAGGGTCAGCAGCGGAAAGTCGTGGCCCTTGGCCAGCATCTGGGTGCCGACCAGGATGTCGGCCTCACCGGCGTGGATGGTCGCGAGCAGCGCCTGCCATTTCTTCGGCGTGCTCGCCGAATCGCGGTCGATGCGCAGCACCCGCGCCTCGGGGAAGCGCTCGACCAGCATGGTTTCGAGGCGTTGCGTGCCGCGCCCGAAGGGCAGCAGATCGACGTTGCCGCAATCGGGGCAGGCGCGCGGCACCCGCGTCTCGAAGCCGCAGTGGTGACAGCGCAGGCGCCCGTCCGCCAGATGCAGCACCAGGTTGGCGGCGCAGCGCTGGCAGCGCGAGATCCAGCCGCAGGGCGGGCAGGCCAGCACCGGTGCATAGCCGCGCCGGTTGAGGAACACCAGGCTTTGTTCGCCGCGCTCCAGGCGTAGTTGCAGGCCGGCCAGCAGCGCGGCGGAGAGGCCTTCCTGCAGCTTCTCGCGCCGCGTGTCGATGATGCGCACCACGGGCATCGCCTCGGCCACGGCGCGCTCGGGCAGTTCCAGCATCTGGTAGCGACCCGTCCCACCGCCGGTGGGCCGCGCCCCGAAGGAAATCCCCTTGGTGGACCCCAAGGCGGGACCGTCCAATGACCCGGAGCCACTGCGCGGCGCACCGATGTCACCCCCCGGTGCGGGGGGGGCGGGCCTTGGGCTGGCGTGATGGAAGGTTTCCAGCGAAGGCGTGGCGGAACCGAGCACGATGGGTATATTCAATTGATGCGCGCGCCATATCGCGACATCGCGCGCCGAGTAGCGCAGGCCTTCCTGCTGCTTGAAGGAGGCGTCGTGTTCCTCATCGACGACGATCAGTTGCAGGCGCGGCAGCGGCATGAAGACGGCCAACCGGGTGCCGAGCACGATCTGGGCGCGCCCCGTCAGCGCCTCGATGAAGCCGCGGGCGCGCGCCGCATCGGCCATGCCGCTGTTGGCGCAGACGATGTGGGCGCCGGGGAAGCGCGCCGCGACGCGGCCTTCGAGCTGGGGGGTGAGCGCGATCTCCGGCACCAGCATCAGCGCCTGGCCGCCCCTGGCCAGCACGGCGTCGATCGCGCGCAGATAGACCTCGGTCTTGCCGCTGCCGGTGACGCCGTGCAGCAAGAGGGTGTGGAAGCCGTCAACGCCGGCTATCGCCTCGACCGCCGCCTGCTGCGCCGGCAGGAGCGGCGGCAGGGCGTCGACAGTTGGCGCTGGCGCTACGGCGGCGTCCGCTGCCGGCTTCCTGATGCGGGGCAGTTTGCCGCGCCGCAGCATCGGCGGCAGGGCGAAGGACGTCACTTCGCCCAGCGGCGTTTGATAGTAGCGCGCGCAAAATTCGCAAAGCGCCAGCCATTCGGCAGGCAAGGCCGGCATGTCGCGCAGGATCGCCGTCACGCTTTTCAACTTGCCATCGGGATGTTCACTGGCGGCCGCGATCGCGACAATCACTCCGGTCCGCGAAGCCTTGCCAAAGGGCACGGTCACCCTCCGGCCGATATCGCTTTCGTCAGAATCCGGCGCGAGATAATCGAAAAGCCGCGGCAGGGGCAAATCGAGAGCGACGCGGACTATGTTCATGTCTGCTCAGATGCTTGGCCGACAATGCTCGACAAAATCTCTGCATGGGCACTCAACGCTTTGCTGCAAAAGGGAAAATGGCTTACCCACAAATTCTGTGGATAACTTTGTGGGTAAGCAGCCGGTGAAACGTCTAAGTGGCCGTCCGACAAGGCGATTCCCATCTCTGTGCAATATTTGAACAAAATATTTTTATTTATAAACAACGTGTTACGCGAACAGATCAGGGAGTGGCGGGGCCGCTGCGGAAACTACGGGGTCTGGCGGATTTCTGTGAATAAGTCAACGCCTTGGGGCATTTTTCTGCCCCCTCCGCAAGCCTTGTCGGACGGCCTTTTTCGCGGAAGCAAGCGGCCCAAACCGCGCCTCCCTTGGCTTGGCAAATCAGCCGCGCGCGGAACCGCGCCGGCTGTGGCTGTGCACGGTGTCAACCAAAATTTTCACGTTCTCCGGCGGCGTAAATTGGGAAATCCCGTGACCGAGATTGAAGACGTGTCCGCCGGTATTCTTTCCGTCGCCGCCGTCGTCGGCGGCGTAACTGTCCAGCACACGCCGCGCTTCGGCCGCCACCTTGTCCGGCGAAGCGAACAAGGCCATCGGATCGAGATTGCCTTGCAGTGCAACACGGGAACCCACGCGTCGCCGCGCTTCGCCCAGATCGGTGGTCCAGTCGAGGCCCACGGCGTCGCAGCCGATGTCGGCGATGGCTTCCAGCCACTGGCCGCCGCCCTTGGTGAAGACGATACTGGGCACGCGCTCGCCGTCATGGCTGCGCTTGAGGCCGGCGACAATGCGTTGCATGTAGGCCAGCGAGAACTCGCGATAGGCCGCATGCGACAGCGCGCCGCCCCAGGAATCGAAAATCATCACGGCCTGCGCGCCGGACTCGATCTGCGCATTGAGGTAGTCGGTCACAGCAGTGGCCGTCACGTCCAGAATGTGGTGCAGCAGATCGGGTCGATCGTAGAGCATGGTCTTGATCGTGCGGTAATCGGTCGCGGAGCCCGAGCCGCCTTCCACCATGTAGCAGGCCAGGGTCCACGGGCTGCCGGAAAAACCGATCAGCGGCACCGAGCCATTCAGTGCACGACGTATTTCGACCACCGCATCCATCACATAGCGCAGGTGAACGTTGGGATCGGGGACCGTCAGATCGCGGATCGCCCATTCCTCGCGCAGCGGCCGCTCGAACTTCGGTCCCTCGCCATCGGCGAAATACAGGCCCAGGCCCATGGCGTCGGGCACGGTGAGAATGTCGGAAAACAGGATCGCCGCATCGAGCTCGAAACGCGAGAGCGGTTGCAGCGTGACCTCGCAGGCCAGTTGCGGGTTCTTGCACAGATTGAGGAAGCTGCCGGCGCGACGGCGCGTCTCGTTGTATTCGGGCAGGTAGCGTCCGGCCTGGCGCATCAGCCAGACGGGGGTGTACTCGACGGGTTCGCGCAGCAGCGCACGCAGAAAAGTATCGTTCTTGGGACGGGTCGAGGGTGACATGAGCGGCAATCCGGCAGGGCAAAGAACGGATTATCGCATTGCCTGCCCGCGAAGCGAAATTGCGTGCCCCCCGAAGGAAAGCCCCAGACACGCAAAGCGAGGCGTGCGAAGCAACCGCCCCGCCCCTGACATCAGCGCCGCCAGAAGGCCGGTGTAAACAAGACAAACACCGAAAGCACCTCAAGCCGCCCGAGCAGCATGGCGAAACTGCACACCCAGGTCTGGAAGTCGGTCAGTGCGGCATAGTTCTGCGCCGGACCGACGACATTGAGACCGGGACCGGCATTGTTGATACAGGCGACGATCGCAGTTATTGCAGACGTGAAGTCGAGGCCGCTGGCGATCAGGAAAAACGTCAGCTCGCCGACTGCAAGGATGTAAAGAAAGATGAAACCGAGCACGGCACCGGCAATTTGCTGGGGAATCGCGTTATGGCCCACCCGCAGGGGCGCCACCAGTTGGGGATGCACCAGACGCCGGAGTTCGACCAGGCCCTGCTGGGCGAGGATCAGCGTGCGGATCATCTTGATGCCGCCGCCGGTGGAACCCGAAGACACCGTGACGCAGGACAGGAACAGCATCCACAAGGGCACGAAGATCGGCCACTTGTCATAGTCCTGACTGGCAAAGCCGCAGTCGGTGGCGATCGAAACCAGGTTGAAGGCGACGTGACGCAACGCCGTCGCGAAATCCGGATAGACCCCCCGCGCCAGCAGGTAAATGGTGCAGACCAGAGTGCTGACCGCTAGCAGCGCCACCACCGCCCTGGCTTCCATGTCCGACCAGTAGGCCTTGAGCGAGCGCCCCTGCCAGGCGATATAGTGGGTGGCGAAGTTGATCGCCGCGACGATCATGAAGAAGATCAGCACGGCTTCGATCGCCGGTGAATCGAACTGGCCGACGCTGGCATCGTAGGTGGAAAAGCCGCCCAAGGAGAGCGCGGCGAAGGCGTGGCAGATGGCATCCAGCCAGTTCATGCCGACCGCCTTGAGCGCCAGGATGCACGCCAGCGTGACGCCGAAATACACCAGCCAGAGCGCCTTGGCCGTATCCGCGATGCGCGCGGTCAGCTTCGCATCCTTCATCGGCCCCGGCGTCTCGGCCTTGTACAACTGCATGCCGCCGACGCCCAGCAGCGGCAAGATCGCCACCGCGAGCACGATGATGCCCATGCCGCCCAGCCAGTTGAGTTCGTGACGCCAGATGTTCACCGCCGGCGGCAGCTTTTCGAGCCCGGCGAGTACCGTGGCCCCGGTGGTGGTCAACCCCGATATGGTCTCGAAAAAGGCATCGGTGAAGGACAGGCCGTCGATCACCAGCATCAGCGGCAAAGTCGCGATTGCGGCCATCAGGATCCAGGCCAGCGTGACCAGCAGAAAGCCGTCGCGCGGCTTCAATTCGCGCTTGTGGCGGCGCGTGCCGAACCAAAGCAGAAAGCCGGCGGCGAACGAGATCGCCATCGCATCGACAAAGTCGAGCGCGGTACCGTCGTCATAGATCAGGGAGCCGACGATGGGCATCAGGTAGGTGATGCTGAAGAACATCAGCATCCCGCCGAGAACGTGGCTGACCGGCAGCAGACGATAGAACATCAGAAAAACCCGGCGCTTACCTGGAACAGCTTTTCGACTTTCGCCACCTGCTGCTTGTGCGTGCAAAACACCACGACGTGGTCGCCCGCCTCGATTACCGTGTCGTGGTGTGGGATCACTACCCGGTCGAGTACTTCATCGACCAGGAAGCCTTCGCGCCGCACGACGCTGGTTTCGCTGCCGCGCCTGACGATTGCCGCAATGCGCGCGCCCCTGATCACCGGCAGTTCCTCGATGCGGCGGCCGACCACTTTCGATGTGGCGCGATCGCCATGCACCACCAGTTCGAGCGCCTCGGCCGCACCACGGCGCAGACTATGCACCCGTTCAACATCGCCGCGGCGCACGTAGGCCAGCAGCGAACCAATGGATATCTGGGCTGGCGAGAGGCCGATGTCGATCGGACCACCCTGCACCATGTCGGCATAGGCGCGCCGGTTGATCAGCGCCAGCACGCGCTTGCAACCCAGCCGCTTGGCCAGCGAGGCGGCCATGATGTTGTCTTCGTCGTCGTTGGTCAGGGCGAGGAACATGTCCATCTCGTCGATGTTTTCCTGCGCCAGCAGCTTCTCGTCAGTGGCTTCGGCACACAGCACCAGCGCCCCGGGCAGGCTCACCGCAATGGTTTCAGCGCGGCGCGAATCACGCTCGACGATCTTGACCTCGCAATGGGTTTTCAGCGCCGCGGCAACACGGGCGCCGATATTGCCGCCACCGGCGATCATCACCCGCTTCACCGGTTCCTGCATGCGCCGCAACTCGCGCAGGACGGGCCGGATGAAGCGTGTCGCGGCCAGCAGGAATACCTCGTCGCCGGCCTCGATCACCGTGTTGCCTTCCGGATCCACCGGCTGCAGGTCGCGGAAAATCGCGGCGATGCGGGCCTCGACGCCGGATCCCAGATGCTCCTTCATGGTATTGATCGACTGGCCCACCAGCAGGCCACCGTCGTAGGCCCGCACACAGACCAGCGTAACGCTGCCGTTGGCAAATTCGAGCACTTGCAGCGCCTCGGGAAACGCCACCAGCCGCGTGATGTAGTCGGTAACTTCCTGCTCGGGGCATATCGCATGGCTGACGCTGAACATGTCGTCGGCGAGCAGGGCTTCATCGGCGACGAAGTCGACCCCACGCAGGCGTGCGATACGGGTCGGCACGTTGAATATGCCTCGCGCTATCTTGCAGGCGACTAGGTTGGTCTGGTCGGACTGCGTCACCGCCACCAGCATTTCCGCGTCCTCGATGCCGGCGCTCCTGAGCACCGAGGGCAGCGCCGCGTTGCCGGTCACGGTGCGCACGTCGAGCCGGTCGGCGAGCTGCGCCAGACAGGCGCTGCTCTGGTCGACGACCGTGACGTCGTTGATTTCCGAGGCCAGGGCTTCGGCCACGGAGGCGCCGACCTGGCCGGCGCCGAGGATGATGATTCTCATGGTGTCTAGCGCAGTCCGAGGTCTTTGAGTTTTCGATACAGGTGGGTGCGCTCCAGCCCGGTCTTGTCCGCCAGGCGCGTCATGTTGCCGCCGTCCCGCGCCAGGTGGTACTCGAAGTACATGCGTTCGAAGGCCTCGCGCGCCTCGCGCAGCGGCAGCTCGATCACTTCCGGCGCCAGGCCGGCCGGCGCCAGGGTGGGCTCGCCGGCCGGCGCCAGCAGATGCAGGGTCTCCTCTTCGCCGATCTCCTCGTCCAGGCTGGCCAGCGCCAGCGACTTCACCGCCGCCTTGAGTTCGCCATAGCCGCCGCTCCAGGCATGCTGGCGCAGGGCGTTGAGCGCAGCGCTGGAAAACCGCCGCAGCGGGATCTCGTCGCTCTCCATCAACTGGGTCAACAAGTGCGCCGCGATGTCCGGCACCTCGTCCTTGAGTTCCGCCAGGCTGGGCACCCCGAGCCCGGTCTCGAACAGGCGCAGCAATCCGCCTTCCTCCCAGCCGAGGCCCTGCAGTTCCGCGCTGCTGTGCGTGGTCGCCGCCACCAGGCGCAGGCCGTAGCGGTCGAGGCGTTCGGCGGCAAACAGCAGGTTCTTCTGCTGCAGGCGCGTCAAGCGCGCCATTTCCTCACACCACAGCACGCCGCCGGCGGCACGCTGCAGCATCTCGGTACTCAGGGGATTGGAGTCGTGCGCCAGATCGATCCACGGCTTGCCGGGCACCTGCGCCGTGCGCGCCACCAGTTCGACGATGCCGCCGGGCGCGGCGCGCAGCAGCAGCAGGGGGCTCTTGGCCAGCACCTGGTCCAGCCGCCGCTTCAGGTCGCGCAAGGGGCCGGGGCGGGCGAAAGCGCCCAGCGAGAGGCCGCCGCCGGCATGGCGGGCGCTGCGTTCAAGCGCCTTCTTCACCGCCGCCAGCAGCTTCTGCATGCCGATCGGCTTTTCGAGGAAATCCAGCGCGCCGATACGGGTCGCCTCCACCGCCGTGTCGATCGTGGCGTGGCCGGACATCATCACCACCGGCATGTTGAGTTGGCCGTTGCCGGCCCACTCCTTCAGCAGCGTGATGCCATCGGTATCGGGCATCCAGATGTCGAGCAGGACCATGTCGGGGCGTCCGGCTTCGCGCGCCAGTCGCGCCTGCGCGGCGTTCTCCGCCAGTTGGACGTCGTGGCCCTCGTCGCGCAGGATCTCCGACAGCAGCTCGCGTATCCCGACCTCGTCGTCGACCACCAGTATTTTCGGCATTTCTCTAAGCTCCCTTTACCGCATCCTGCGTTGCCAGCGGCAACCAGATGCTTACCTCGCCACCCTGATGGTTCGCCAGGCGAATCTCGCCGCCATGGTCATCCACGATTTTCTTCACGATCGCCAGGCCCAGCCCGGTGCCCTTCGACTTGGTCGTGACGTAGGGCTCGAAGGCGCGCGACAGAATCTGCGGCGGGAAGCCCGGTCCGTTGTCGCTCACGGTCAAGCGCACGCGCGCCGCTTCGCGTGCCGTGGTGATGGTGATCCGTGCCTCGGCCGCGTCGCTCAGGGCATCCTGCGCGTTGGTCAGGACATTATGCAGCACCTGGCGCAACTGGTTGGCATCGGCCAGCACCGGCGGCAGGGGTTCGAGAGTTGCCGCTGGCGCCACGGCGATCGCGACGCCGGCGTTCTCGTAGAGACCCAGCACCTCACCGAGCAGGGCCCGCAGGTCGACGGGCGCGAGCTGTGGCAACGGGGTCCGGGCGTAGTCGCGGAAATCATTGACCATGTTCTTCATCGCCTCGACCTGATTGACGATGGTCTGCGTGGCGCGATCCAGCAGCTCGCGCGAGGCGCCCGTCAGCTGGTCGGCCAGCTTGAGTTGCAGGCGCTCGGCGGACAACTGGATCGGCGTCAGCGGATTCTTGATCTCGTGGGCCAGGCGCTGCGCGACCTCGCCCCAGGCGGCGGAACGCTGTGCGGCAATCAGCCGCGTGATGTCGTCGAACACCACCACATAACCGCCGCCACCGGTTGCCGGCAGCGCCGTGCCGCGCACCAGCAGCGCCTGCGACATGCCGTCGGGACGGGCGATTTCGAGCTGCTCCTGCCATTCGTCGCCGCGCCGCGCGAAGCCTTCCATGATCGCTGCGGCCAGGGTTTCGTGGCGCGGCCAGTCCTGCAGGCGGGTCTGCTCGAAGCCGGAGAGATCGTCGTCGAGTATCGCCAGCGCACCGCGATTCGCCGCGCGCAGGCGGAAGCGCAGGTCGAAGGCCAGCACGCCGGCCGAGAGATTCGCCAGCACCGATTCCAGGTAGGCCTGTGCCGCCTCGGTTTCCGCGCGGTTGTGCTCGGCCTGCGCGCGCGCCTCGCTCAATTGATGTGTCATGGTGTTGAAGGAATGCGTCAACACGCCGAGTTCGTCGGAGGCCTCCACCGTGGCACGCGGCGTGAAATCGCCGGCCGCCACCGCCTGCGTGC
Source organism: Sulfuritalea sp. (assembly GCF_031426875.1). NCBI lineage: Bacteria > Pseudomonadati > Pseudomonadota > Betaproteobacteria > Nitrosomonadales > Sterolibacteriaceae > Sulfuritalea > Sulfuritalea sp. The sequence goes on from NZ_JASJPC010000008.1 coordinate 200,674, forward strand.
CCTCGGCCAGGATCAGCAAGGGCCGCGCCAGGCGCTCGGCGAGAAAGAAGGCCAGGGCGATCGCGGCGAACAGGGCCAGCAGCAGCGCCAATGTCAGCGTCAGCGTGTAGATGCGCTTGAGGCCGACGCGGCCCAGTTGCAGTTCCTGGTAGTCGCGATGCGCGGCCTCGACGCTTTCCGCGCTATTGACGAGGGAGTCCGGCACCAGCGCCGTCAATTGCAGGATGCGCGGATCGGCGTTGAAGCCGCTGCCGGCAACCGGCACCAGGGCGCGCACCATCAGGCCGCCGCCCGCGGCGTCGCCCACCAGCGCCAGCCCGCGCGCAGTGCGCGCCTGCCGTAGCTGGCTGGGCGCCGGGACGGAAGGCATGAAGCGACCCATCTCGGCGGAACTGCTGCTCAGCACCTGGCCGGAGAGCGTCAGCAGTGTCGCGCTCTGTGCGCCGGACTGTTCGCGCAGCCGGTTCAGCCGGCTTGGCCCGACGAAGACGTCGTCGCCCAGCTCCAGCGCCGCACCGCGTGCCTTGGCCAGCAGGTCGGTCTGCAGGGTATCGAGCACGCTGCGGCCGAGGGCGAGGCCGCCTTCCAGCGCGGCATCGACGCGCACGTCGAACCAGGAATCGATGCTCTTCACCGCGAACTGCATCGAGACCCCATATACCAGCGCGCCGGGTACCACCGCCATCAGCGAGAGCATCAGCAGCAGGCGCGACTTGAGACGCGAGCCGAACACGCCGTTTCTGTAATCGCGGCGTAGGCGGCGCAGCTGAAGGCCGACCAGCACCACCAGCGCCAGGGCGGCGACGCCGTTGATCGCCAGCAGCCAGGGATAGCTCGCCGCAAACAGCGCGGTGTTGGCGGAAGCCGAAGCCAGCAGGAACAGCAGGATCGCGCCGAGTGCGGCAATCACCGCCAGCGCAATTTTCACAGGACTACCCTCCCCCCGGCCCCGATCCCACGGCCGGCCCTGCATGGCCGGCCGGCTGCGGCAGCGCGGAGCAGTGCTCCGCGAAACCCTGCCTTCGCCCCAAGGCAGGGGGTGATATGTCCCTCCTCAGGAGGGACGGTATCCCCCGGTGGGACGGTGGTTCGCCGCTGCGCGGCTCCGTAGGGTGGCTGCGCCCCCCTTGGGACGGCCCGGCGGGGAGCGCTCATTGCGCCACCACGGGCGCGACGAATTGCCAGCGCAGAACCTTGGCATCCACCTGCAAGGCGCTGTCGGTGATCGCATCGACCTGGAAGGGTTTGGGCAGCTGGCTGCGATCGAGTGCCAGACGCACCGCCGCCTCGTAGGATTCGCCGGCCTTGAGGACATCCTTTTCCAGCACCGGCAAGGCCGCGATACGTCCGACCACGCGCATCGCCTCCGCCAGGCTGCCGAAGTTCTGGTGCAGGTTGCCGGTGGTCAGCCGGTACTGCCGCGTCAGGCTGCTGTAGGCGAGTCGGTAGCTCAGGCTGCGGGTCGTGATGTGTTCATTGACCCAATACTTGCGACTGCGCTCGAGCACGAATTCGAGATTGAAGTAAAGCGGTACGCCGCGCGCCACGGCGTCTTCCAGCCGATTGCCGAGATCGAGCGCGAACTCGGCCGACAGGCTGTAGCCGTCCTCTCCGGGAATCAGCGCCGCGCGCTTCGGCTCGATGCTGCCGGCCCGGGCGGCGCAGGACACTGCCAGCAGCAGGGCCATGACCAGGGCCGGCAAGCCGGCCTCAAGCCTTTTGCAGCAGCGCGAAATAAAAGCCGTCATGTTCGGCATCGGGTAAAAAATGTGCATCGCTGGTTGTGGCCTCTTGGGTCTTCAACTGCCGCGCATCGGCGTGGCGACCGAGGAAGGCTTCTACCTGACGGGCATTCTCCTGCGCAAACACCGAACAGGTGGCATAAAGCATTTTGCCACCGGGGGCCAGAGTTAGCCACAGGGCATCGACGATGGCCTGCTGCGTCGCGGCGAAGGCGGCAACGTCCGCTGCGCGGCGCAGCCATTTTGCATCGGGATGGCGGCGTACCACGCCGGAAGCCGAACACGGCACGTCGGCCAGGATGCGCTCGAAGGCACGGCCGTCCCACCAGGCATCGACGGCCCGTGCGTCGGCCACTTTCATCGTCGCCGCCAGCCCCAGGCGCTGCAGGTTGTCGCCGATGCGCGCCGCGCGCATAACGTCCGCATCGAGCGCGGTCAGCTCGATGTCGGCCGATTCAAGCAGATGCGCGGCCTTGCCGCCGGGTGCGGCGCAGGCATCCAGCACGCGCATGCCGTCGACCACGTCGAGCAAGCCGGCCGCGGCCTGCGCACCCCAATCCTGCACCGAGCACAAGCCGGCGCCGAAGCCGGGAATGCGTTCGACCGGCAACGGCTTGTCGAGCAGGATCGCGGTATCGTCCAGCGCGCGCGCCGCAATCCCGGCCGCATCGAGTTGTGCAAGGAAATCGATGGCGCTGGTACGGCGCCGATTGACGCGCAGGCACAGCGGCGGATGGCTGTTGCCGGCGGCAAGAATGCCCTCCCAATGCTGCGGATGGTCCTGCTGCAGGCGCGCGATCCACCAGGCCGGATGCTGCCAGCGCGCCACCGCGTCGGCATCCGCCAGCGCCAGCAGCTCGGCGCGGCGGCGCAGGAAATTGCGCAGCACGCCATTGACCAGCCCCTTGAATTGCCCCTTGCCCAGACGCGCCGCCGCCGTCACGGCCTGGTCCACCGTGGTGTGCGCCTCGTCGGGCCGCGCTTCGAGACGCGCCAGGGCGACCAGCAGCAGGCCGCGCACCGCCGCATCCTTCGGTGCCCGCGCCAGCAAGCGGTCAAGCAGGAAATCGCCGCGACCGAAGGCGCGCAGGGTCGAATAGGCCAGGTCCATGGTTGCGGCACGCAGCGGCCCCGGCAGGCCAGCGCGCGCCAGAACGGTATCGAAATTGCGGCCGGCGATCACGGCGGCGATCAGGCCCGCGGCCGCGTGCAGGGATTCAGCGAGGGGAGGAAGCATCAGCATGGGTCAAGAATACCAGCCCGTGTGCGCGCTGATCGATGGACTCGGGAACTATCGCCTCCGCTACACTGCGTGAATCTTCCCGGTGCCACCCCAATTCCGTGTTCATGCTCCGCTCCATCGAGATTCCGCGCAGTCGCGCCGACGACAGCCAGGCGTTGCCGCTCGCGGCGCTGGTCGCCGTCGCCACCCGACAGGCACGCTGTTTCGCGCTGATCGGGACGTTCCTGACGCTGCCCGCCTTTGCCGGCGAACTGGCCCCTGTGCCGCAAAGCGGCGACGCCACGATCACCGCAGTGCTTCGTCATGAACATGGCGACGGGGTCGCCATGAATGCCGGGCGGGCAGCGGAAATGTATTGCGCCGCCGCGCGTGAGGGCAATGCCGATGCCGCTTATCGGCTCGGCTGGATGTACGCCAACGGAATTGGCGTCGAGCGCAACGACCGCCATGCGACGGCGCTGTTTCGGCGCGCGGCCGTGCAGGGACACGCCGCCGCGACGCGAATGCTGGAAACGATGTCGACCGGCGACGCGCGGCAGCCCCTGTGCATGACGCTTGAGCCGCCGCCGACGGTCACGGCGAAACCCGACGCCGATGGCGAGCCGCCCTTGCCAACGGGGCGGGAAAACTCCGCGACGGCGTCGGTCTACGGCGGCGGCGCGACCCATGCCGGCTCGATGGCGACGGCGCCGCCGCTTGCAGCGCCGCCCGACGGCGACCAGGTATTGCTCGCCGTCGCGCGCTGGGGCGACGCATGGTCGCAACGGCAGGTCGGGCTCTATCTGGCGGCCTATGCGCCGGACTTCCAACTTCCGGCCGGCGAATCGCGGCAGCAGTGGGAACGCCAGAGGCGCGCGCGCATCGCCGACAAGGCATGGATCGACATCAAGCTGCACGATCTGACGATCGCCGTCGAGGACGATCTGGCCAGGGTGCGTTTCCTGCAGGAGTACCGGTCCGACAAGGGGCGCGACAGCACCATCAAGACCCTGACGCTGGTGAAGTCAGGCCGGACTTGGCTGATCCGGCGGGAACAAAGCGAAGCCTTGCCGTCGTCGCCGCTCGCCCGATAGTGCGCACATGGCTCAAGCGCGCCTGGCGGCGGACAAGCAATCCCGGCCGGTCAATCCGGCTTCAGCGCGCTGCCGTGCAGAAAGTCGGCGCTGGTGACCCGGCGGCCGCCGGGCTTCTGCAGTTCGGTGAGGCGCAGGGCGCCTTCGGCACAGGCCACCACGATGCCGCTGGGATTGACCGAGAGCACCTGGCCGGGGCGGCCGCTGGCGGCGGCGACTTCGCCGCGCCAGGCCTTGACCGGCTCGCCAGCCAGGGTGAGCACCGCGCCGGGGAAGGGATTGAAGGCGCGCAAGCGCCGCGCCAGCTCCGTCGCCGGCTGGTTCCAGTCCAGCCGCGCCTCGGCCTTGTCGATCTTGTTGGCATAAGTCACGCCGCCGCCGGGCTGCGGCACGGCGGGCAGCTGGTCGAAGCGCGCCAGGGCGTCGACCACCAGCCTGCCGCCGAGTGCGGCGAGGCGATCATGCAGGCTGCCAGTGGTGTCCTGCGCGTCGATGTCGATCGCGGCGGAAAGCAGCATCGGCCCGGTATCGAGCCCGGCTTCCATCCGCATGATGGTGATGCCGGTCTGCGCATCGCCGGCCTCGATGGCGCGATGGATCGGCGCTGCACCGCGCCAGCGCGGCAAGAGCGAGGCATGGATGTTGATGCAGCCGCGGCGCGGCAGGTCGAGCACGGCTTGCGGCAGGATCAGTCCGTAGGCCGCGACGACCATCAGCTCGGCGCCGCCTGCGTCGCCTTCGGCGCAGGCGGCGCGGATCGGCTCATGGGTCGCCGGATCCTTGAGGCGCTCGGGCTGGAATACGGGGATGCCGTGGGCGAGCGCCACTTTCTTCACGGCGGACGCCTGCAGCGCCATGCCGCGCCCGGCGGGGCGGTCGGGCTGGGTCAGCACCAGCACGACCTGATGCCCGGCCGCCAGCAGCGCTTCCAGTGCCCGCGCGGCGAACTCGGGCGTGCCGGCGAAAACGAGTTTCATCTGATAGCCCGATTCAATAGGTTTCACGCGCCTGCTTGACCAGCTTGCTGCGGATCCGCGTCTGCTTGAGGCGCGACAGGTATTCGACGAAGACCTTGCCTTCGAGGTGATCCATTTCGTGCTGGATGCACACCGCCAGCAGATCGTCGGCCACCAGCTCGAAGGGCTTGCCGTCGAGTCCCAGCGCACGCACCCGGACGTGGCTGGCGCGCGCCACGGTCTCGTAGATGCCGGGCACCGACAAACAGCCCTCCTCGCCTTCGCATTCGCCGGATTTTTCCAGGAGTTCGGGATTGATGAAGGTCTGCAGCTGCGACTTGTCTTCCGAAATGTCGATCACGATCAGGCGCAGATGCTGGTCCACCTGTGTCGCAGCGAGACCGATGCCGGGCGCCGCATACATGGTTTCGGCCATGTCCGCCGCGAGTTGGCGGATGCGCGCATCGACCTGCGCGACCGGAGCAGCCTTCTTGTGCAGCCGGGGATCGGGATATCGCAAAATGGGCAATAGGGCCATGAAACCGCTCTTGAAAGAATTGATGCTGGGGGAATTGTCGGGCAGAATCGGGCGAATATCCGGGTGGCCCGCCGCGCCATCCACACAGACACTCGGCCAGGAGATCAAGCCATGCGTCGCATTATATCTGCGCTGCTCATCAGCATTTCAAGCACCCTGGCGCTCGCCCAGGGTGCCAAGCCACTGGAACTGGCCCCTGACGCGCCCGAGCGCCACATCGTCGTGCCCGGCGACACCCTGTGGGGGATCTCCGCCAAATTCCTCAAGGATCCCTACCGCTGGGGCGAGTTGTGGAGGATGAATACGGAGGAAGTCAAGAATCCGCATCGCATCTATCCGGGCCAGGTCATTGTGCTCGATCGCAGCGGCAGCCAGCCGCGCCTGAAGCTGGTGACGACCAAGCAGCCCCGCCGCGAGTATGTCGAGCCGCTAAGCAAAGGCATCCCTTCGATTCCCGCCCAGGAAATCGAGCCCTTCCTCAGCGAACCGCGCGTACTCGACGCCGCCGGTCTCGACGCCGCGCCGCGCGTGGTGGCGCTGCAAAGCGACCGCGTGATCGCCGGCGCCGGCGACACCATCTATACCACCGAGATCACCGCCCGGCATAAGGCCTGGCAGTTGTTTCGTCCCGGCAAGGCGCTGATCGACCCGGACAGCAAGGAGACCCTGGGCCACGAAGCCCTGTATCTCGGCACTGCGCGCATGACCCAAGCGGGCGTGCCGTCGAGCTTCCTGGTGACGACCTCGAAGCAGGAAATCGTTCGCGACGACCGCCTGCTGGCGGCACCGCGACAGGATATTCCGAGCTACATCCCGCGCGCGCCGAGCATCCAGGTCAAGGCCAGGGTGCTGGCGATCTATGGCGGGGTCAATTTCGGCGGCCCGCAGTCGGTGGTTACGATCAATCGCGGCAAGGCCGACGGACTGGAGATCGGCCATGTGCTGGCCGCCGACCTGGCCGGCGCCGAGGTAAGCAACCGCTACCAGGGCGACAAGACCGACTACAAGCTGCCCGACGCCCGCAACGGCCTGCTGTTCGTGTTCCGCGTGTTCGACAGGGTGTCCTATGCGCTGGTGATGAACGCCACGCATCCCGTGGTGGTCGGCGACACTGTCCGCACGCCATGACCGGCAGACAGCGGAGTTGCGCTCCTGCAGCGCGGCAAGCTTCTGTCTGTCGCACTTTCAGCGCCGCCTCCTGAATGGAACTCGCTGCCTGGCTGCGCCTCACGCTGGTCCCCGGCGTCGGCGGTGAAGCCCGGCGCGCCCTGCTCAAGGCCTTCGGCCTGCCGCAGGCGATATTCGCAGCCAGCCCGCGCGCACTGTCCGCAATCGTCGATCCCGTCGCGGCCGAACGCCTGCTCGGCCATGAATGCAGCGCCGAGATCGACGCGGCGCTGGACTGGGCGGCCTCGCCCGGCAATCGCTTGCTGACGCTGGCCGATGCCGACTACCCGCAAAGTCTGCTGAGTTCGGACGACCCGCCGATACTGCTTTACGCCAAGGGCGATACGAGGCTGCTGAATCGCCCGATGCTGGCCGTGGTCGGCAGCCGCAACGCCACGGCGCAGGGCGAGCGCGATGCCGAAGCCTTCGCCCGGGCGCTCGGCGAGGCCGGCCTGACCATCGTCAGCGGCCTGGCGCTGGGCATCGATGCCGCCGCCCATCGCGGCGCGCTGCCGACGCCCGCCGGCACGGTGGCCGTGATCGGTACCGGCGCCGATCGCCTCTATCCGGCGAAGAACGAGGCGCTGGCCCGCCGCATTGCCGAAAAAGGCGTGGTCCTCAGCGAGTTCGCCCTCGGCACGCCGGCGCTGGCATCCAACTTCCCGCGCCGCAACCGCATCATCGCCGGTCTCGGGCTGGGTTGCCTGGTGGTCGAGGCGGCGCTGAAGAGCGGCTCGCTGATCACCGCGCGGCTGGCCGCGGAAAGCGGACGCGAGGTGTTCGCGATTCCCGGTTCGATCCATTCGCCGCTGTCGCGTGGCTGCCATCAACTGATCCGCCAGGGGGCAAAGCTGGTCGAAGCGGCCCAGGACATACTCGAAGAATTGCGCTGGGAATCGGCTAGCGCCGCACCCGCTGCCGCAGACCGAGTCTCTGTGACACAGGGCGGTAGCGAAGAGCAAGTGCTCGCTGTACTGGGCGATGCGCCTTGCGCACTCGACACGCTCTCGGCACGCAGCGGCTTGACGCCCGCCGACCTTCTTGCCATGCTCCTGCCCATGGAACTCGCCGGCCGTGTTGCCCAGTTACCCGGCGGGCTCTACCAAAGGCTCCATTGAGATCATGATCGACATCCTCGTATACCTGTTTGAGAACTACCTGCCCGACGCCTGTCCGGAACCCGCCGTGCTGGCGCGCAAGCTTTCGGCCGCGGGCTTCGGCAATGACGACATCACCGCGGCGCTGTCCTGGCTGGACGGCCTCGCCGGCGAAGAAAGCGGACGCTGCCGCAACCCGGCGCTCGCCGGTTCGATCCGGATTTACGACGAGGAAGAACAGGAAAGGCTGCCCGCCGCCTGCCGCGGCTTCATCGCCTTCCTGGAGCAGCATGACGCCGTCGATGCCAGCTTGCGCGAAGCCATCATCGAGCGCGCCCTGGCCCTGCCGGACGCCGAAGTCAGCCTCGACCGGCTCAAGGTCATCGTGCTTGCCGTGATCTGGCGCTACCGCCACGAAGTCGACGCCCTGATCCTCGAGGAACTGCTGGCCGAGGAGGGCGACGACGAAGATTTCGGCAGCGGCGGCGACGTCACCCGCCTCCTGCTCAACTAAACCCCGGCTTGCCTAATTGGGAAAGGCGCGCTTATGATGCGCCGCTCCTGACCGTGCACTGCGCCCGCAGTACTCCAATAGCCCGCATCACCCAAACAGACAATGTCAAAGCAACTCATCATCGCCGAGAAACCTTCCGTCGCGCAGGATATTGCCAAGGCGCTGGGGGGCTTCACCAAGACCGGTGACTACTTCGAGAGCGACGACTACGTGTTGTCGTCGGCCATCGGCCATCTGCTGGAACTGGCCGTGCCGGAAGAGTACGACGTCAAGCGCGGCAAGTGGAGCTTCACCCACCTGCCGATGATCCCGCCGCATTTCGCGCTGAACCCGATCGAGCGCACCCAGGAACGCCTGCGCCTCTTGACGCGCCTGATCAAGCGCAAGGACGTCACCGGCCTGGTCAATGCCTGCGACGCGGGACGCGAGGGTGAGCTGATTTTCCGTTACGTCGCGCAGCACGCCCTGGGCGCCAAGCAGAAGCCGATCCGCCGCCTGTGGCTGCAGTCGATGACGGCCACCGCGATCCGCGACGGCTTCGCCCATCTGCGCACCGACCACGAAATGCTGCCGCTGGCCGATGCCGCGCGCTGCCGCTCGGAAGCCGACTGGCTGATCGGCATCAACGGCACGCGCGCCATGACGGCCTTCAACTCCAAGGAAGGCGGCTTTTACAAGACGCCGGTGGGCCGCGTGCAGACGCCGACGCTGGCGATCATGGTCGAACGCGAAAGCCGCATCCGCGCCTTCGTCTCGCGCGACTACTGGGAAGTCGAAGGCGAATTCCAGTGCGTCGCCGGCACCTACCGCGGCCGCTGGTTCGACGAGAAGTTCAGGAAGGCCGATGACGAGCACGCCCGCGCCGAGCGGCTGTGGGACAAGGCCAAGGCCGATGCGCTGCGCAAGAAATGCCTGGGCCAGCACGGCACGGTGGATGAGGACAGCAAGCCCAAGACCGAAGCCTGTCCGATGCTCTACGACCTCACCTCGCTGCAGCGCGAGGCCAACGGCCGCTTCGGTTTTTCGGCCAAGAACACCCTGGGTCTGGCCCAGGCGCTGTATGAAAAGCACAAGGCGCTGACCTACCCGCGGACCGACAGCCGACACCTGCCGGAGGACTATATCGGCACGGTCAAGGAAACCCTCGCCGCAATGGCTGGCACACCCTACGCGACCTTCGCCGGCGCCATCATCAAGAACGGCTGGGTGCATCCGAACAAACGCATTTTCAACAACGCCAAGGTGTCGGATCACTTCGCCATCATTCCCACCGGCGCCGCGCCGAAGAATCTTTCCGAACCGGAACAGAAGATCTACGACCTGGTCACCAAGCGTTTCCTGGCGATTTTCTATCCGTCGGCCGAGTACAACATCACGACGCGCATCACGCGCATCGAGCAGGAAGCCTTCAAGACCGAAGGCAAGGTGCTGGTGACGCCGGGCTGGCTCGCGGTGTACGGCAAGGAATCGCAGGAGACGCGCGAGGAAGCCGGCGAGAACCTGAACCTGCCGCCGCTGGAAAAGAACGAGCGCGTCTGGGCCAAGGATGTCGAGGTCAAGACCAAGGCCACCCAGCCGCCGCCGCGCTTCTCGGAAGCCACGCTGCTGACCGCGATGGAAGGCGCCGGCAAGCTGATCGAGGACGAGGAACTGCGCGAAGCCATGTCCGAGCGCGGCCTCGGCACGCCGGCGACGCGCGCCGCCACCATCGAGGGCCTGCTGGCCGAGGAATACCTGCATCGCAACGGCCGCGAACTGCAGCCGACGGCCAAGGCCTTCTCGCTCCTGTTCGCGCTGGAGAACCTCGGCGTCGATGAAATCCGCTCGGCCGAACTGACCGGCGAATGGGAATACAAGCTGCGCGAAATGGAGCACGGGCGCCTCCAACGCGACGAGTTCATGAGCCACATCGTGGACAAGACGCGCGAAATGGTCGAGCGCATCAAGACCGGCGAACTGCCCGAAGCCGCCTTCTCGACGCTGAAGACGCCCTGCCCGCGCTGCGGCGGCGTGATCCAGGAAAATTACAAGAAGTTCCAGTGCAAGTCCTGCGACTACAGCCTGTGGAAGATCGTCGCCGGCCGGCAGTGGGAGCCCGAGGAAATCGACGAGCTGCTGACGAAGCGCGTGGTCGGTCCGTTGCAGGGATTCCGCAGCAAGATGGGGCGCCCCTTCGCGGCCATGATCAAGCTCAAGGAAGATCACACGCCCGAATTCGATTTCGGCCAGTCCGATGCCGACGCCGATGCCGAGGAAGTGGATTTCTCGACCCAGGAAGCGCTCGGCGCCTGCCCCAAGTGCGGCAGCCGCGTCTTCGAGCACGGCATGGCCTATGTCTGCGAAAAGGCCGTGGGCGCCGGCAAGACCTGCGACTTCCGCTCGGGCAAGGTGATCCTGCAGCAGGAAGTGGCGCGCGGCGACATGCAGAAGCTGCTGGCGACCGGACGCACCGACCTGCTCAAGGGCTTCATCTCGAACAAGACGCGGCGCAAGTTTTCCGCCTATCTGGTGCGCGATCCGGCCAGCGGCAAGGTCGGCTTCGAGTTCGAGCCGAGGAACCCAAAAGCGGCGCCGAAAGCCGGGGCAAAGCCGGGGACCAAGCCGGCCGAGACCAAGCCGGCGAAGCCCGCCAGCGCCAAAGCCGCGTCGACAGTTGGCGCTGCCGACACGGCGAAGCAAGCTGCCGTGAAGAAACCCACCGTGAAGAAGCCGGCGGCCAAGAAGCCTGCCGCCAAGAAAACCGCCGCCAAGCCCGCAGTGAAGAAAGCGGCGGCCAAGAAAGCCGGATGAGCACCGCGGTACCGCTCGCCAGCGCCGTCATCGACTTCTGGTTCCTGCCGCCGGACCACCCCGGCCACGGAACTTACCGCCCCGAGTGGTTCCGCAAGGACGAGGCTTTCGATGCAGCGATTCGCGAACGCTTCGGTGCCGAGGTCGACGCGGCATTGAGTTCGACCCTCGGTGATGCCCCCGACATGGCCATCCTCGCGCGCATCCTGTTGCTCGACCAATTCACGCGCAACATCCACCGCGGCACGCCGCGCGCCTTTGCCGGCGATGCCCAGGCGCTGTCGCTGGCCACAAGCCTGGTCGGCGCCGGCCGCGACAAGAACCTCTCGCCCTGGCAGCGCTGGTTCGCCTATCTGCCTTTCGAGCACAGCGAGTCGCTGCTCGACCAGGAACGCGCCGTCGCCCTGTTCGCCGCGCTGCGGCGCGAAATGCAGCACGAGGCCTTCGACAGCGCCTACGACTACGCCCTGCGGCACCGCGAGGTGATCGCCCGCTTCGGCCGATTTCCGCATCGCAATGCGGTTCTTGGTCGCACCTCGACCGAGGCCGAAATCAGCTTTCTGCAGCAGCCCGGTTCGAGCTTCTGATCGACCCGGAAACGGCTTCGCGCGGATTTACACTGGGATCCGAATTTTCGTCGCATTTTCCGGTAACGAAGGACTTCGGTCCGGCTTGAATCCAGTGACAGAACCTGGGTAGTCCGGAATCGGGCGCTTCGCTGCTCCGGCCAGGCTTTACCCGATCGCCAGTAACTGTTCCCCAAGGAAACTTCGAAGTGATCAAAAACTACAGCATCAAATGGCGTATCTGGGCTTTGGTTGGACTCCTCATGCTTGCCTTGATTGCCGTCGCCATTGCAGGGCTCAGCCTCGCAACGCTTGCCAACCAGAGCGGGCGCGAGACCTACGAGAAGAGCATGCGCCCGCTGCAGAAGCTCGCCAAGGTCCTGGCTCTCATGAGCGACAACCGCAGCCAGATCATGCTTGCACTGCAACACGATCCGGCCAATCCGAATTCCAGCCGGCACGATCATCCGATCGCCATGCATACCGACACAGTCGCCCGCAACAATGAGGCCATCGGAAGTTTATGGAACGATTACGTGAAGATGATCGACAACCCCAAGGAAAAAGCACTGGCCGATCAGTTCGCTGGCGCTCGCGCCATCTATGGACGAGATGGAGTGGCTCCCGCGGTAGAGCATCTCGCCGCCGGTCGCTTTACGGATGCGCAGGTCACGCTGCTGAAGGCCGTCAATCCGCTGTTCAATCAATCCATGAAGCATGGCGCCGGCGTCGAGGAATTTCTCGACAAGGAAGTGACCGCCCGCCTGCAGCACAACGAAGCCCGGTTTGCCGCTGCCCGATCCACGATAAGCGGCGGCATCGTGTTGCTGCTGCTTGTCGTCGCTGCGCTTGCGGTCTGGATCCTGCGTTCCATCACCCGACCGCTCGGTGAAGCCGTCGATGCGGCCAACCGTCTCGCCGAGGGCGATCTGACAGTCCGGATCTCGATCGATTCGAAAGACGAGCCAGGACAGCTCAAGGCCGCCATGCAGACCATGGTTGGCAAACTCTCCCAAATCATCGGCGACGTGAAGGGCGCCGCCGACGCGCTCTCCAGCGCGTCGGGCCAGGTCTCGACCACGGCGCAGTCGCTGTCGCAGTCATCCTCCGAGCAGGCCGCATCGGTCGAGGAAACCACGGCCAGCATCGAACAGATGACCGTCTCCATCACCCACAACACCGAGAACGCCATGGCGACCGACAACATCGCCGCCAAGGCCTCGGCGCAAGCCGTCGAGGGCGGCAAGGCGGTCAGGGACACGGTCGCGGCGATGAAGTCGATCGCCGGCAAGATCGGCATCATCGACGACATCGCCTACCAGACCAACCTGCTGGCCTTGAACGCGGCGATCGAGGCGGCCCGCGCCGGCGAGCACGGCCGGGGCTTTGCCGTGGTCGCCGCCGAAGTCAGGAAGCTGGCCGAGCGCAGCCAGATCGCGGCGCAGGAGATCGGCCAACTGGCCGGCTCCAGCGTCACGCTGGCCGAGCAGGCGGGCCGGCTGCTCGACGAAATGGTGCCCAGCATCAAGAAGACCTCCGACCTGGTGCAGGAGATCGCCGCGGCGAGCCAGGAACAGAGCCAGGGCGTGGGCCAGATCAACGGCGCCATGGGGCAATTGAACCAGGCCACGCAGCAGAACGCCGCGGCCTCCGAGGAACTCGCCGCCACCGCCGAGGAGATGGGCGGCCAGGCCGCGCAGTTGCAGGCGCTGATGGAGTTCTTCACGATCGAAACGCAGGGCGGCGGCCGCAATGCCGGCGCGAAAGTTGGCGCTGGCGACACGCCACCGCAGGCGCGTCCGGCCGTCCGGGCAGCGGGCAACGCCCCCAGGCCGCCTGCCGCACGTCCGCGGGCCGCGACGGCGGGCGAGGGCGACTTCGAGCGCTTCTGAATGCTCAGCTTCTGAGCGCTTCCCGGGTCTATTCAGTCGGCAGTTTGCGCGCCTTGAGCGAACAGAACGCCCCATAGCGGGTTTGTTTTCGCGCGCCATCGAACTACGTAGATGCCGCAGTTTGCCGCGTAATTCACGGATTAACACGGTGCCGCTCGTTTGAGATTATCCCTGCACGTGGGATCCCAAGCGTGTCGCTGACTTGCGATAAAGCCGCCATTGCCTTCAGCGAAAACATCTGCAAAAGGAAGCGCGATGTGCATCGATCGGGCGAAACCGCCCAGCCACTTCCGTAGCACATCCACTGGCTGCGGCGTCGACTCCCGATAGGGCTCGTATATGCTGAAAAATATTTCTGTCCGCGCCCGGCTCATGGGCAGCACGATCGTCGCGATTGCCTTTCTGACGCTGCTGGCCGGTATAAATTTTTACGCCCAGCAAAGCTCCACGACCGCGCTCGACGAAGTGCTGCACGGCGGTGTCGAGCCCCTGCTGGCCGTCAGCAAGATCGAAAGCCAGCTCAAGGAGGTGCGGTTTCGCGCCGCCGCCGTCGTCCTCGATATCACCTCGGTTTTGGGCGCCAGGAATCACCTGAAGGAAACCCGGGAGCAACTGCCCCTGCTCTGGAAGGATTTTCTCGCAGGCTATCGGCCGCAGACGGCGACTGAGGAGGAACGCAAGCTGGTCGATGCGATCGGCAAGGAGCTGGCGGGGCTGCCCGCCTTCTTCGATGTGCTCGATGCCGCCTATGCCAAGGATGACCGGGATGCGCTGACAGCGCTGCAACAGGAGCGCTGGCCGAAAATCAACAAGCAATTGACCAAGCCGCTTGAACAACTGGTTCCGTCGCGGGTCGCCGGCATAAGCACTACTTTCGAGCGCAGTGCCGAGGCGGGCAGCCGCCTCGAAACGACCTCCCGGGTGGGCTACTTCGTTTGCGTGGTGCTCCTGCTGCTGCTGACCCTGCCTCTGGTCCGATCCCTGTCGCGGGCCCTGATCGACCTGAAGACGACCCTGGCCCGCGTTGCCGAGGGCGACCTCACTGCACGAGTCGATACCCGTCGCGGTGACGAATTGGGCGATATGGCTCGCTCGCTGGACGCCACATTGGCGCGACTTGAGGAAACCATCCACGGCGTCAAGAAATTCGGCGACACAATTTCCAGCGCTTCCGGCCAGGTCTCGACCACGGCGCATTCGCTGTCCCTGTCCTCCAGCGAGCAGGCTGCCTCGGTGGAGGAGTGCACGGCTTCCATTGAACAAATGAGCGCCAGCATCACGCAGAACACCGAGAACGCCAGGATCACCGACAACATCGCCGCCAAGGCCTCGGCGCAAGCCGTCGAGGGCGGCAAGGCGGTCAGGGACACGGTCGCGGCGATGAAGTCGATCGCCGGCAAGATCGGCATCATCGACGACATCGCCTATCAGACCAACTTGCTGGCCTTGAACGCGGCGATCGAGGCGGCCCGCGCCGGCGAACACGGCAGGGGCTTTGCCGTGGTCGCCGCCGAAGTCAGGAAGCTGGCCGAGCGCAGCCAGATCGCGGCGCAGGAGATCGGCCAACTGGCCGGCTCCAGCGTCACGCTGGCCGAGCAGGCGGGCCGGCTGCTCGACGAAATGGTGCCCAGCATCAAGAAGACCTCCGACCTGGTGCAGGAGATCGCCGCGGCGAGCCAGGAACAGAGCCAGGGCGTGGGCCAGATCAACGGCGCCATGGGGCAATTGAACCAGGCCACGCAGCAGAACGCCGCGGCCTCCGAGGAACTCGCCGCCACCGCCGAGGAGATGGGCGGCCAGGCCGCGCAGTTGCAGGCGCTGATGGAGTTCTTCACGATCGAAACGCAGGGCGGCGGCCGCAATGCCGGCGCGAAAGTTGGCGCTGGCGACACGCCACCGCAGGCGCGTCCGGCCGTCCGGGCAGCGGGCAACGCCCCCAGGCCGCCTGCCGCACGTCCGCGGGCCGCGACGGCGGGCGAGGGCGACTTCGAGCGCTTCTGAGCGCAACAGGCCGGCCGCTCCCTGATCGAGTCGGATCGCCTCTGAACAAAGCAACAAGGCCCCTCACGGGGCCTTGTTGCTTTGCGTCGGACCGAACTCAGCGATGCCGCTGTCCGCTGTGGTGGCTGGCCGGCTTGGCGCCACCGGTACCGGCGCGCGCGGGGCGCGGCGGGCGCGGCGCGCCGCTGCGCTCGCCGGTACCGCTGCGGGTGCGGGCCTGGGCCGGCTTCTGCGCCGGCGGACGGCCGGCGGCGGGACGCGGCACCGAATGCGTGTGCTGCGGCTCGAAGCCGGGCAGGATCGAGGTTTCGATTTCGCGCTTCAACAGGCGTTCGATGTCGCGCAACTGGATGCGCTCGTCGCTGCTGACCAGGCTCAGGGCTTCGCCGCTGGCGCCGGCACGGCCGGTGCGGCCGATGCGGTGGATGTAGTCCTCCGGCACGTTGGGCAGCTCGAAATTCACCACGCGCGGCAGCGAGTCGATGTCGAGGCCGCGGGCCGCGATGTCGGTGGCGACCAGCGCCGCCAGCTTGCCCGACTTGAAGTCGGCCAGGGCACGGGTGCGGGCGTTCTGCGACTTGTTGCCATGCAGCGCCGCAGTGCGCACGCCGGCCTGTTCCAGCTTCTTGGCCAGGGCGTCGGAGCCATGTTTGGTGCGGCAGAACACCAGCACCTGGTGCCAGCCGTGGGCGGCGAACAGGTGCAGCAGCAGGTCGCGCTTCTTGTCCTGATCGACCTTGATCACCGTATGCGTCACGAGTTCGGCCGGCGCATTGCGGCGCGCGACTTCGACCATGGCCGGGTTGCGCAGCACGGTGTGGGCCAGTTCGCGCACTTCGGCAGCGAAGGTCGCGGAGAACATCAGGTTCTGGCGTTCTTTCGGCAGGCGCTCGATGATGCGGCGAATGTCGCGGATGAAACCCATGTCGAACATGCGGTCGGCTTCGTCGAGCACCAGGGTCTGCACTTTCGACAGGTCGACGGTGCGCTGGCCGAGGTGGTCGAGCAGGCGGCCGGGAGTGGCGACCAGGATGTCGATGCCGCGGCGCATGGTCTGGATCTGCGGGTTGATGCCGACCCCGCCGAATACGGCGAGGCTGCGCAGGCCGGTGTGGGCGCCATAGACGCGCACGCTTTCCAGCACCTGCGCCGCGAGTTCGCGCGTCGGCACCAGCACCAGCACGCGCGGCGCAGTGTGGGTGACCTTTTGCAAGGGGCTGGTGAGAGGATTGGTCAGGCGCTGCAGGATCGGCAGCACGAAGGCCGCGGTCTTGCCGGTGCCGGTCTGGGCCAGGGCTTCGAGGTCGCGGCCGGCGAGGATGTGGGGAATGGCCTGCTGTTGCACAGGGGTGGGCGTGGTGTAGCCCTGCTCGCCAATGGCGCGCAGGAGCTCGGCCGAAAGGCCGAGATCGGTGAACTGCATGTTGAATACCTCTGAAGCCGACCCCCGCGATATGGCAGGCCAATCTGGACGGAACTTCTATGGGGTGTAACCTTCGAGGGGACTAAGACGAGAACGCCATGTCGCCATTCAGGCACGACCGGCAGACTGGGGCGCGGTCGCTGAGGAGGTGAAGCGGGCGCACTGTAACACAGGCGGCCCGGAACTTCCGGATTACTTTCTCGCCGCATCGCCAGCATCGCCGCATCGCCAGCACCAACTCTTTAACTGCGCCCATCATGCCCCGATCAGCAGCGGCGCATTTCAGATCGCTGAGAGGCTCGCTTATCTCAGTCCTGCCGCCGTGCGGCCACGAACGCGCCGAATTTCTTGTCGCTGGCTTCGATGTGCTCGGTAAGCCAACGGTAGAGAAAGCGGGGCAACTCCATCGGCATCGACTGGTCGCCGATTTCCACCCGCATTTCCATGTCATAGGCCCGCGAGAGCAAGTGCTGGTGTTCGAGGCGATGGGCCGCCAGCTCCGGGTAGGCGGCGGCTTCCATCAGGCCTTCCTCGCTGCCGAAATGCGTCGCGGTGTATTCGATCAGTTCGGCAACCGAGCTGCGGATCACGGCTTGCGTCGTTCCGTCGCCGGCCCGGACGCAGTCGTAGGTGCGCGCCGCGATTTCGAATAACTGCCTATGCTCCCGGTCTATCTGGTCGACCCCGACCAGGAACTTTGCATCGAATTGCGGCCGCTCATCCATCGGTGTTTGCCTCGCTCACATCTGCAAAAATCAGGGTCGCCGCAACCGCCGGAAACACTCCGCGTGCGCGCTCAGCTCTTGAGAAAAGTCGGATGCAGGCCTTGCCAGGACAGGCGCGGCCATTCCAGGGCGTCGAGCATGTTCTTGACCCGCAGGCCGAGTTCGGTATCGCCCTCGATGGTCAGGCTGCGATTGAAAAACAGGGTGTCGGGATCTTCCTGGCGGCTCACCATCTGCAGAAAGGCCGACAGGCGCGCCGTGAAGTGCAGGTCGGGGTCCCCCGCGGCAACGAACACGGGCCGGAATGCGCCCTGGCGGTAAGCGAAGTCGGCCACCATGCCGGTGTCCAGCACCGTGACGCGGAAGTAGCGGCCTTCCAGCTCATTCAGGCTATCTTCGGGCAACACGCCCATTTTGCGCGCCGCATTCAGCGCCAGCGCCAGATTCACCGAATGCGGCCATTGCGGCAGGCGCGCACCCAGCCGGGCCACCAGAGACGGCAGAGTGAAAGGTGGAATCGTCGGAAGTTTCAAGGCATTGGCCATCGGGACTCCTTTCGACTTCGCTTCAGACGGACTGGTGCGCCGTGCCGGCGCGACCGAACCAGAAACCATTGACCAGGCCTGCAGGCGCCCAGCTTGCCTGGTCGGCGGCCGGCTGCCCGTGACGTGCCCGATCGAAAGCATCGAGAATATCAAAAGTATGCGCCGGCTGCGGGCTGATGCGCACCGCGTCGATGCCCAGGCGCAGAATTTCGGGCATCTGCTCCAGCAGGCTGCAGGTCTGCGCCGACATGGTCTGGATGCCATTCAAAGTCAGGAAAGCCTGTCCTTCGCGGGTATTCACCAGCATGCCTTCGGGATGGTCGAGGCACTTGAACTGGCAGTCGTCCTTGTTCAGGCCGTAATGGCGCGCCGTGAAGCAGCGCGCCGAGAAGGCCAGCGGCAGCTTGCCGAAGGCGAACACCTCGGTTTCCATGCCGGCCGGACGGCTCTGGTGCAGGGTCTCTATGACGCTGCCGGACACTTCCAGCGGCGGCAGCCAGCGCTTCGCGCCCTGCGCGGCAAAAAAGGCCAGGGTGTGCTCGTTGTAGATGTTGAGGTGCGGACCGGCGACGAACCCCAGCCCCGCGTCGCAGGCGATCTTGACCGCGCCCAGGTCGTTGGCCTCGATCATGCCGCCGGCGTCGGCGATCAGGCGGCGCAGGGCCTTGAGATCGCTTTCGGATTCGAGCAGGGCCTGCGCCGTGAGCACGACTTCCTTGCCGGCATCGCGCAGATCCCTGGCCAGGCCGATCCAGTCTGCCGTGCGCAACTGCTGGCGGCGCGAACAGACCGCCTCGCCGATGTAAATGCGGTCGATTGCCGGATGCTGCGCAGCCTGGGCATAGAACTCCATGACCTCGGCTTTCGGCCAGAAGAACAGCAGCGGTCCCAGGGTAATCTGCATCAGCGCCACGGCCTGTTGTAGGCGCCCAGCGTGATTTGCGAGCCTTCCGCGACCTTGCCCAACTCGGCCGCCCAGGCCGGCTTGACGGCGAACTTTTCCGGCGCGGCGAACGCGGCATCGAGCGCCTGGCGCAGGTTGCGCGTGACTTGCGCAACATAGGTCGGGCTGCGCTGGCGGCCCTCGACCTTGATCGCGGCGACGCCGATCCTGATGATTTCCGGCAGCATTTCCAGCACGTTGAGGCTGGCCGGTTCTTCCATCGCGTAATAGGTTTCGCCTTCGACTTCGAAGCGGCCCTTGCAGATGGTCGGGTAGCCGGCGTTTTCGTCATTGCCGTAGCGGTCGATGAGAATGCCGTTCAGACGCACGTCCATTTCGTTCGGCTTCTTTTCCCACTGCACGAATTTTGCGGGAGAGCAGGCACCGACCGTATTGGGCGATTCGCCGGTGGCGTAGGACGAGAGCCAGCAGCGGCCCTCGTTCATCACGCAGAGGCTGCCGAAGCCGAAAACTTCGATCTCGACCTCGGTGTTGCGGATCACGTTCTCGACCTGGGCCAGGGTCAGCACGCGCGGCAAAACGGCGCGCTGGATGCCGAACTTCTCGCGGCAGAAGTTGATGGCTTCGTAGCTGGTGGCCGAGGCCTGCACCGAAAGGTGGCGGCGCATGTCCGGATAGGTTTGTGCTGCGTAGTCGAGCACCGCCGGATCGGCGATGATCACCGCGTCGATGCCCAGCGCGGCAGCCTTGTCCACCGAGGCGGTCCAGTCGGCGAAGCGCCCGGCCTGGGCATAGGTATTGATCGCCGCCAGCACCTTGCGCCCGCGCTGATGGGCGTAGCGGATGCCTTCGGCCAGGCTCTTCTCGTCGAAGTTCAGCCCGGCGAAGTTGCGCGCGTTGGTGTCGTTGCGAAAGCCCAAATAGACGTCGTCGGCGCCGTTATCGACGGCCGCCTTGAGTGCCGCGAGACTGCCGGCCGGACATACGAGTTGAGGTTTTGCCGCCATGTACCACCCCTAAAAGCAGGCGGGCAGTGTAGTTGAGCAGCGGGAAAAATCAACTGATCCGCGTCAACCCGGGACAAAGTCAGGCCAAATCGGCTGCCAGCGAGGCGCGTACCGGTTCCGCCAGGGGATCGGTAGATGCCGTGTAATGAGGGTGATCGATCCCGGCGGAGAGTGCGGCGCCGCCTTTTGCGGCGGCGACCATGCCGGCCGACAGCTCGAAGCGCAGGAAATGCACGGCCGAGGTCTTTTGTTCGTTCTCGCGCTCCAGATCCTCGTCGGCGATCGCGAACACCGGGTCGAAGCCCTCGACGCGGACCCAGACGCGGTCCTCGACTCCCTTGAGCTTGCCCAGCATCTCGTGCCGCTGCTGCTCATCGGCGTACTCGATCTGCATCGTGACCTTGAAGTTGCTGCCGGTCGGTACCAGCGGCACATAGGATTCCAGTTCGTGGCGGATGCCGTCTTCCTCGAAGATCTTTTCGACGCGAAGCATCTCCTGGATCTGATAGCGGATCAGCAGTTCGTTTTCGAATATCAACAGGATGTTCTCGCCCAGCTTGACCCGGCGCAGCTTCTTCTGCGCCATGACCTCGTCGCGCATGGCTGCACGGGCCTTGGCATAGGCTTCGAGGGTCATCAGTGAATCGCGGGTGATCATTGGGTGCTCCATCAGTATTTTCAGTATTTCAAAACAGAAATTCAGCCACAGAGGACACAGAGAAAGCCGAAGGACAAAGGCTCAAAAGTTTTTCCTCTGTGAACTCTGTGTCCTCTGTGGCCAAAAAGGTCTTGTATTTAGTCCAGCCCGTAGGCGATGCGCAGCAGGGTCAGCGGATGCTGTTTCTCTTTTCGGCCCGTCGCGCCGGCTTCGTTCATGCCCTGCAGGATGTGGCGCCCGGCAATGGCGCAGTCGGAGCTGACGTAGTCGGGCTCGTCCTTGGCCATTGCCTTGAACACCGGTTTGCCGATTTTCATCGACAGCGCGTAATACTCTTCCTTGACGCCCCAGGTGCCGTCGTGGCCGGCGCAGCGCTCCACGGTATTCACCGTTGCCCCCGTCAGCTTGAGCATTTCCTCGGTCTTGCGGCCGACGTTCTGCACCCGCGAGTGGCAGGGGATGTGATACGAGACGCGGCCCAGCGGCACCTTGAAGTCGGTCTTGAGCAGGCCGTCCTTGTGGCGCAGGACGAAATACTCGAAGGGGTCGTACATGGCTTCCGACACCGCCTTGCAACGCACGTCGGCGGCGAACAGCAGTGGCAGCTCGGCCTTGAACATCAGGGTGCAGGAGGGCACCGGGGTCACGATGGCGTAGCCGGCCTGGGCCAGGTCGTAGAGGCGCGGGATGTTGCGCTCCTTATACTTCTCCACAGTTTCCAGGTCGCCCAGCTCCAGCTTGGGCATGCCGCAACAGGTTTCGCCCTGGACCAGCACGTAGGGAATCTCGTTGTGGTCGAGCAGCTTGAGCAGGTCGTGGCCCAATCCCGGCTCGTTGTAATTGACGTAGCAGGTCGAAAACACCGCGACTTTCCCGGGTGAGCGCTCGCCCTCGCGTACCGGGTGGTTGTGGCTGACCGATGCGTTGGCGCGGAAGTTGGCGCTGTCGAACTCGGGCAACTGGCGCTCTTTCTGTACCCCGAGCACTTTTTGCAGCACGGCGCGCGCCGGACCGTTCCTGTTGGCGGCGTTGACGAAATGAACCACCACCGGAATCGAGGACAGGGTGCCGACCAGTTCGGTCGAGGTCAGCAGCTTGTCGCGGAATTTCATCTTGCCCGTCTTGTACTGGATCGCCTTGGCGCGCAGCATGGTGTGCGGGAAATCCAGGTTCCAGGCGTGGGGCGGCACGTAGGGGCACTTGGTCATAAAGCAGACGTCGCACAGATAGCACTGGTCGACGACTTTCCAGAATTCCTGTTTCGGCACGCCGGCGGTTTCGGCGTCGCCCGCCGCGTCGATCAGGTCGAACAGGGTCGGAAAGGCATTGCACAGCGAGACGCAGCGGCGGCAACCGTGACAGATGTCGAAAATGCGTCCGAGCTCCTTCTCGCAGGCCGCTTCGTCGTAGAAGTCGGGTTCCTTCCAGGCTATCGGGTGGCGGGTCGGAGCTTCCAGATTGCCTTCGCGCATGACGTCCTCAGGGCTGCTGATAAGGTGGAATACGTCGCCAAGCACGTCGTGTCAGATTCGAGCGCAGCGAGCTAATTGATAGCCTCCCCCGCGAGGGGGAGGACGGGAGGGGGTGGGCCCACTTGCCAGCTTGAGGCAATGCGACGCCAAGGAATTTTAAGATGCGAGGGTGGCTCATCGAAGCCATGAGCGTTAAGAAGGGTGTTGGGGCGGGGGGTGAAAGTAGGCGCTGGCGGTACGGCGCGCGGGCTGGCCGCGTGCCGTCCGCAGGGTTTTATCAGCCGTTCAGGCTGTCCAGCGTCCTCTGAAACTTGTTGGCATGCGAGCGCTCGGCCTTGGCCAGCGTCTCGAACCAGTCGGCGACTTCGTCGAAGCCTTCGTCGCGTGCGGTCTTGGCCATGCCCGGGTACATGTCGGTGTACTCATGGGTTTCGCCGGCAATCGCGGTCTTCAGGTTGGCGGAAGTTTCGCCGAAGGGCAGGCCGGTGGCCGGGTCGCCACAGGTTTCGAGATATTCGAGGTGACCATGGGCGTGGCCGGTCTCGCCTTCGGCGGTGGAGCGGAACACGGCGGACACATCGTTGTAGCCTTCGATGTCGGCCTTGTTCGCGAAATACAGGTAGCGGCGGTTGGCCTGGGATTCGCCGGCAAATGCGGCCTTCAGGTTGCCTTCGGTTTTGGATCCCTTGAGTTCCATAATTCTGCTCCTCTGGTTGGATGGGAGGCGCCGTGTCCATGCACGGCCCCAAGTCACTGAGACATCAGCTCGTGGACCTGAGCAAACTCTAGCCGAGTAACCCGACAAGTTCTAATTGTATTTTTCGACTGCCACAATAGGCACGGACTATCGCGTCGTCGCATGAGTGCCGGGCAACCGGCAGTCGAGCAGCGCCTCGCGAATCACGTCGATTGCCTTATGTCGCGGAAAGCTGGAACGCCAGACGAGACCGACGCGGCGCGTCGGCGTCGGGTCGACGAAGGGCTTCACGCGCAGCAGCGGATCGTCGGCGGGGATGCCGTCGACGCTGCTGGCCGGCATCACCGTCACGCCGACGCCGGACGAAACCATGTGGCGTATCGTCTCCAGCGAACTGCCTTCGAGCACCTGGGGCGACTCGCCGCGGCTGGCCCGGGCGCACAGGTCCAGCACCTGGTCGCGAAAGCAGTTGCCCGCACCCAGCATCAGCAGCGGTTCGTCGAGCAGCTGCTCGGGCCGCAAGGACTTGAGCCCGGCCCAGGGATGGGCCACCGGCACCAGGGTGCGGAAATCCTCTTCGTAGACCGGCTGAACGACCAGCCCGGGTTCCTCGATCGGCAGCGCCAGCACCAGCACGTCGAGTTCGGAGGACTTGAGCCTTTCCAGCAGGTTTTCGGTGTAGCCCTCGGCGATGTACAGCGGCATTTGCGGCGCGCGCAGCTTGACGCGCGGCACCAGGACCGGCAACAGCCACGGGCCGATGGTGTAGATCACGCCGAGACGCAAGGGGCCACATAGCGGATCCTTGCCGCTCGCGGCGATCTCGGCCACCCGGGCGGCTTCGGCCAGCGCTCGCTCGGCCTGCGCCACCACCTGGGTGCCGATCGGCGTGGCGCGGACGTCGCCGGAACTGCGCTCGAACAAGGCGATGCCGAGTTCTTCCTCAAGCTTCTTGACTGCCACCGACAGCGTCGGCTGCGAGACATTGCATTTGTCAGCCGCGCGCCCGAAGTGGCGCTCCCGGGCCAGGGCGACGATGTAGCGAAGTTCGGTCAAGGTCATGGCGAATTGGCGGAAGCGGATATGAAACGTCGCTGTGGTCGGAGCCGGCCGGGTCTGCAGGCAGGGCCGGCTTCAGTGAACGCGAGACTATCACGGTCGTCGGATCGTCGCCGGAAACGATGCCAAAGCCATGTTTCAACGTCAGTTTCAAGGCTTGCGTATTGCCGGCCTGGATGATGCCGTGCATCTCCTGCTGCCCGGCCGCGACGGCGATGCCCAGCAAGGCCTGCAGCAGGCGGCCGCCGATGCCGTGTGCGCGGTACTGCGGCAGGACCATGAGCGCGAACTCGGCCCTGCCGTCCGCAGCGACATACTCGCCGTGGCCCAGCACCTGGCCATTGAAGCCGACCGCCAGCACTGCGACGCGGTCGCGCCAATCGACGGCGTCGAGGCGGCGCAGCAGTGCCAGGTTGGGTGCCTCCCCATGGGAAAAATGGCGCTGATATAGGCCGGCGCGGTCCATCGCGGCGAGAAAACCGGCTACCTGGTTGCGGTCGCTCGCGCCGGCAGGCCTGACTTCGACCTCCAGGAAATCGGCCGCCCAGGGCTGGCGGGCGCTCACGGGACTACCCTCCCCCCAGCCCCCTCGCCAAGCGAGGGGGTGACTACGGTGCGCCGCTGCGCCGCTTCGTGGATAGGCCGCGCTCCGGCGATAAAGTCGGCCGCCGCCTTGATCACGGCGGGATCCTCAAGCAGGCGCCGATGACCCAGGCCGCGTGTCGCCAGCAGACGGGCGCGGGGCCAGTTGATCACATGGCGGCGGCCTTCGCTCAAGGGCACCTCGCGATCCTCGCGGTCATGAATCACCAGCAAGGGCTGCTCGCCACTGACGCGTTCGGCCTCGAATTCGCTCCAGTTCACGCCGAAGCGATACTCGATGCGGCGCTGCATCGCAGCGCGTAGCGGCTCCGGCCAAGCCAGCTTTTCGGCGATGCGGCGCGAGGATGCCGCGAGGCTGGCCGGGGGTGCGATCAGCACCGCGCAGCCGATCACCGAACGGCGCGCCAGGGCGCCCGCCGC
The DNA here is from genome assembly GCF_031426875.1 of Sulfuritalea sp. Classification (NCBI taxonomy): domain Bacteria; kingdom Pseudomonadati; phylum Pseudomonadota; class Betaproteobacteria; order Nitrosomonadales; family Sterolibacteriaceae; genus Sulfuritalea; species Sulfuritalea sp. The sequence goes on from NZ_JASJPC010000008.1 coordinate 225,766, forward strand.
CACCGCGCCGCCGACCGAATGGCCGACGATCGCATGCACGCTGCCTAGGTGGTCCAGCACCGCGTCGAGTGCCTGCTGGATGTGGGGCAGCGATGATTCCCGGCCGCCGGTCATGCCATGCCCCGGCGCATCGAAGGCCACCACCGAAAATCCTTGCGCGAGCAGCGGCGCGATGAAACCGCGCAACTGGGTGCCGCGCCCGCCCCAACCATGCAACAGCACGACCGCCGGATCGGCGGCACTGCCCCAGCGCCAGGCGATGAGACGGCCCGAGATCAGCGGTATTGGCAACAGGCTGGCCTCTTCGAGCGTCAGCAGCTCGGCGTCGGAAAAAGCATGGCGCGGCGGCGTCAGCATCAGGCGCATGGCCCGCTCGATGGCGCGGTGGGGGGATGCTTGCCAGAGCACGCGAAAAACCGCACGCTGCAAATATACCTTTGTCGAGAACTTCAGCGAACGAACGATCGTGCTGTTTGTTGGCCAAAAAAAAGCAGCCTTGAGATTCAGTTCCATGATTACTCCTTCTGCTGGATGACGGCATGGTCGCGGACCAGTCGGTCGAATGCAGCCAGCGCCCGGCGGTCCGCATCGGGGTCGCTGAACAGGCGGCGGTTCTGCTGCGCCGCCTGGTAAATCCCGTTGAGCTCGAATACAAACTGCTCGATGTCTATATCCGGCCGCAGTTCGCCGGTTTCCACGGCCTTGGCCACAGTCTCGGCCAGCGTGCGGCGCAGCGCCAGCAGGCTGTTCTTGACCTCGTCGCGCAAGGGCCCCGGCTGGTCGTCGAATTCCAGGGCGGCGGCATTGATCACGCAGCCCCCGGGCAGGTTCACCGCGCGGGTCCAGTCCAGCCAGTTGATCACCATGGCGCGCAAGCGCCCCAAACCGCGCGGCAGGCGCAAGGCCGGGCGCAGCACGACTTCGGCAAAGCGTGCCTGCGATTCGCGCAGCACCGCCAGCTGCAGTTCCTCTTTCGAACCAAAATGGGCGAACAAGCCGCTCTTCGACATGCGCGTGCGTTCGGCGAGCACGCCGATGCTCAATGCCCCGACGCCGATGCGACTTGCCATCGAGAACGCCTCGTCGAGGATTGCCTGCCGTGTTTGTTCGCCTTTGCTCATGGACACTTTATAGAACGATCGTTCGTTAGTGTCAACCCCCAGTGCGAGGAAAGCTTCCGAAGCGCACGAGAGTTGGCGCTGGCAACACGGCAGTCCCCTCGCCGCGCCGACCGGGAAAGCTTACGGACTGCCGAACTTACATGTTGCCGAGATCGGCAATGGCATCGACCACCATGCCGGTACCGACCGCGATCAACAGGATGTCGGTGGCGACGCGCACGTACTTGTGGCCGGCCGGCGGCACCCCCAGGCTCACCACCACGTGCGGCGGCAGATCGTAATAAATCACGTCGCGCGGCAATGGCCGGCCCTGCACCCACTTCTTGGCCTGGCCGGGAGGCAGGCAACCGTTATGCTTCTTCGCCAGTCCGGGCGGGCAGCGGCCGGAACGGAAGCTTTTCTCGTAATACTGCCGCACGACAACGCGCTGCTGATCGTTGAAATAGGATTTTCCCCGCCCGTCGCGGCCTTCGTCGCGCCGGCCGTCATTGCGCGATTTGGATTCCTTGGCCTGCTTTCCCGGCTTGCCATTGCCGGCCCAATCCGGCTTGTCCGCAAACACCGGACCGGCGGCAAAGACGCCAGTCACGAACAAGGCCAACGCCACTTTTCTTTGCAGGATGATTCGCATGATTATTCTCCGTAGATCATGATCGGAAGCCTGGCCATCAAGGCTAAAGCCATTGCGAGTATGCCCGCGGCCTGCTGAAAAACCTGTGCGTTATCACACAAGTGCTTGGATATTGTCCGCCCCGGCCGGGTTCCCGCAAAGCGCAACCGGCTCGATCATGATACCCGCCGTGTTTCCAAACACGGCATGACATTGATATTCGTCAATGCATTTGCATCTTGAAGGCACAGAATGAACCTGAAAGTTGCGAATCTGTTTTAAACTTGAATGAATACCACGCGCGTCGCGTTTCTTCCGTCGGTCGTCCTGCCTTGGCCCGCGGCGCACCGACGATGCAGCCGACATCCCATCCGCGCCGGCATGACAGGCTTGCCGCGCACGGTCGGATATTGCGGTTCGGCTTGACGCCCGCCATCGACCTGCAGAGCACAGAATAGAAAAGCCATGAGCCTTGGCGCTAACCAGGGAGGTAAGCCAGCACGCACCTCATTGATGCCGAATCGATCCCGATTCCGGCTGTTGCGCTATTTCACGATCGCGGGACTGGCTTCCTTCCTGATCGTCGGCATTGCCCTGTACCTGCTCGAAGAAAGAGAGCTTGCCTTCTTCAAACAAGTACAGCAGGGCCAATCGAAGTTTTTCAGGGAAGCCCAGGCCGAACTCGCCGTCGAAACCGAGCAGACTGCGCGGAAGAATCTGGTGACGGCGCAGGAGACTGCCAACGTCAATCTGACGCAGCTTTTTGCCAATGCCCTGTGGGAGTCCGACTTCGCGCCGCTGGTGAACCGGGTCCAGTCGATTTCGCTGGATCGCTGCAGGGCGATGGCCGAAAAAACGGCGCCGGGCCCGGCAGCCGACGTGCGCCAGGAATGCTTCGCCGAACTGGGGCTGAAGATCAGGTCGCTGCCCGGCTTCACCGCGCTGGACCGGCGTGCAATCGCCGCCATGCGCAACAGCAACGTGTTCAAGATCAAGGTCTTCGATCTGCGCGGCTTCACCGTCTATTCTTCGGATCACCGCAACATCGGCGAGGACAAGGCCGCCAATGCCGGCTGGCGATCGGCCGTGACCGGCAAGGCCGCCAGCGAGCTGACTCATCGCAACCAGTTCAGCACCTTCGAGGGGATTGTCGAGCACCGCGATCTGCTCTCCAGCTATATCCCGATGCGTCGCCACGGCAGCCAGGAGGTCGTCGGCGTTTTCGAGATATATGCCGACGTGACGCCGATGCTGGAGCAGATCAAGACCAGCTCCGCGCAGCTTGCCGGCCTGGTGGCCGCGAACCAGGGAAAAGTCGAACAGGCGTCGAAACGCAATATCGAAATCGTTGCATCGAACGCGGCCAATGTGCTGAATATCGTCGGCGCCTTGCTGGTGCTGTTGTTCGTGACGCTGCTGTATATCGTCAAGCGCGGACAGGACATGATCGATGAGCAGATGCTGGTGCGGGAACAGGCTGCGGCGCGCGAGCGGCTCTGGCATCGGGAGAAGATGGCGGCGATGTCGACCATGGCGGCCAATGTTTCGCATGAGACGGGCAACGCCCTGACCGTGATCGCCTCCCTCGCCGAGGAGCTTGCCGATCCGCAGCTGACCGGCAGGGATCCGGCCGACGTCGCCCGGGAAATACGCGAGCAAAGCCGCCGCGTGTTTCAGATGACCCGCCAGATAAATGCCTTTGCGGCGGCCAGCGATCAACCCGAGTTTGCCAACGTCAACCCGCTGATCGAGGCCGTCTGCTATTTTTTCAGCTTCGACCGCCGCTTCCGCAGCCCCATCGAATTCCGTCCTGGCGAAAACCTGCCGTGGTGCGATTTGATTCCCGATTACCTGAAGGAAGTCCTGATGAATCTGCTGCCGACCCGGCACGGACACATCATTGTCGAAACCGCACCGTGCAGCAAGGGCGTGCGGATCCGGATCCGCTCCGAAGCAGCCGCTGAAGGGTCGCCGCAAGAGCACGATCCGCTGTCCGCCGACCGGCTGGAAATAGCCATCCGGCGCGTCGGCGACATGGGCGGCAGCCTGGCGCTGGGCGGAAGCAACGGCGAACTGATCGAGATCGAACTTCCGGCCTGCATGCGCGAAGACAGTCCGCACTGAGCGCCCCGATACGGAAAACCCGGCGCGAGCCCAGGCAATCATGGCGACCCAGTCCGCTGCCCTGCCTCCCCTGATCGCGGCGCTTCTGGCACCGAGCTGCTATCCGCATCCGGCGGCCCGCGTCGAACTGGTCGAAACCCATGCGTCGTGGCTGCTGCTGGCCGGCGAGTTCGCCTACAAGATCAAGAAACCGGTCACCCTGCCCTTTCTTGATTACGGCACCCTGGCGCGGCGCGAGGCCTGCTGCCGTGCCGAGTTGCTGCTCAACCGGCGCTTCGCGCCGGCGTTGTATCTCGACGTGGTGCCGATCGGCGGCAGTCCGCAGCAGCCGCAACTGGGCACCAAACCCGCGATCGAATGGGCGGTGCGCATGCGGCGCTTCGACGAGAGCGGCCGCCTCGACCGGGTCGCGGCCCGCGGCGAGCTGCAGCCGGCCCACCTGACGCAACTCGCGGCCACGCTCTGGACCTTCCACGAAACTGCGGCGGTCGCCGCCGCCGAGACGCGTTTCGGCGCAGCGCAGCAGGTGCTGGCGGCAGCGCAGGAAAATTTCATCGAACTGCGCCAGCTGCTGCCGGCCGGGGCCCAGCCGCAGGTCGAACAACTGGCGCGCTGGACCGACGCGGAGTTCCAGCGCCGCGCCGCCGATTTCGCCGCGCGCAAGGCCGGCGGTCGCGTGCGTGAAGGCCACGGCGACCTGCATCTGGGCAATCTGGTGCTGATCGAAGGGCATGTCACGCCCTTCGACTGCATAGAATTCAACGAGGACTTCCGCTGGAGCGACGTGATCAGCGAAATCGCCTTCGTCTGGACCGACCTGCTCGACCACCGGCGCCCAGGGCTTGCGGCCTGGCTGCTGAATGCGTGGCTGGAAATCGGCGGCGACTTCGACTCCATGGCCGTATTGCGCTTCTACGCGGTGTACCGTGCTGTGGTGCGCGCCAAGGTCGCGGCCCTGCGCGCCGGCCAGCAGGATGCCGCGCAGCGGCGGGCCGAGCTCGACACCGCAGGCGCGTATCTGCGGCTGGCGTGGCAGCTCGCCGTACCGCCAGCGCCAACTTTGGTCATCACCTGCGGCCTGTCGGGCTCGGGCAAAACCACGGCCAGTTCCGCGCGCCTGCTCGACCCGACCGCCACGTCGGCCGGCAGCCTGGTGCGCCTGCGCTCGGACGTCGAACGCAAACGCCTGTTCGGCCTGGCGCCGCTGGCCGCCAGCGGCTCGGCGCCCGACGCCGGCATCTACACCGCGCAGGCCACCGTGCGCACCTATGCGCGGCTGCACGCCCTGGCGCGCGAGCTGCTCGCCGCCGGCTGGCCGGTGATCGTCGATGCCGCCTTTCTGCGGCGCGAGGAACGCGCGGCCTTCCGCCGGCTGGCAGAAGAGCTCGGCGTCGGTTTCGGCATCCTCGCCACCGAGGCGCCAGCGGCCGAACTGCGCCGCCGACTCGTGGCGCGCAGCGGCGACGCTTCGGAAGCGAGCGTGGCGATACTCGACCGGCAACCGAGTTGGTTCGAGCCGCTCGACGCGGACGAGCGCGGCTACACCGTCCGCGCCTGAATCAGGCCTGGCTGCCGGATGTCGCGGCGACGCTGTAACGCGCCAGGCCCTCCAGCACCAGATTGTCGATCAGGCGAAACGGCAGGTCCAGCTGCGGCGCAAGCTCCTGGGCCGCGCCGCCCGAGAGCAGGCACAGCGCGTCCTCGCCAAGTGTCGCGTGGATGCGTTCGATGGCGCCCAGCGTCGCATGGATCGCGCCGCTGACGATGGCATCGTCGGTGTTGGTCGGCTGCGCCCGGTAATGGCCGGCGGCATGCGGCAGATCGGCGGTGTTGCGCGCCAGCGCGGCGCGCATCAGGGCCAGCCCGGGCAGGATCAGGCCACCGCGAAACAGGCCCTGGGCGTCGAGCGCATCGATCGTGGTAGCCGTGCCGGCCATCACCACCACAGCCGGGCCCGCGTGCAGCGCCCGCGCCCCGATCAGCGCCGCCCAGCGGTCGGCACCGAGTTGCTGCGGCGTGTCGTAGCCGTTCTTCACGCCGCAAGCCGTGGCCGATCCGGTCAGCCAGACCAGCGGCACATCGAGGCTGCCGGCCAGCGCCGCGATGCGCAGGCGGATCGCTTCGCCGGCCACGTTACAGGCCACGATGCGGCTCGGCCGCTGCGGCAGCTGCACGATCAGGGCATCGAAGTCCGGGTAGGCGAGTAGGCCCTGCAGGCGCCAGCCGCTGTCGTCCCTGAGGCCGTACTTCAGTCGCGTGTTGCCGGCATCCAGGCAAAGCAACATGGTCGCGGATCAGGCGCGGCGCAGCGAGACTTCGCCGGACAGGATGCGCTCGCTGCGGCCGTCGACGTCCAGCAGCAGCGCGCCGTCGCCATCGACGCCGCGACAGATGCCGACGACGGGGGCGCCGAAATCGCTGGCAATGCTCACCGGGACATCCTGGAAGGCATGGCGCGCCAGCCATTCCGGGCGGAGTGCGGCGAAACCCGCGCTACCGAAGCTTTCCAGCGCGGTCAGCAGTTCGCCGAGCAAGGCGGCATACAGCGCGTTGCTGTCGGCCGCGACGCCGGCGGCGTCGATCGCACCGATGGCGGCCGAGGCGGCGCGCACATCGTCGGGCATACCCGGCGGCAGCTGCAGGTTGATGCCGATGCCGATCACGGCGGCATGCGGCGCACCGGGCACCAGCTCGACCAGGATGCCGCCGAGTTTGCGCCCCTGCTTGAGAATGTCGTTGGGCCATTTCAGCGCCGCATCGCCAGCGCCAACTTTCTGCAGCGCGCGCGCGACGGCGACGCCGACAGCGAGCGACAGGCCGGCCGGCGCGGTGCCCGGCGCAAAACGCCAGAGCAGCGAAAACGTCAGGCTGTCGCCGGGGCTGGAAAACCAGCTACGGCCGCGCCGGCCGCGGCCGGCGGTCTGTTCCTCGGCGATGACGACGGTGCCGGACGGGGCGCCGGCCTCGGCGCGGGCCAGCAATACCGCATTGGTCGAATCGCAGCTTGGCAGCACGTCGATATCGAAACGGCGCGCGGCATTTCCCAGCTTGGCGACGATGGCGGCAATGGTGGCAGGCATGATGGATCCCCGATGACAGTGGGTTGCCGGCAGGGCCGGCCTGGTCATGCTGACTATACTTGAAGCCGCCGCGGCGCGTCAGCCCTCCTCGGCCTTGAGTTCGTCCAGGCCGAGTTCCTGGATCTTGCGCGTGATGGTGTTGCGCCCGATACCGAGCAGTTGCGCGGCATCGATGCGGCGTCCGCCGGTGGCATTCAGTGCGCGCCGGATCAGCGTGGCTTCGAACTCGCGGTTGAGCTGATCGAAGACCTGGCCGGGCGCCGCGGCCAGCAGCCGGTCGGCTTCGCCGGCCAGTGCCGCGCTCCAGCTGGCCGGCAGATCGCGGCGCGCAGCACCGTCCTGGCCCTCGCGCAGTTCGGCGGGCAGGTCCGGAATATCCACGCTCTGGCCGGGGGCCATCACGGTCAGCCAGTGGCAGAGGTTTTCCAGTTGCCGCACGTTGCCGGGGAAATCCAGGCCCTGCAGGTACTTGAGCGCCGCATCGGTCAGGCGCTTGGGTTCGCCGCCGAGCTCCTGGGCGCTTTTCTGCAGGAAGTGCCTGGCCAGGAGCGGGATGTCGTCGCGCCGCTCGCGCAGCGGCGGCAGGCGCAGGCGGATCACATTGAGGCGGTGGAACAGGTCTTCGCGGAACAGGCCGGCCTTGACCCGCCCTTCGAGGTCCTGGTGGGTCGCGGCGATCACGCGCACGTTGGCCTTGACCGGCTGGTGGCCGCCGACGCGATAGAAGTTGCCGTCGGACAGCACGCGCAGCAGCCGGGTTTGCAGCTCGGCCGGCATGTCGCCGATTTCGTCGAGGAACAGGGTGCCGTTGTCGGCCTGCTCGAAGCGTCCGCGGCGCAGAGCGGCGGCGCCGGTGAAAGCGCCCTTTTCGTGGCCGAACAATTCGGATTCCAGCAGGTCGCGCGGTATCGCCGCGGTGTTGATGGCGATGAAGGGCGCATCCTTGCGCGGGCTGTGCCGGTGCAGGGCGCGCGCCACCAGTTCCTTGCCGGTGCCGGACTCGCCGTTGATCAGCACCGTGGCGTGCGACTGCGACAGTCGGCCGATGGCGCGAAAGACTTCCTGCAGCGCAGCGCCCTGGCCGAGTATCTCCGGTACGGCGCGCGTTTCCTCGGCTGCACCATTCTGGTGCGCCGCTTGCGTGAGAGCCCGCCGCACCAGATCCACGGCCTGATCGACGTCGAAAGGCTTGGGCAGGTATTCGAAGGCGCCGCCCTGGAAGGCCGCGACGGCCGAATCGAGATCGGAATAGGCGGTCATGATGATGACCGGCAGGTCGGGATAGTGCTCCTTGACGTGGCGCAACAGGTCGAGGCCGCTCTTGCCGGGCATGCGGATGTCGGAAACCACCACCTGCGGCCGCGCGCCGTGTTCGAAAGCCGCCAGCACTTCGTCGGCGGAACCGAAGCACCTGGCCGCGATGTTCTCCCGGCCGAGGGCCTTTTCCAGCACCCAGCGGATCGAGCGGTCGTCGTCGATGATCCAGACCGGATTCATGGTCTGCCACCACAAGCGGCCGGCGGGCGGGCGAAAAGTCTGTTCGTCATGCTTCTTCCTTCTTCTTTCTGGCCAGCGGCAGCATCAGCGAAAAACAGGTGCGGCCGGGGCGCGAGTTGACCTCGATGGTTCCGCCGTGCTGCTGGACGAAGCTCTGGGCGATGGTGAGACCGAGACCGCTGCCATTCTCGCGGCCCGACACCAGCGGATAGAAGATCTTGTCGCGAATCTCCTCCGCGACGCCGGGCCCGTTGTCGATCACCTGCAATTCAAGTGCCAGATGGTGGTGCTTCTTCGCCAGCGTAACCTGGCGCGCCGCGCGGGTGCGGAAAATGATTTCGCCATGGCCTTGCATCGCCTGCGCCGCGTTGCGCGAAATGTTGAGGATGGCCTGGATCAGCTGTTCGCGGTCGCCGGTCATATCGGGCAAGGACGTGTCGTAGTCGCGGCGCACGGCGACGTCATGATATTCGGCATGGATCAGGCGCCGCACGCGTTCGAGGATCTCGTGGATATTCACCTGCGCCGGCTGCATCACGCGGTGCGAGGAGAGCAGGCGCTGCATCAGGTCCTGCAGGCGGTCGGCCTCGTCGATGATGACCTGGGTGTATTCCTTGAGCGGTTCGCTGGACAGCTCGCGCTCCAGCAACTGTGCCGAACCGCGTATGCCGCCGAGCGGATTCTTGATCTCGTGCGCCAGGTTGCGCACCAGCTCGCGGTTGGCCTGCTGCTGCTGGGCCAGCTGTTCCTCGCGCGCGGCCTTGAGCTGCTGGTCGATCGGCCGCACTTCGAGCAGCAGGCGCGCACTGCCGCCTTCCACGGGCGTCACCGTGCAATCGACATGCAATTGCGTTTCCGGCGTCGGCTTGATCAGGATGTTGTGGCCGGTGTAGCTCCAGTTGTTCTTCAGCGCATTCTCGAGCGCGGCCGAAAGTTCGGGCGGATCGCCGACCAGGCGCTGCAGGGGGTGGCCGAGCAACTGGCGCGAACTGACCGCGAACAGGTTCTCCGCGGCCGGATTGACGTGGCGGATGATCAGTTTGGCATCGACCAGCACCACGGCGGAAGACAGCAGATCGAGCCCGCTGAAGGCATGAAAGGTTTGGCTAGCGTTCATCACCGGTGATTCTTGCAAGAAGCACACCAGCGGCGCCGAATTTCATCTGCGCCGCGAATCAGCGCAGGTTGCCGAGTTCTTTCTTCAGCGACTCGACGTTGCGCTCGTGCAGCGCCACGGTATCGCGCAGCGGCTGCAGCTTGTCCGGTGACTGGTTACCGGCATCCTGCAGGGTCTTTCTGGCTTTCTCGGCGTTCTGCAGCTCGGTGGCCAGTTCCCTGTCCAGAATCGCACGTCGATCGCCGTCGCGGATCCTCTGTTCGTTGCTTGAAATGCGCGGGAAATCGCCAGGCGTCGGCGCCGCCGCGGGGCGTTGCCTGACCACGCCGCCGGGAGGCGGAGGCGGTGACTGGTAGGAAAGCACGGTGCAACCCTTGCGGGTGACCTTCTGGTTGGTAAGCAGCACCGCACCGGACTCGTCCGTACACTTGTAGAGCGTGTTGGCGGCGGCTGGCAACGCCAGCAACAGCGACAGGGGCAGCAGGAACATCTTCATGCCGCCCAGTGTATGTCAACGGCGGAAACATCGCCAGAACACCATCCACGATGCTCCCGCTGCGGACATATCCCGCCAGGAGATATCGCGTCCGCGGCGAGTACGCCGCAGACATATCCCATCGGGGGATACCGTCCCCGCCTCCTGCGGGGGGCCTTGCCCGCCGGGGATTGCGCTGCGCGCGCCGGCGATAAAAAAGGACGGGCAAGGCCCGTCCTTTTTGTCGCCGCGTCCGCGGTCATCCGTAGCGGCGAGGTCAGCTGCTGGCCCGCCTGCTACGCATCCACAGCGAAGCGGGCAGGGGTTTTTCCTGCCCCTTCTTGTTGTGCAGGGGTCACATCAGGAGCCTCATCAGATCGAGTAGTACATCTCGTACTCGAGCGGATGCGTGGTCATGCGGAAGCGCGTGACTTCCTCCATCCGAAGTTCGATGTAGGCATCGATCATCTCATTGCTGAACACGCCGCCGCGCAGCAGGAATTCGCGGCCCTTGTCGAGGTATTCCAGCGCCTGTTCCAGGCTGGAGCAGACGGTCGGGATCTTCGCGTCTTCTTCCGGCGGCAGGTCGTACAGGTTCTTGTCGGCCGGATCGCCGGGGTGGATCTTGTTCTGGATGCCGTCGAGGCCGGCCATCATCATCGCGGTGAAGGCCAAGTAGGGGTTGGCACCCGGATCCGGGAAGCGCACTTCGATGCGGCGCGCCTTGTCGTTATGCACGTAAGGGACGCGGATCGAGGCGGAGCGGTTGCGTGCCGAGTAGGCCAGCTTGACCGGGGCTTCGAAGCCCGGCACCAAGCGCTTGTAGGAATTGGTCAGCGGGTTGGTGATGGCGTTCAGGGCGCGGGCGTGCTTGATGATGCCGCCGATGTAGTACAGCGCCGTATCGGACAGGCCGGCATAGCCGTTGCCGGCGAACAGGTTCTTGCCGTCCTTCCAGATCGACTGGTGCACGTGCATGCCGGAACCGTTGTCGCCGACGATCGGCTTGGGCATGAAGGTCGCGGTCTTGCCGTAGCTGTGGGCGACGTTATGCACGATGTACTTGAGGATCTGGGTCCAGTCGGCGCGCTGCACCAGGCTGCTGAACTTGGTGCCGATTTCGCACTGGCCGGCGGTGGCGACTTCGTGGTGATGCACTTCCACCGGCACGCCGCAGGCTTCCAGCGCCAGGCACATCTGGGCGCGGATGTCGTTCAGGCTGTCGACCGGCGGCACCGGGAAATAGCCGCCCTTGACCGTCGGCCGGTGGCCGCTGTTGCCCGACTCGAACTTGTCGCCCGAGGCCCAGGCGGCTTCTTCGGAAATGACTTTGCAATAGGAGCCCGACATGTCGATCTTCCACTCGACGGCATCGAAAATGAAGAATTCGGGTTCCGGGCCGAAGTAGGCCGTGTCGCCGATGCCGGAGGACTTCAAATAGGCCTCGGCGCGCTTGGCGATCGAGCGCGGATCGCGGTCATAGCCCTTGCCGTCGGCCGGTTCGACCACGTCGCAGGTCAGCACCAGCGTAGTTTCGTCCATGAAGGGATCGATGTAGGCGGAATTGGCGTCGGGCATCAGCTGCATGTCGGAGGCCTGAATACCCTTCCAGCCGGCGATGGAGGAACCGTCGAAGGCATGGCCGTCTTCGAATTTTTCCATGCCGAAGGCGGAGATCGGCACGCCAACGTGTTGTTCCTTGCCGCGGGTGTCGGTAAAGCGGAAGTCGACGAAACGAACTTCCTTTTCTTCAACCAGTTTGAGTACGTCCTGGGGGGTCATGAGCTGCTCTCCTGAGAGTAAATGGCAAATGCTGTGAAATCGATACCGAAACAATAACGGTGCAGCTCGCAGATAGCAGGTAGCGTGCCATCAAAACCTGCGCCGCAAAACGAAGTTTCAGTGAAGGCTAACGCCGTCCCTATTGGCGTTAAGCCGAAACTAAAACTCATTGATTCAGTGAAGGCTAACGCCGGCATTATCCGCGTTAAGCCGAAACTAAAACACATTGTTTCAGTGAAGGCTAACGCGGGCATTATCCGCGTTAAGCGCAGCGGCCGAAACTAAAAGAACGCGATTGTGCCACAAGTCTTTTTGCTTCTCGATACCTCGATACATGCACCAAGATAATGCGTAGTCATCGTCGACCGCACTAAATTGGTGCAATCCTCTGATTGAGGTGAATGACGATGAACCAGGAGTCGCCGGGCAGGGCCGCGGCCACGCGCTGCCTGATCGCGGCGATTTCGGCGTCGTCGGCAAAGCCGGGCGGCAGAAAAACTTCGGCCTCGACCCGCGCGCCGAGGTAATGCAGAAGGGTCCGCTCGAGCTCCGGAGGATCGGCGCCGAGCAGTTCGCGCAGATGGGCGAGCAGGAAGGCGCGGTCGGGCAGGGCAACGGCGGCATTGCCCAGCAAGTCGTTTTCGGGGTCGACATGAACCAATACGTCGAGCACTTCCGGATGGCTGTCGAGTACGCGCTGCCGCACCGTTTCGGCGACGCGGTGGCCTTCGGAGACGCTGATGCGCGGATTGACCTGGACATGGGCATCGACCAGAACCTGGTGCGCCATGCGCCGGGTGCGCAGTTCATGCATGCCGAGCACGCCGGGGGTCGTCGCGATGGTCTTGCGGATGGCCGCCACCTCCTCCGCCGAAAGGCCCGTATCGATCAGTTCGCGGATGGCTGCCCAGCCGAACTTGAGTCCGGCGCGGACGATCATGGCGCCGACGATGATGGCGGCCACGGCGTCGGCGAAGTTGAAGCCGAGCAAGGCGCCGGCGATGCCCGCCGCCACCACCAGCGAGGACAGCGCATCGGCGCGCGCGTGCCAGGCGTTGGCCACCAGCATCGGCGAACGCAGGCGCTCGGCCGTCGTCAACATGTAGCGGAACAGGCCTTCCTTGGCCGCCAGCGTGAACATCGCCGCCCACATCGCCGCGACGCCGACCAGCGGCGCGCTGCCGATGTTCTGCAGGCGACCCGCCGCCGTGATCAGGATGCCGGCGCCGGTGCCGGCCAGCAGCAGGCCCAGCACCAGCGAGGCCGCCGTCTCGAAGCGGCCGTGGCCGTATGGATGGTCGGCATCGGCGGCTTCCGCACCCTTGCGGTTGGCGAACAGCACGAAGGCGTCGGCGACGATGTCAGACAGCGTGTGCATGGCGTCGGCGATCAGGCTCTGCGAGTGGGCGAAGAAGCCCACCACCAACTGCATGGCTGTCAGCACGGCATTGACGCAGACGCTGACCCAGGTGATGCGCTGGCCCTCGGCGAAACGCGTGTCCTGGCGCGCCGGCGTGCCCGTGCGCGGGAGGTCGGCCATCTTGGGTGAATGGGTTTCGCGGGACATGAGGGAAAGCTATACTCGAATCCTTCGCATTCTATCCCGCTCATCCAACCGGTATTCCCATGGGACGCATCACCGAACTGCTCAGCCTGGCCCAGTCGCGCGCCCGCGAACTGAACCTGTCCTATGAAGGCGCGCTGACGCCGCGCGAGGCGCATGAGCTGCTGCAGCTGGCGCCCGGCGCGCGGCTCGTCGACGTGCGCACCAAGGCCGAGTGGGACTGGGTAGGGCGGGTGCCCGGCGCAATCGAAATCGAATGGATGGCCTACCCGGGCAACGTACTCAATCCGCATTTCATCCAGACCCTCAAGCATTCCGTGATGACCGAATCCCTGTTGCTGTTCCTGTGCCGTTCCGGCCAGCGTTCCAGCGCCGCGGCGAAGGTCGCGACCGAGGCCGGGTTCCCCGATTGCTACAACATCCTCGAAGGTTTCGAGGGCAACAAGGATTCCAACGGCCAGCGCAACCGCAGCGGCGGCTGGCGAGCCTGCGGCCTGCCCTGGAGCCAGGGCTAGCAAGAACGGACACCACCATGCAAACCGCCACCATCTCCTTTGACCGCTTCAACACCCTGGCCGACCGCGACGCCGGCGAACGCATCCGTGCCGCGCGTGCCAAGCTCGGCGACAAGGTCGTGCTGCTGTGCCACCACTACCAGCGCGCCGACGTCTATGTCCACGCCGACATCACCGGCGACTCGCTCAAGCTGTCGCGCCTGGCTTCGCAGTCGAACGCCGAGAACATCGTGTTCTGCGGCGTGCATTTCATGGCCGAAGTGGCCGACATCCTGTCGCGCCCCGAGCAGGTGGCTATCCTGCCCGACCTCGCGGCCGGCTGCTCGATGGCCGACATGGCCAGCCTGGCCAAGGTCGAGCGCGCCTGGCGCGAACTTGCCGCGGTGCTCGATCCGGACCAGAAAGTCACGCCGGTCACCTACATCAATTCGGCGGCCGATCTCAAGGCCTTCTGCGGCGAGCACGGCGGCATCGTGTGCACTTCGAGCAACGCGCCGAAGATCCTCGACTGGGCCTTCGCCCAGCGCGAGAAGGTGCTGTTCTTTCCCGACCAGCACCTGGGCCGCTGGAGCGGCTACAAGATGGGCATCCCACTCGATGAAATGGTGATCTGGAATCCCGACCTCGAACAGGGCGGCCTGACGCGCGAGCAGATCGACAAGGCGAAGATCATCCTCTGGCACGGCTTCTGTTCGGTGCACCAGATGTTCCAGCCGCGCGACATCATCAAGTTCCGCAACCAGTATCCCGAAGGCCTGGTCATTTCGCACCCCGAGTGCGGCTTCGAGGTCTGCAAGCAGTCCGACTACATCGGCAGCACCGAGACCATTTTGCAGACGGTGAAAGCAGCACCGCCCAACACGCGCTGGCTGGTCGGCACCGAACTCAATCTGGTCGAGCGCCTGGCCCAGGAAGTCAAGCACGAGGGCAAGATCGTGCAGTTCATGGCCAGCACCGTCTGCATGTGCTCGACCATGCAGCGCATCGATCCGCAGCACCTGGCGTGGACCCTGGAAAACCTGGTCGAAGGCCGCGTCGTCAACCAGATCAAGGTCCCGCCGCACGAAGCCGCGCTGGCCAGGATCGCCCTGGAACGCATGCTTGCGGTTTCCTGAGTGAAGCTACACAGCAAGGAGCAGACCCGGGTCGCGACACCCTCGGCGCTGTCCGTCGCCACCTGGAACATACACAAGGGATTCTCGCAATTCAATCGCCGCATGATGGTGCATGAGCTGCGCGAACGCCTGCGCGAGCTGTCGGCCGACATCGTGTTCCTGCAGGAAGTGCAGGGGCTGCATCTGCTGCACGCCGCACGGCATACCGACTGGCCGTCGCTGCCGCAGCACGAATTCCTCGCCGAGGACGTCTGGAGCAACCATTGCTACGGCAGCAACATGGTCTACGACCACGGCCACCACGGCAATGCGATCCTTTCGCGCTTTCCCATCCTGCATAGCGACAACCAGGATGTGACCCACCTGCGTTTCGACAAGCGCGGACTGCTGCACTGCGTCGTCCAGCTGCCCTGGCTGGCGCAGCCGCTGCATTGCGTCTGCGTGCATCTGTCGCTGTTCGCG
Source organism: Sulfuritalea sp. (assembly GCF_031426875.1). NCBI lineage: Bacteria > Pseudomonadati > Pseudomonadota > Betaproteobacteria > Nitrosomonadales > Sterolibacteriaceae > Sulfuritalea > Sulfuritalea sp. The sequence continues at coordinate 241,228 of NZ_JASJPC010000008.1, forward strand.
CGCTCGCGGCGGCTGCAGCTCGATGCGCTGGCAAGCCGCATCGAGGAAGTCGTGCCGGCCGCTGCGCCGCTCCTGATCGCCGGCGACTTCAACGACTGGCGCAATCGCGCCGACGACCTGCTGGCCGAGCGCCTCGGCCTGGCCGAGGTATTTTCCGGTGACGGCCGCCGGCCCTCGCGCAGCTATCCGGCCGCCCTGCCGATGTTTCGCCTCGACCGCATTTACCAGCGCGGCATGCAGGTCGTCGCGGCGCAGGTGCATGCCGGACGGCCGTGGTCGAGCATTTCCGATCATGCGGTGCTTGCCGCCGTGCTCCAGGGTGGAAACGCCGTGCCGTGAGCGCCAACTTTCGGGCCACCGCGGTGCATGACTTGGTTGCCGGCAACCGCCTGCAGCTGCTCGAATCGGGTAACGAGTACTTCCCGGCGCTGATCGCCGCGATCGACGCCGCGCGGCATGAGGTGCACCTGGAAACCTACATCTTTGCCGACGACACCACCGGGCGCCGGGTCGCCGCGGCGCTGGCCCGCGCCGCGCAACGCGGCGTCGCGGTGCGGGTGCTGGTCGACGGCTTCGGCGCGCGCGAGTTTGCCACTGGCCTCGGCGCCTCGCTGACGGCGCAAAACGTCGAGGTGATGATCTACCGCCCGGAGATCGGAAAATTTCGCTTCCGGCGTCACCGCCTGCGCCGGCTGCATCGCAAGCTGGTGGTGGTCGACGGCCGCCTGGCCTTTGTCGGCGGCATCAATGTGCTGGACGATTACGACGACGGGAAGCAAGCCGCGCCGCGTTTCGATTACGCCGTAAGCGTCGAGGGGCCGCTGGTGACGCGCATCCACGCCACCATGCGCCATGTCTGGCGGCTGGTGCGCTGGGCTCGGCTCGGCCGCCGTCCGCCGCCGCCGGCGCCGCTGCCGGCGGTGCCCGAAGCGGGCGGCTCGATTGCGGCGAAGTTGCTGATCCGCGACAACCTGCGCCATCGGCGCGACATCGAGAATGCCTACCTCTCCGCCATCGCCACCGCGCGGCAGCGGATCGTCATCGCCAACGCCTATTTCCTGCCCGGCCGCCGCCTGCGCAAGGCCCTGCGCGCCGCGGCAAAGCGCGGCGTCAGCGTCAGCCTGCTGCTGCAGGGACGCGCCGACCATCCGCTGTTGCGCTACGCGACGATGTCGCTTTACGACCGCATGCTGGCCACCGGCGTGCGCGTCTTCGAATACCGCAGGGCCTATCTGCATGCCAAGGTGGCGGTGGTGGACAGCGACTGGTGCACGGTCGGCTCGTCCAACATCGATCCCTTCAGCCTGTTGCTGTCGCGCGAAGCGAACCTGGTGGTGCGCGATGCCGACTTCGCCGCGCAGTTGATGGCCAGCCTCGAAGCCGCCATCGGCGGTGCCGCCGTGGAAATCCGGGCGGAGGACCAGCGCCGCCGATCCTGGCTGGCGCGCGTCGCCAGCTCCGCCGCCTACGGCCTGGTGCGCTTCCTGACCGGCATCACGCGCTACGCGGGCAAGCAATACGCCGATTAGCGTGCCGCAGGATGCTCCGGGCGGACCGTAGGGCGGACTTCAGTCCGCCAACCACCCCTGGCCGACTAAAGTCAGCCCTACAACGCCATCCACCCCTGGCCGGCTGAAGCCGGCCCTACAACACTACAGCGCCTGCAATTTTCCTGTTATCCGCTGTTGCGCAGGCCGGCGGCGACGCCGTTGATGGTCAGGTGGATGCCGCGCTGCACCCGCTCGTCGGTCGCACCGGCACGGTGGCGGCGCAGCAGTTCGATCTGGATGTGGTTGAGCGGATCGAGGTAGGGAAAGCGGTTGCGGATCGAGCGCTTCAGGAGCGGATTGAGGTCGAGCAATTCCTTTTGCCCGGTGATCAGCAGCAGCGCATCGATCGATGACTGCCACTCGGCCTTGAGGCGCGGGAAGATCGCATCGCGCAGGGTCTCGTCCTTGACCAGCTGCGAGTAGCGCTCGGCGATCGCGATGTCGCTCTTGCCCAGCACCATATCCATGTTCGATAGCAGGGCGCGGAAGAAACCCCATTCGCGATTCATCTCGGCCAGCAAATCCATGCCCGCTGCGCCGTGCGTTTCGCGGAATGTGGCGACTGCGGCGCCGAAGCCGAACCAGCCCGGCAGCATCAGGCGGCACTGCGCCCAGGAAAACACCCAGGGGATCGCGCGCAGATCCTCGATCGCCGTGGATGGCTTGCGCGAGGCGGGGCGGCTGCCGATGTTGAGCGCGGCGATTTCGGCGATCACCGTGGACTCCCAGAAATACTGCTCGAAGCCCGGCGTCTCGTAGACCATCTTGCGATAGGCGGCGCAGGCCGCGGCCGAGAGTTCTTCCATCGCGGCGAGGAACTCGGGGCGCGGCGCGTCGTGCTGGTGGCCCAGCAGCGTGGCTTCGAGCGTCGCGGCGGCGAGGATTTCGAGATTGCGCCGGCCGAGTTCCGGGTTGGCATATTTCGAGGCGATCACCTCGCCCTGCTCGGTGATGCGGATCTGGCCCTGCACCGCGCCCTGCGGCTGGGCGAGGATGGCCTGGTAGCTGGGTCCGCCGCCGCGGCCGACCGAACCGCCGCGGCCATGGAACAGGCGCAGCGTGATGCCATGGCGGGCGAAGACCTGGGTCAGCGCGATTTCGGCGCGGTAGAGCGCCCAGCCGGAAGTCAGGAAACCGCCGTCCTTGTTGCTGTCGGAATAGCCGAGCATGCACTCGTGCAGCGCCTGTCGTGAATCCTGTTGCGCCCCCGGGGGGGCCAAGTCGTTCTTGGAACGGCCCTGCGAACGACTTGAGAGCAGGCGCTTGTAGAGCGGGATCGCGAGCAGGCTGTCCATGATCGGGCCGGCATTGGCGAGATCCTCGATGGTCTCGAACAGCGGCACGATGTTGACGTCGAGCGCGTGCTCCAGCGGCCGCAAGAGGCCGACTTCCTTGAGCAGCACCGCGACTTCGAGGATGTCGGAAACGCCGTCGGTCTTGGAGATGATCACGTTCTCGATCGCCGCCTTGCCATAGCGCCGGTGGATGCTCTGTGCGGTATGGAAAATCGCCAGCTCGCCGCGGGTTTCCTCCGAGTAGTCGACGCCGGGCGCCGTCAGCGGCCGCGGCGTGGCGAGTTCGTCGAGCAGCAGCGCGATGCGCGCGGCTTCGTCCTGCGCCAGGTAGTCGCTGCCCGGTCGCGCGACGGCCAGCAGCTCGGCCACGGTGCGCGCATGCACATCCGAGTTCTGCCGCAGGTCGAGCGGCGCCAGGTGGAAGCCGAACATCCTCGTGGCATGACGCAGGCGGCGTAGGCGCCCGCGCCCGAGCAGGGCGCATTTGTGGCTGATCAGCGAGCGGTGCAGCACGTCGAGGTCGGCGCCGAATTCGGCGGCCGTGGCATAAGGCTCGGCCGTGGCCACGGCATGGCGCGGCGCTTCGAGCTGGTCGAGCTGCAGGGCGGTGGCGGCGAGGCGCGCGTAGAAGCCGGCGATGGCGCGCCGATAGGGTTCGTCTGCGCGGTGTGGGCTGCGGTCGGGCGACAGTTCGGCCAGGCGCATCAACTCGACATTGGGCACCGAGATCAGCGAGGTGGTGGTCGACAGTTCGGCGCCGAGCTGGTGCAGTTGTTCCAGCAGATAGCCGATCGCCTTGCGGCTTTGCGCGCGCATCGCGGCATCCAGCACCTCGGCAGTGACGAAGGGATTGCCGTCGCGGTCGCCGCCGATCCACGAGCCGGGGCTGAGGAAGGCCGGCAGCTCGTCCATGCCCTGCGCCTCCCAGTCCGGCACGGCGCCGGCCAGGTGATCCTCACAGGCGTTGTAGAGGCGCGGCAGTTCGCGCAGGAAGGTCATGTCGTAGAAGGACAGCGCGTTGCTCACCTCGTCCATGACGGAAAGCTTGGCCCGCCGCAGCATGCGCGTCTGCCACAGGCGCAGCACGGCGCGGCGCAGGGATTCATCGTGCTCGGCCTGCTCCTCGGGCGAGAGTTCGGTGCGGTCGCGCTGGTCGAGCAGGCGCGCGATCTTCCACTGGCAGTCGAGGATGCTCTTGCGCTGCACTTCGGTCGGGTGCGCGGTCAGCACCGGCCTCACCTGGGCGCCGGCGAAGAAATCGCGCAGCCTGGCGGCATCGATGCCGGCCGCCAGCGCGCGCGCCAGGGCCAGCGCCAGGCTGCCCTCGCGCGGCGCCGCGCCGGCGCGGGCATGGGCACGCGCGCGGCGGATGTGGTGCTGGTCCTCGGCAATGTTGGCCAGGTGCGAGAAATAGCTGAAGGCGCGGATGACCTGGCTGGTGCCGTCGCGCGGCAACGCGCGCAGCAGGGCTGCCATCTCCTCGCGCGCGGCGCGATCGTCGTCGCGATGGAAGCGCAGCGCGAGGCGGCGGATCTGCTCGACGCGCTCGAAGACTTCGAGGCCTTCCTGTTCGCGCACGGTGTCGCCGAGCAGGCGACCGAGCAGGCGGATGTCGTCGCGCAGGGGTTGGTCTTTGTCGGCGGCGAGTGAATTCATTATGGTTTGCGGCGCTGGAGTCGGGTTCGGCTTTCCTCGATCGCGCGGTCGAGGTAGGCAGCATAGAAGTCGGCCAGGCGGAAGCCGACGATGGGTTCGGCCAGTGCCGCGCCGTCGGGACCGTGGAACATCACGGTCGGCGCGAAGCGCGCCTGCACCTGGTTTGAAAAGTCGACGCTGGCGATACGGCGCCCGGCGAAATCCACCACGGTGCCGGCGCGGTCCATGTGCACTTCGCGCACCACGGCCGGCGCCGCCGGATTGCGCGACAGCGGGCCCAGATGCTCGCGCCGCAGCTTCTCGCACCAGCTGCAGTCTTCGCGGCTGTAGAGCACCACCAGCGGCACGCCCTTCGCCGCGGCGAGGCGCGCATCGGCGGCCAGGTCCGTGGCCTCCGTCAATGCGCTGGCCGGCGCCGCCGGCGCCAGTGCCGGCAAAGCGGCAAGCAGGCAAGCCGCGATCAGCGCGAGTGCGCGCTTCAAGCAGATTCCGATACCCATGATTTCCTTCCGTCCGAGGCCCAGCAGGGCATCTTACCGGCGCCTCGCGTCGGCACAATTACTGTCTTCAATCCCGCGATCAGTGGTGCAGGATGCGGGAAAGGAAGGTCTTCGCCCGCTCGCTGGCCGGGGCGTCGAAAAACTGCGCGGTGGGCGCGTCCTCGACGATCTCGCCGTGGTCCATGAACACCACGCGGCGCGCCACCCTGCGCGCAAAGCCCATCTCGTGGGTGACGCACATCATGGTCATGCCTTCCTGCGCCAGCTCGACCATGACGTCGAGCACTTCGCCGATCATTTCCGGGTCGAGCGCCGAGGTCGGTTCGTCGAACAGCATGCAGATCGGGTCCATCGCCAGGGCGCGGGCGATCGCCACGCGCTGCTGCTGGCCGCCCGACAGCTGGCCGGGAAATTTCGCCGCGTGCGCGCGCAGGCCGACGCGGTCGAGCAGCGCCTCGCCGCGCGTGGCGGCCTCTTCCTGGCTGCGGCCGAGCACCTTGACCTGGGCCAGCGCGAGGTTCTGCAGCACGCTCATGTGCGGGAACAGCTCGAAGTGCTGGAACACCATGCCGACCCGGGCGCGCAGCCTGGGCAGGTCGGTCTTCGGATCGCCGACCGAAATGCCGTCCACCGTGATGCTGCCCTCGGTGAAGGCTTCGAGGCCGTTCACGCACTTGATCAACGTGGACTTGCCCGAACCCGACGGCCCGCAGACCACCACCACCTCGCCCTTGGCGACATGGGTGCTGGCGTCGTTCAGCACCTGGGTCTGGCCGTACCACTTCGACACATTGCGTATTTCGATCATGGCGGCTTTCAGCGAATGATGGCGACACGTTTTTGCAGCTGCTTCACGGCCAGCGACAGGCTGAAGCAGATGGCGAAGTAGATCAGGGCCGAGAGCACGATCATCTCCACCGGCCGATTGTAATTCTTGCCGACCACGTCGGCCGCCTTCAGCATGTCCTTGGCGCCGATCGCGTACACCAGCGAGGTGTCCTGGAACAGCACGATGGTCTGCGTCAGCAGCACCGGCAGCATGTTGCGCAACGCCTGCGGCAGGATCACATGGATCATGGTCTGCGCCCGGCCGAGGCCCAGCGCCTGCGCCGCATCGAGCTGGCCGCGCGGCACGCTCTGGATGCCCGAGCGCATGATCTCGCAGTAGAAAGCCGCCTCGAAGGCGGTGAAGGTGATGAGCGCCGATGTCTCGGCGCCGACCGGCGAGCCGGTGATGAAGGGAATCACCAGGAAGAACCAGAGGATCACCAGCACCAGCGGGATCGAGCGCATCAGGTCCACATAGGCGCCGGCGATGCGCGCCAGCGGCACGATCGGCGACAGCCGCGCCAGCGCCAGCAGGGTGCCGATCACGATGCCGCCCGTCATCGCCACCAGCGTCAGGCGCAAGGTGAACAGCAGTCCGTCGCGGATGAAGGGCAGGCTCGGGCCCCAGACGCTGAAGTCGAAGTCGCCCATTTCAGTTGTTCCACCGCGCTTCGCGACGCATGAAACACCTTGGTCGTTGGAAGGGGACGGGGGCGCCAAGGGCGGTGGGTGGCCGTCGCCGCTCGTGTCCTCCGAGCCGGGCTGCGCCCGGCTCTCCCCCTTTACCTCGCCGCGACGGCCACCCACCGCCCTTGGCGGGATACGCTCGTGCTTTGCGACCGTCGAACTGCAACAGCGTCACCTGATCGGGAAGGTGGGGCGTTCTGCGCAGCGAAGTAAAGAAGGGCGTAGGCAGGGTTTCGCGGAGCACTGCTCCGCGCTGCCGAAGCCGGCTTGCCATGCAGGGCAAGCCGTGGCGACGGAGGACATGAGCGAAGCAGAATGCCCCGCCCTCCCGATCCCGCGCCAACCACGATTCCACGACAAGTTTCATCCTAGCTCGTCCGCGCGATCAGACCCGGCACGCGGGTGCGCGCCTCGATCCAGGCCATGCCGCGATTGGCGGAAAACGCGCAGATGAAATACAGCAGCGTCACCGCCAGGTAGGTTTCGATGCCCTGCTCCGAATCCTCCTGCATTTGCCGCGCCTGGAAGGTGAGTTCCAGCACGCCGATGGCAAAGGCCACCGAAGAGTTCTTGAACACGTTCATGAATTCCGAAGTCAGCGGCGGGATCACGATGCGCAGCGCCTGCGGCAGGATCACATAACGATAGGATTGCGGCAGGGTGAAACCCAGCGCGAGCGAGGCATCGCGCTGGCCGCGCGGCAGGCTGCCGACGCCGGCGCGCACCTGTTCGGCGATGCGCGCCGAGGTGAAGAAGCCTAGGCACAGCGCGGCGGTGACGAACTCCTTGGCCGGCATTTCCTGCTTGACCCACAGCGACCAGTCGCGCGGCAGGAACTCGGGCACGACGAAGAACCAGAGGAACATCTGCACCAGCAGCGGAATGTTGCGGAACAGTTCGACCCAGGCATTGCCGAGTCCGACCAGCAGGCGCGAAGGCGTGGTGCGCAGCGCGCCGACAGCGATGCCTATTGAGAGTGCGAGCAGCCAGGCTGTCAGCGACACCGCCAGCGTCCAGCCGAGGCCGGTGATCAGCCAGTCGAGATAGGTCTCGTCGCCCGACTTGACCTGCTCGAGGAAGATGCCCCAGTTCCAGTGGTAGTTCATGTCTTCATGGGAACAGTCAGACGATGTAATGCGCCGTACCGCTAGCGCCGACTTTTACTCTTTGGGTATTCGGACTTGGTGGTGGATATGCGAAAGGAATGTTTCTGCACAATATGGTTGTACTGATTTTTGATCCACGGATGAAACCATCAATGGCTCAGTTGTGTCCACAAGAGACAGTCGGCATCGCGCTCATCAACTGTCCGGTATTCGCAACTAAGCTGGCACCGAATATCCCGATAGGCGGCTGAACGTCAAACCTGCTTAACAAACTCCTCGAACTCTGCCAGCGGCAGCGGACGGCTGAACAGATATCCTTGATATGCATGGCAGCCATGAAGCTCGAGGAACTCGCGCTGTGCCTCGGTTTCCACTCCCTCGGCAATGACATTCATTGCCAGCTCCCGCCCCAGCGTGATGATAGTTCGCGTAATGGTCTCGTCGTTTTTTTTCCCAGGGAGGCTGCACACGAAAGCCTTGTCGATCTTGATCTGATCGAGCGGTAACTGTGCCAGATAGGATAGAGACGAATAACCAGTGCCAAAATCATCCATTGAAAAGTTGACGCCCAGTCGTTTGATCGCCTGCATCTTCTCAATGGTGTCCTCGATGTCTTCCAGCACCATACTTTCGGTCAGTTCGAGTTTCAGGCGCGCTGGAATTGCGCCGCTGGTTTCAAGAACGCTCTGTATCTGAGCCACAAAGTCAGGCTGCCGGAATTGCCGGGCGCTGACATTCACTGCGACTTGCAGTTCGCGGGTACGTGCATCGCCCTCCCAGGTTTTGAGCTGGGCGCAGGCGGTTTCCAGTACCCAAAGACCAATAGGCAGAATCAACCCGGTGTCTTCCGCCAGCGGAATGAAATCATTCGGCTGTACCAGGCCGCGTTCCGTATGTTGCCAGCGCAGCAGGGCTTCGACGCCTATCACGCGACCTGCGGCATCGACTTGTGGCTGGTAGTAAAGCCGCAATTCGTCGCGTTTTAGCGCCTGGCGCAGCTCGACCTCCAAGGCACTGCGCAGATCCAGCGCTGACTGCATGGCCGGGTCGAAAAAACGTAACGTATTGCGCCCCGCCCTCTTGGCTTGATACAGCGCGAGGTCGGCATGCTTGAGCAGGTCTTCGACCGTATCCTGCGCATTAAACAGACTGACCCCGACACTGAGCCTGCAATGGTATTCATAGGCATTGAGGGTAAAAGGGCTGTCAATGGTCTCGCGCAGCTTTTCACCTAGCTGTTTGGCCAGAGTGGCGGCCTCATTGGCCTCGGCGCCGAGATCTTCCACCAGCAGCACAAATTCGTCGCCGCCCTGGCGTGCCACCGTGTCGCCTTCGCGCATCCCTGCCCGCAAGCGCTGCGCCACCGCAACCAGCAGCAGGTCGCCAACATCATGACCGCGTGTATCGTTGAGCGCTTTGAAATTGTCCAAGTCGATAAAAAAGACTGCGCCGTATAGCCGGCTCCGCGCCGCGGCCGCAACGGCCTGCCCCAGGCGGTCCTGCAACAGGCGACGGTTGGGTAATCTGGTGAGCGGGTCGTAGTAGGCCAGGCGGTGAATCTCGGCCTCGGCTTCCTTGTCCTCCGTGATGTCGGAAAAGCTGCCGACGTAATGGGTGATGGTCTGGTCGGGCGCGACAATAGCCGTGATGGTCAGCATCTCGGCGTAGATCTGGCCGTTTTTGCGCTTGTTCCATATTTCACCCTTCCAGTAACCTTTCTCCTTCATCGACTCCCACATGCGCTGATAGAACAGGCGATCCTGGCGTCCCGAGTTGAGCAGCGCTGGCGTCTGCCCAATGGTTTCTGTGGAGCTGTAACCGGTCAGGTGAGTGAAGGCCGGATTGACCCGCAGGATGACGCCTTTGGCGTCGGTGATCATCATTCCGTTCTGGGACGCGAAGGCGACGGCGGAGATGCGCAACTCGCCTTCGGCCTGCTTGCGCTCAATTTTCCGTCGATAGAAGAAATATCCACCGATGCCAAGAAACACCAAGACGATCGGGATGATGTACTTCAGCATGTCGCGCAATCCGACTTCTTTGACCTCATAAATACCGAACCATTTGTCGTACAGTGCGTCGTAGGCCCCGTTGGACTTGGTGAGTGCCAGACCTTCGTTGATCTTGGCCAACAATTCGGACTGCCCTTTTTGCACTGCAAATGCGAATTTCTGCGAGAACTCGACCTTAGCCTTCAGCGCCTTGATGTGGGTCAGCCCCAGTGCTTGTAGCGTCTGCATTCCTGACAGTTTGCCTAGCAACATGGCATCGTGCTTGCCAGAAGCCAGCAACCGAAAGCCTTCTGCCGCGGCATCCACCAGCACCAGTTGCTTCTTCCATCCTTTCAACACAGCGTAGTCGTGCGCCAGATCGGCGTTAAGGACGATAAGTGATTTCCCTGCAAGATCGTCTTCCGAGTTAATTTTGGAGTCACCCTTACGCACAAAGATCGCGCCGTTGACGACGACATGGGGAACGGTGAAATCAGCGAATTGATTGCGTTCATCAGACCGCGCGAGATTGATCAAGACATCGATCTTGCCTTCTTTGAACTCTTGAAGGATCTGATGAAAAGGCAGTACGCGGATAGTGAAGTTCAAGCTGGCTTCTGCTGCCACAGCTTTCCATAGATCGACCGTGAAGCCGCCTGCTGTGGCATCGGTCATGCCTGTGGCGAAAGGCGGATAGTCTTGTTCACTACCGACTACCAGCGTGTCTTTTTGCGTTTGATTGGCAGGGAGGGATTTCTGTGCAGCGGCACCAGATTGCTTGACGGATGTCAGCGCCTGTGCAGCCCCGCTAGAGAATAGCGCGAGAAAAACGGCAAGGGCGAAACCTGGCAACAGACTACCGAAACCGCGCGAAATAATTGGGGGACGAGGGGAAACCATTTCGATGGTGGTAAGTTGCATAAGGATTTGGTTCCCAAATGTGGCCGGGCTATGCGTACCGATGATGGTTCCTCAATCTCTCGCAGAGCAAGGCGTAGGTTATGCCAGATGCAGGCGCGTGTCGACCATCTGATTGGGAACGACGCTAACATTTGTTGCTGGGTTGCGTCGCTTAAATATTAAACGCCATGTGGCTGGTTATGGCCAAACTGCGACGACCAGTGCGGCGACAAATTGCAAACCAATGGCATTGTGCGCCGCGCTGCGGATTATCAATCATGGAATCCTGAAAACCTACCTCTTGTTGAAGCTTTCGGCCGGCGCGTCGCTCGGCGCCTTGATCAGGGCCTTGAGCTGTTCGCTCATGGGGAAGTTCATGTTGGCGTTCTTCGGCGGAATCGGCGCGAGGAACCAGCGCGTGTAGAGCTTGTCCAGCTCGCCGCTTTTCATCAGGCCGATCACTGCCGCATCGACCAGCTTCTTGAATTCGGGATCATCCTTGCGCAGCATGATCGCGATCGGCTCGATGTTGAGCACCTCGCCGACGATGGCGTAATCGGCCGGCGACTTGGAGCTGACGATGAGGCCGGCGAGCAGGTTGTCGTCCATGACGAAGGCCACGGCGCGGTCGGTCTCCAGCATCAGGAAGGCGTCGGCGTGGTCCTTGCCATAGACCTCCTTGAAGTCGATGTTCTTGCCTTTCTCATGGGCGCGCATCAGTTGCACGCTGGTGGTGCCGGTGGTGGTCGCCACCGGCTTGCCGCCGAGCTGGCCGAGACCGGTGATGCCCGAAGATTTTTTCACCGCCATGCGCACGTTGGTGACGAAGGTGGTCGGCGCGAAGGCCACTTGTTTCTGCCGCGCCTCGTTGTTGGTGGTCGAACCGCATTCGAGGTCGACGGTGCCGTTGCCGACCAGCGGGATGCGGTTCTGCGAAGTCACCGCCTGGTGCTGCAGCTTGAGCGCCGGCAGCTTGAGCCGGGCCTTGACCGCATCGACGATGCGGTTGCAGACGTCGATGTGATAACCGACCGGCTGCTGCTTGTCGTCGAGGTAGGACAGCGGGTAGGAGGATTCGCGGATGCCCAGCGTGATGCTGCCGTTGTCCTTGACCTTCTTCAGCGTGCCTGCGTCCTGCGACAGGGCCGGTGCGGCGACGGCGGCGAGGATGAGTGAAACGAATACTGCGGTGCGAGAGTTCATGGCGTTCTCCTTGGGTCAGGCTTCGATCAGGTGTTGTTGCTGTTGCAAGGCCCACATCTGGGCATATAAACCGTCGCGTGCGAGCAGCGCGCGGTGGCTGCCGCGTTCGACGATGCGCCCGGCATCGAGCACCAGGATCTCGTCGGCGTTCATCACTGTAGACAAGCGGTGGGCAATGATCAAGGTGGTGCGGCCGACGGCGACTTGTTCGAGTTCGGCCTGGATGGCTTTTTCGGTCTTCGAATCGAGCGCCGAGGTGGCCTCGTCGAAGATCAGGATCGGCGGGTTCTTCAGCAGCGCCCGCGCGATCGCCACGCGCTGCTTCTCGCCGCCGGAAAGCTTGAGGCCGCGTTCGCCGACGCGCGTCTGGTAGCCTTCGGGCAGGCGCTCGATGAACTCGTGGATGTGCGCCGCCTGGGCCGCAGCGATGACTTCCTGGCGCGGCGCCGCGGGCCGGCCGTACTGGATGTTGTAGAAAATCGTGTCGTTGAACAGCACCGTGTCCTGCGGCACGATGCCGATCGCGGCGCGCACCGAGGACTGCTGCAGCGCGCGCAGGTCGGAACCGTTGATCCTGACCGAGCCGGCCGTGGTGTCGTAGAAGCGGAACAGCAGCCGCGCCAGGGTGGACTTGCCCGAGCCGCTGTGGCCGACCACGGCCACCGTCCTGCCAGCGCCAACTTTGAAATTCACGTCGAACAGGATCTGCCGATTCGACTCGTAGGCGAAGCCGACATTGACGAATTCGATTTCGCAGGGGCCGCTTTCAGCATTGGGGAACAGCGGCCGCGCATCGGGCGCATCCTGGATTTCGCGGTTCTTGCCGAGCAGGCCGAACATGCGCTCGATGTCGGTCAGCGACTGGCGGATCTCGCGGTAGAGCACGCCGAGGTGGTTGAGCGGCATGTAGAGCTGGATCAGGAAGGCATTCACCAGCACGATGTCGCCCACCGTCATCTGGCCGGCGGCCACACCCACAGCGGCGCGCCACATCATCACCGTCACGCCGGCGGCGATGAGCAGCGACTGGCCCAGGTTGAGCCAGGACAGCGAAATCTGGCTGCGGATCTGCGCCTTCTCCCATTTCTGCATCTGCTCGTCGTAGCGGTCGTGCTCCCAGCGCTCGTTGTTGAAATACTTGACCGTCTCGAAGTTGATCAGGCTATCCACGGCGCGCACGTTGGCCGCCGAATCGAGTTCGTTCACCTCGCGCCGCAGCACCGTGCGCCAGTTGGTGACGACTATCGTGAAGCTCACGTAGAGCGTCAGCGTGACCAGCGTGATCAGCGTGAAATCCTTGTCGTAGCGCGCGGCGAGGATGCCCAGCACCAGCGCGATCTCGACCAGCGTGGGCAGGATCGAATACAGCGTGTAGCTGATCAGCGAGCCGATCGAGCGCGTGCCGCGCTCGATGTCGCGCGTGAGGCCCCCGGTCTGGCGGTCGAGGTGAAAGCGCAGCGACAGCGAATGCAGGTGCTCGAACACCTGCAGCGTGATCGTGCGCACGGCGCGCTGGGTGACGCGGGCGAAGAAGATCTCGCGCAGCTCGGTGAACAGCACGGTCGAAAAGCGCAGCGCGCCGTAGGTCGCCAGGAGGCCCAGCGGCACCAGCAGCACGGCCTGCTCCAGCTTGCTGGCGCCGGGCAGGGTGAAGGTGTCGATGATGTCCTTGAACACCAGCGGCACCGCGACGTTGGTCAGCTTGGCCAGCAGCAGGCAGACCAGCGCGAAGACCACGCGACCCTTCCATGCCCAGAGATAGGGCAGCAGGGTCTTGATCGTGTGCCAGTCGTGGCGGGTCTCGGGAATCGGGCCCGGCAGGGCCATGGTGGGGGGGGTGCGGCGCATCATGCTTTAGATTCTAACAACATGGCGCGGCGCGCCCGGCCTGGCGTGCCGGCCATAGCGCCGCGATGCTCGTCGAGCCGCGGCGCCAGACCCGCCGCTCAGGTCGACAGCTTGCGCCCCAGCCTGTCCTCGACGGCCGCCACCTTGGCCTTGATGCGCCCGCCCGGCCCGGCGCGATAGTCGATCTTGATCTGGGTGCTGATGCGGTCGCAGTCGATGCGCATCGCCTCGAAGCAGGCCGTGACCACCGCCATGACCTCGGCCCACTCGCCTTCGATGATGGTGCCCATCGGCGTCAACTGGTAGGGCAGGCCGCTCTTGTCGATGATGTCGAGCGAGCGCGCGACATAGGGGCTCAGGCTCTCGCCCCTGGCGAAGGGCGACATCGAAAATTCAAGCAGCACCATGGTCATCCTCCTGGGCCCGGCCCGGCAGCGCGTCGATGGCCAGCACCGTGAAGTCGTCGCCGCCGTGCCCTTCGGCGATCAGCCGGTCCATGCGGTCGGCCACGCAGGGCAGCACCGCCAACGGCCGGCCGCCGGCCGTCGCCAGCATCAAGCCCACGTCCTTGCGCGCCATGGCCAGCTCGAAGCTCGGCGCGAACCTGCCCCGGGCCATGTTGGCGCCGCGCGTCGCGACGATCGTATTCAGGTCCAGCAGGCCGAACAGGCGAATCGCCGCCTCGCCATCGACATCGCTGGCCTGGGCCAGGGTCAGCACGTCGGCCGTGGCCGCCGACAGGCTGATGATCAAGGCGTTGCCGAGGAGCTTGTTCACGGCCGCCAGATCGCTGCGCTCGCCCTGGTACTCGAGGCGCCCGGTCATCCTCGCCAGCTCGTCCCTGACCGATTCGAAGACCGCCTGCGGCCCCGCGGCCAGCATCGAGCCCTGCACGTTGCGCGCCGCGGCCGGGGTCATGAACACGGGACAGTGCAGGTAGCTGAGCCCGTCCGCCGCGAGCCGCTGCGCCCTTTCGGCGGTAAGCGGCGGCAGTGTCGTGCTGTGGTCGATCAGCACCGCGTCGGCCGCCAGCCCGGCGCGCGCCGCGGCAATCACCTCATCCACCACCGCGTCGTCCTTGAGCACCAGATGCACCCGCGCGGCATCGCGCACCGCATCGGCCGGCGTGGCCGCCAAGCGGATGCCGAACTGGGCCAGCGCGCGCGCCTTGTCCGGCGAGCGGTTCCAGACCGTGACCGTATCCCCCCGCTTCGCCGCGGCTTCCGCGAAAGCCGCGCCGAGCAGACCCGTACCGAGAAATGCAATATTTGCCATGGTTGTATTCCTGAAGGGTTGAGCAAGCTGGTTAACGCCGAGGCCCGCCGATCGACGGGCTTGCGTTGTTGAATGATCTTAACCCGGAGGCGACTGGTCGGCTCATGCCGTTGGCGAAGCGGTTACTGCTGCAATGCTGAGGGCGGGGCTCGGCCGAAGTGAGGGTTCATATCGTAACGCTGGAAGCAAGCCGAACATATTCAGAAACGCTGCTAATTTGGGTTACACGATAATTGGCACACCGATGTTGGCGGCTACTTGTTGATCAATTGGCGTGTAAAGGTCCACATCTATCTTCGGCGTACGGATGGAGACGATGAGGCTATAGCGGGCTGGCAGATCGTATCGTTCTTGCGCCGGACGAGTGCGCCACCAGCCGTTCGACGGGTAGACGGCCACAAACCCGCGACTGGCAAGGTCTGCCGCGCTGCCGCGCCAAACGTCCTGATGCAGCGAACCACGATGCCGATTGTAATCGCCGAGAACCCAGTTCGAATCGGTCGGTACGGTGACACGACCTGTCTCCTCCCGCAAGGCCGCCGCGTTGATACGCGCTTGAAAGTCTTCCACCGATTCGAGCGGCCTTCGGACAGCGAAGCGCAGGCGATGCGAAGGGTAGTGATATTTGGATGAACTGCCGCGAGCAGACGGATTCGGTTCTACGAAGTAGGACAAAGTAACCCGCATCTCGACCTGAATGTCCTGCAAGGCCTCCAACTGGTCCTTGGGCCACGGCAGCGAGTGCAGGTTCATGTCTCGTGACTTAACGACGCTGCCGTCCTTCTTATAGGGATGGACCTGATCTTCCACGATCAGCGACAGCGAATTTCCTGCACTCCACAGGGCACGCTCCAAGCTCGGGACGCCCCAACCGCAGTGGCGAATGAGTGCGGAGTATTCCTGCTTGGTGCGTTGCGCACCACGCGGCGGATACATCTGCAGCATGGCCTCTGTCCACTCGGCCGAGTTGACGATCAGAGCACGAACCGTCTCCGGGCGCAGCACTGGGTAGGCCGCCATGATCTGAGCCGCCATACGCGAGCAGAGGGCGGATGCAGCGCTTGTGGCATTGGTAGTCCAGAACAAGCGGGACAGCGGGCGATTGTTCGTCGTGAGGAGTTCAAGGCTGGCAAAGTTGTCGATATTCACGCCATCCGTGCCGGCGTTGCCCCCCTCGAACACGACATCAGGCTTCAGAGGCCAGGCACGTTCACTCCACATGGACGAACTTGAAGTGAATGGGCTTAGCGCACCGCTCGGCGCGACAGGATCGAAATGTGTGGCACCACGCTCGGAAATATTCGTTTTCTCGGTGAACGCACCGACGGTCAGCGCGTTCCAGGACTGACCTGGATCATGAACCTGATTCAGAGACAGACTGTCCGGATACTGCGCCCAGTGAGCCCTGTCGTTGGTGTTCCCTGCCGAGAGTACGAAGAGACGAGGAAAGGCGCCTTCGCCAAGATCATCGGACGCCAGAGAATCAACTGTCGACGACCATGCCGATGGCCGCCCAAAGTCTCGGTAGTCTGATGCCGTCACTGCAGACGAGAAAACCCGCTTTCTCTGACCAAAATAGGTTTCGGGAAGTGTGACGCCATCCAGGAAGAGGCGAGCATGGTGCTTGTCGTCGCCGACGTTTGCGCCTTGGTTTGGCGTGAGCTTGACGGACTCAATTCGATGCGAAATGGCGATTGGACCGTTAGACGCTAGGGCTGCATGTAGGTCACCGTAGCCGGCCAGACCAGCCAAGCCGGTACCGTGATTTGCCGTGTCGTTCGTTCCCCAAGCGGCGTTCACGGTGTGCAGATCGGAAGGCGCGATCAGCGGGTCGAGCAGAGGGTGACCACGGTTGACGCCCGAGTCCAGCAGACAGACACGAGGAACTTCATCGCCATCTCCAGGGGCCTGTAGCCTTGCTACCAGATCGGCACTCCATTGCTGTTGTTCGACACCGCCCAAGCCGACGAAGAACTCCGCAGTGTCTTTCGCGCGGCGAAGTTCGGCCACGCAGTTGAGGGCCATTACGGACTGGGAAAGCTGCCACTGTGACCCGTACATGACCACCACTGAGCGCTCGGGAAAGTCGACCACTGCGTCGCTTACCTGGCACTGCGACATCGCAGCCAGCCGTCGAAAATCTTCAACCGCCGACGAGTCAGCATCCCTGCTGCGACGGAGCCATATCTCCCACCAGAACGCCTCTTCGGGATTGGCGGGCAGCAACTCGGGCGAATCGGTCCAAAGTCCTTGGATGGCAGCGGCCCGAATGCTGCCAATTGTGTTTAGCAGGGTCTTGTTGTCTCGCGGTTTGCCATTGCGATCGGTCTTCGACTCAAGGTATTCCGAGACCAGGCGCTCAAAGTGTTGAAGCTGACCATCAGGCACGAAGACGTTCGCCAACACTGCTTTGTTGTCGCGTTCCTGAATACTGAGCAGTTCGATGCCTTTGCTCTTGCCCTCTGACGCCAAACGCTCGAATGCCAAGTCGGCGTCAGGTCTGGACAGGAACTGGATTTGGAGGCCAAGCCCGGCTTCAAGGCCTATCTCTTCCTGGCGCTGCTTAGCGGCTTCGGCTAAGGGGAGCAAGGCATGCAATTGGCCGCGAAGGGCTGCGCCATGTTGTTCTCGATCCAACTGCGGAAGTATCGGTTTCGCCCCACCTTTTGGCGAGTGCGCTGTGAACGGCCTCGCCTCAGACGTGTTCTGGAGTACGAAGTGCGGTCGCTTATCGGGTGTTTGATCCGACATTCTTTGACGCGTGCATGCTGTTCTTTGCGAGCTTCGCACTGATGAGGCGGCGCTCCCCTAACGCACGCCCTAGTTCGGCTCGTTGCACTTTGGTCTGATCATGCATGATCGCGTCCTTGATGGATGCGTCGACCGCGCGACAAATCTCAGCGTAGCTCAAGCCCTCGGTCTGCTCCACCAAGCCATCTTTCTTGAAAGGCTTGGGCGCAAAGCAGCCTAGGCGGGAACGAATCAGTTCCATCGCTTGAGCGGGAGTTGGCAAGTGGTACTCCACTACGTCATCAAATCGCCTAAACAACGCGTAGTCGAGAACTTCTGGGTGGTTGGTTGCCGCGATAATCAGGCTGTTCGACTGATCATGCTCGATCATCTGCAGGAAGCTGTTCAGAACACGGCGAATCTCGCCTACGTCATTGGCAAGCCCACGCTGTGAACCGATGGCGTCGAACTCATCGAAGAAATAGACGCCACGGATATCGGTTATCGCATCAAAGACCAATCGCAGTTTTGAGGCGGTCTCGCCCATAAACTTGGTGATCAGTGAATCGAGCCGGACCAAAAACAGTGGGACACCAAGCTCACCTGCCACGGCAGCAGCGGTCATGGTTTTGCCCGAGCCCGGAGGTCCGACGAGGAGCAGCTTGCGACGCGGAGAGAGCCCGTGCTCCTTGATCCGAGCAAGTTGCCGCTGTTCTTTGATGACCCGCTGCAGTTGGTTGGACGCCACTTCGTCCAAGACCATGTCCCCGAGGCGATTCGCAGGATGAGAGACCGTAAGTAAGTTAGCCAGTTCGCCGCGTGGCTTGGCTGCGCTGCCTATCGCGACGAGCTTGCCGGTTGCGTCCTGCCCAATGCGGTTCTTGGCCGCATCGATCATCTTGCGCAGTTCCTCTGCCACCCTCCCGTGACCAAGCTTGGCCTCATGCGCGGCAACCTGCATAGCGATAGACAAAAAATGTCCGTCATCGCGACTGATGTGCGACTTAATGAGAGCCTTGAGTTGCTCGGAGCTAGCCACTATGCAAATTAATCCTGATTTCTAAAACTTGAGGTATCAAGTCCAACTTATAACTCTATTGTGGATGAAGTAAGGCGCAGATTCCATTACTTTGATTAGTCAAATTGCGATCTCAATGGATTGGTGAATTATGGGTCCCTTCTTTTCGTGCATGTGATATTCCGTTAAGACCAATAAGCGAGCCTCCTGAATTCCCTGCTTTGCGACGTCATCCTCACCGTAGCGCCAGCGCCAACTCTTGGCCGCGAGATACCCGTTCCTGCAGGCACTCGGCGGCCCCGCGGCCGACCTGTCAGCCAAATTTATCCCCGCCCGCCGCCCTTGCGCTGTCTATACTTGCCGCCATGATCACCGTCCACCATCTCGAAACCTCGCGTTCGCAGCGCGTGCTGTGGCTGCTCGAAGAACTCGGCCTGCCTTACGAGATCAAGCTCTACCGGCGCCACCCGGTGACGCGGCTGGCGCCGCCGGAGTTGCGCGCGGTGCATCCGCTGGGCAAGTCGCCGGTGATCACTGACGGCGAACTGACGATTGCCGAGTCGGGCGCGATCCTCGAATACCTGGTCGAGCGCTATGGCGACCAGGGCCGCGGCGACGTGGCCCATCTGCAGCCGGCCGCCGGGACGCCGGAGTACCGGCAGTGCCGCTTCTGGATGCATTACGCCGAGGGCTCGCTGATGAACTGGCTGGTGATGAAGCTGGTGTTCCTCAGCATCCCGAAGCAGCCGATGCCGTTTTTCGTGCGGCCCATTGCCCGCCAACTGTGCAAGAAGGTCCTGGCGAAGCTGGTCGATCCGAACGTAGCCACGGCGATGAAATTCATCGAGGAGCATCTGGCGACGCATGCGTGGTTTGCCGGCGAGCAGATCACGGTGGCGGATTTCCAGATGAGTTTTGCCGTCGAGGCCGCTCTGTCGCGCGCCGGCAACGGGCGCTTGCCGCACCTGCAGGCCTACAAGGCCCGGATGGAAGCCCGGCCCGCGTATCAGCGCGCGATCGCCAAGGGCGGTCCGGTCGTCATGGCGGCCTGATCCGCCGCCAATCCCGCCGGCAGCTTTTTGCCGGCTCCCGTTTCGTTTCATTCAAAGGTCATTGCATGCACCCTATCCACGATGTGGACGTACTCCTCCTGATGGCGACGGCGCTCGCGGCGAAGCGGCGGCCGGCGGAGCTGGTGGAAATCATGGCCGCGGCGCACCTGATCCACGGCTCGATCCCGCTCGACGTGGACCTCGCCGCGGCATTTCTGCGCCTGTCCAGCCAGGGCCTGCTGGCCGAGGAGGCGGGCCGCTACGGGCTGACGCCGGACGCAGCGGCTTTCATGGCCGGCGTGCGCCACAAGCGCAAGGCCGAGCCCGAGGAACGCCTGCTCGCGATCAAGGCGGCGCTGGCCGACTACACGCCGAAGGGCGGCGGCGCGGCCATCGCGCTGGCGACGGAACAGATCGGCGCCGCGATCCAGGCGCACCGGGCTTTCCTCAAAAGCCCGGGCCGCAACATGCTGGTGCCGAAGCCGAAGCCCGCGCTGGACAAGGCCAAGCGCCCCGGCCAGTGGCGCAAGCTCGACGGCGGGCGCCGCGCCAAGCATTAGTCGGCAATGGTGGATGGCGGACTGAAGTCCGCCCTACAGTCCGCCCTACAGTCGGCCCTACATGCTCTCGGGAATTGCGGCGGTCGCGGCCGACCACAGCGGGCGGCCGGTCGCGTCGAGGTGGCAGAGGTAGGCGCGCAGGTCGAATTCGAGCTGGTGGTAGTCGGGTTCCATGTGCCGGCACAACTGGTAAAAAGCCTTGTCGTGTTCGCCCTGGCGCAGGTGGGCCAGCTCATGCACCACGATCATGCGCAGCAATGCGAGCGGCATGTCGCGGAACACCGCGGCGATGCGGATTTCGCGCTTGGCCTTGAGCTTCTGGCCCTGCACGCGCGAGATGCGGGTGTGCGTGCCGAGCGCGTTGCGGATCACATGCAGCTTGCTGTCGTAAGCGACCTTGCTCAATTGCCCGGCGTTGCGCAGATATTCGTCCTTGATCGCCTGCACATAGCCGTGCAGTGCGCTGTCGCTGCGCACCGTGTGCGGCAGCGGATACTTGCGCAGCAGCCGCGCGGCCAGCAGATCCTGTTCGATCAGGGTCCGCACTTGCCCGGCCAGTTCGGCGGGATAGCCGGCAAGGTAGTCCGGCGCGGGTTTCGGGCGCATGGGGTTGAAGGCTAAACAGGGTGGCGCGATTGTACCGGCCGCGATGGTCAGCATGGGCGGCAGCGGCCGCCCGGGAATTGACATTTGCAGCGTCATTGCGCAGACTGAAACAACTGTTTGAAACCCTTGTTCGTCAAAGGCATGGCCGCCCATGGAACCCGATACCCGCTCCCGCATTCTCGACGCCGCCGAAAAGCTGCTGGTGCAGCATGGCCTCGATGCGACCACGCTGCGCATGATCACGACCGAGGCGCAGGCCAACCTGGCCGCGGTGAATTATCACTTCGGTTCCAAGGAGGCGCTGATCGAGGCAGTGTTCCGCCGCCGCCTGACCTGGCTCAACGAGCAGCGCATCGCCGCGCTGGATGCCTTCGAGGCCGAGGCCGGGGGCGCGCCGCTGAAGCCGCGGCAGATCGTCGAGGCGTTCTTCGGCGTGGCGATCCGCATGGCCGCCGACAAGGGCGGCGGCCAGAGCTTCATGCGCCTGCTCGGGCGCACCTACACCGAGCCGTCGGATTTCGTGCGCAGCTTTCTCGCCGCGGAATACGCCGAGGTCATCGCGCGCTTCAAGGCGGCCTTCTTCAAGGCGCTGCCCGACGTGCCGCAGGAGGAATTCCTGTGGCGCTTCCATTTCATGATGGGCGCGCTGTCCTACGCGATTTCCGGCGCCGATGCGCTGCGCCTGCTGGGGCCGATCGACGAGCCCGACCCCGACGCGCTCTACGCGCGGCTGATGAGCTTCCTGATCGGCGGCCTGCGCGCGCCGCTGCCGACGCTGGCGCCGGCGAGCCAGGCCAAGGCCGCGAAGAAGCCGCGCGGCAAGCGAGCGGCGTGACCAAGGGCATGCCGATCCGCCTGGAATACCGTGCCAAGCCGTCGGTGTTCGGCTTCATGGCCAATGTCTGGCGCCCCTCGCCGGGCTTTGCCGGCGACGGCCGGCTGCCCGACATCCAGGCGCGCTGGAGCGGCCACCGCTCTTCGCCGCGGGAACTCGAGGATTTCTTCAAGCTCTCCGGCATGCCGCCGGGCGAGGGCCTGTCGATTCTCTATCCGCACACGGTCAGCTTTCCCATGCTGATGGCAGTGCTCAGCCATCCGGCATTTCCGCTGCCGATCTGGAAGGTACTGCAGGTGCGCAACCGCCTGATCCAGCACCAGCCGATCGCGCCCGACGCGGTGCTGGATTTCAGCGTGCGCACGGGCGAACGGCGGGTGCTCGAAAAGGGCGTCGAGATGGATCTGCTGGTCGCGGCGCAAAGCGGCGGCCGCACCGTGTGGGAGGCCGTGGATACCTTCTATGCGCGCGGGCGCTACGGCGCCTCGACGCAGGGCGAGGCGGCCGCCAGCCCGGTCGTGGCGGGGAGGGCGGCGGCCGAGTGGCGCATGCCGCAGCATGGGCGCTGGCGCTACGGCCTGCTCTCGGGCGATTTGAATCCGCTGCACATGAGCAGCATGTATGCGCGCCGCTTCGGCTACGCGGGCGCCTTCGCCCATCCGCAGCGGGCCATCGGCCAGTGCCTCGGCCATCTCGGCGCCGCGCACCATGCGCCGATGCAGCTCGACACCTGGATCAAGGGCCCGGTCTTCTACGGCGCCCGCGTCGCCCTGCGCAGCGAGCCGCGCGCGGCCGAGCAGCTCTTTGCGCTGCACGTCGATGGCGATGCGCGGCCGGCCATCGTCGGACGCTTCGTCATTCCGCACGGGAACAAGGATTTTTCAACATGAGCACCTTCAAGCACTGGCGCCTCGAGCGCGAAGCCGACGGGGTGGCCTGGGCCATTCTCGATACCGCGGATTCCTTGACCAACACGCTGGGCGCCGCAGTCATGACCGAACTGGGCCTGCTGCTCGACGAGTGCGAGCGGCAGCCGCCCAGGGGCCTGATCTTCAAGTCGGCCAAGGCAGCCGGCTTCATCGCCGGCGCCAACATCGAGGAATTCGTTGAGTCGGATACGCCGGAAAAGGCGCGCGCGCTGATCCGGCGCGGCTGGGATACCTACAACCGGCTCGCGGCCGCCGGCTACCCGACGCTGGCGCTGGTGCGCGGCCATTGCATGGGCGGCGGCACCGAGCTGGCGCTGGCCTGCCGCTACCGGATCGCGGTCGACGAACCGGGCACCAGGTTCGCGCTGCCCGAAGTCATGCTCGGCATCATCCCCGGCTGGGGCGGCATGCTGCGCCTGCCGCAACTGGTCGGCCCGGCGGCGGCGCTGGACATGATGCTGACCGGCAAGAACATCCCGGCCTCCCGCGCGAAAGAAATCGGCCTGGCCGACGAGTGCGTGCCGCCGCAGGTCATGGACAATGCCGCGCGCATGCTGCTGCTGTCGGGCCGGCCGCCGCGCCGCTTGCCCTTCATGCAGCGCCTGCTGAACGGGCCGCTGAAAAGCTTTGTCGCCCGCGGCGCCAGGAAGCAGGTGGCAAAGCGCGCGCGGCCGGAGCACTACCCGGCGCCTTACGCGATCATCGACCAGTGGCAGAACTACGGCGGCAACACGCTGGCGGTGCCGGCCGGGCGGCCGACCTCGCTCGATGCGCTGGTGAGCCACCCGACCACGCGCAACCTGATCCGCGTTTTCTTCCTGCAGGACCGGCTCAAGGGTTTCGGCAAGGAGGCGGCCGGTTTTTCGCCGCGTCACGTCCACGTGGTCGGCGCCGGCGTCATGGGCGGCGACATCGCGGCCTGGTGCGTGCTGCGCGGCATGACGGTGACGCTGCAGGATCAATCGAAGGAGCAGGTCGCGGCGGCCATCGGCCGCGCCGTGACTTTCCTCGAAAAGAGACTGCGCGACGGCAAGCTCGCCCGCTCCGCGCTCGACCGCCTGATCGGCGACCCGGACGGCGACGACCTGCGCCAGGCCGATGTCATCATCGAGGCGATCTTCGAGGATCTGGCGGCCAAGCAGGCACTGTTCGCCGAGATCGAGGCGCGCGCCCGGCCCGACGCGCTGATCGCCTCCAACACTTCCTCGCTGAAGCTGGCCGACATCGCGGCGGCCTTGAGTGATCCCGCGCGCCTGGTCGGCATCCACTTTTTCAACCCGGTAATGAAGATGCCGCTGGTCGAGGTCGTCGCCGGCGAGCGCACCGCGCCCGAGGTGGCGCAGCGCGCGGCGGCCTTCGTGCGCAGGATAGACAAGCTGCCGCTGCCGCTGCGGGACGCGCCGGGCTTCCTGGTCAATGCCGTGCTGGCGCCCTATATGCACGAGGCGATGCGCTGCGTCGACGAGGGCATCGCGCCCGAAACCGTCGATGCGGCCATGGTCGACTTCGGCATGCCGATGGGGCCGATCGAGCTGGCCGATACCGTGGGCCTCGACGTCGTCGTCGCGGCCGGCCGGCAACTGGTCGGCGCGGCCGATGCGCCGAAAAAGCTGGTCGAGCTGGTGAGCGCCGGGCAACTGGGCAGGAAGTCGGGACGCGGCTTCTACACCTGGGCCGCGGGCAGGCCGCAAAGAGTTGGCGCTGGTGCGCTTTGCGTACCTGGAATTCCGCTTCGCGGGCAGGTAACGGCGAATCCGGCGCTGGCGCAGCGCCTGCTGCAGCCCCTGCTGGACGCGACGCAGCGCCTGGTGCGCGAAGGCATCGTCGCCGACGCCGACCTGGCCGACGCCGGCGTGATCTTCGGCACCGGCTTCGCGCCGTATACCGGCGGGCCGATGAATTATCTGGACAAAGATGTCGCGTAGCGAGAGGGTCCGCCCGCAAATAAGCACATCGAGATGCCGAAGGTTTGGCGAGCTATTTGGCGAGATCGGCGAGGCGGTCGCGCAGGTTTTCAGGCGCGAAGAAAACATAAGCGTTTCCCTGCTTGGCAATTTCCAGCAGTCCCAGGTCGTGCAAGTCCAACAGGTCATTGCGCGCCGTCTGGTAAACAACATTGTGGGACCGCCGATGCGCATCGACTCGATAGCCTTCCCCGGTGTTGCGCAAAGCGTGTGTCAGGAGGGCAACTTGCCGATGGTTGAACCGGGTCCGCAGTTTTGGCGAAGCGGATAGCAGTCGCTCGGTTTCCTTTTGTTCGCGCACCTTTCTGTCCATGTATTCATGGAGCGCTACGATTGCCCGCCTGATCGTGTTGAGTTGGTGCAGCAGAAAGTAGGTCGTATCGTTATTGTCCGTTTCGGTGTGGAGGTAGGACCGCATGTACCTGACCGGAGCGCGGCGCAGAATGTGGCTGATCGACGTGTATTCCATCAGCCAGTAGCCGCTGCGGGCCATCGACCAATAGAACAGCGCGCGCGCAGTGCGACCGTTTCCATCCTCGAATGGATGGTCGTAGCCGATCATGAAGTGCAGCAGAATGGCCCGTAATACAGGGTGCACGAAAAGCAGCGAGGTTTCGTCGGAATTGGCGAACGCGCAAAGCCTTTCCAGACGAGCGGGAAGCTCGGTGTACGTGGGCGGATCGTGCAACACGGTGTTGTCTCGGCTGTCGATAACCTTGATCGCATCGGCTTGCCGGTAGCGGCCAACATCTTCGGGATTGTCCAGGGTGTCTTCGGTGAGGATGCGGTGCAATTCCAGGATACGACCGGGGGTCAGCGGCTCTTTCTTCAGCGCCCGCAAATGCTCCATCGCCCGATAATTGTTGAAGATCATCGTTTCGCTGTGATCGCGCGGTTTTCTGCCGGTGCGAAGCATGGCAGCGGCAACCTGGCGCGTCGTGGAGGCCCCTTCGAGCTGGCTGGATGTGATCGCCTCTTCAATGAGCGAACTCATCAGGTAGCGATTGGGGTCTTCGCGGATGGAGTCTCCGGCGGCGGTATGAATTTGTCCTGCGGCATCCCGGTCAATATGGTGCAGATCAATCAGAACCGGGCTGGGGGTCGCAAAGCGGAACGGGAGTCCGCGTTTGTCCAGGAGTGGCAGGTTTTGCAGTAGTGGAGTGCGGGCCAGCATGACTGCGGTCCACCACTCTTCGCGTGATAGTCCCTGGGGCGGGTCTCTATACCGCAACTCGTCCCAATGGAGATATCTCCCTTTCGGTAGCGGCGTGCTGTGTTGAACGATCAATGACAATCTATCGGCAGGCAAGCGCTGGAAAAACTGCTCAAGTCCAGGGGCTGTATCAGGTATCCGCATGGGTATACTAATTGATGACAAGATTAGTAGAAATTAGTATAGCTACTGCTGAAAAATTGTCTACTAATGCTTCCATGAATTAGTAAAGTTTGGTAGCTCAATACAGCTTGGATAGAGCACTAATGTCTACTAATCTTGTTATAAGTTAGTAGAAATTATGTTGTGGCGAGCGCTATCCGCGGATGTTGCTGCCGCGCCTCTCATTGACTGGCGGCGGGGTGTCGGTGGGTAACGCGGGAATTCCGCGCGCGTTACGAATTCATAATCCGCGCGGACAATCACGGCATTACCTCCGGCAACCAGGCAGGGTGGCCGTTTCGCGCCGACCTGGCGACCCGGCGAATCCGCTCTTACCCGACGCCGGCGTGATCTTCGGCACCGGCTTCGCGCCGTATACTGGCGGTCCGATGAACTATCTGACTTCCGGAGAACACTGATGCCTCACGAGGGCGTACTGATACCGGGCCGCGAGCCCGTGCTGCGCGTGATGCCGATGCCGGCCGACATGAACGGCAACGGCGACATCTTCGGCGGCTGGGTCATGGCGCAATGCGACGTCGCCGCCGCGATTCCGGCGATGCGCCGCGCGCGTGGCCGCATCGCCACGGTGGCGGTCAATTCCTTCCTGTTCAAGCAGCCGATCTCGGTCGGCGACATCGTCAGCTTCTACGCCGAGATAGTTCGCGTCGGCCGGACTTCGATCACCGTCGATGTCCAGGTCTATGCCGAGCGCAACCCGAGCAATCCGGTGGTGGTCAAGGTGACCGAGGCGCAATTCACCTACGTCGCCATCGACGACAACGGCGGCAAGCGCGCCGTGCCGGCGGCATAGCGGCCTGAGCCGGCGCGGATCGCCGCTGCGGAGTAGCCGAATGGGATTTGCCGCTCGCTCCATCGAGGCGCTTGCGCGCGTCAGGTACTGGGTGCAAAGCCCGGTGCGCGCCGTGCTGTTGCTGGGCACCCTTGCCATCGGCATGGTGCTGATATCGACCGAGATCTACCTGGTCGGCCTGCGCGACAGCGAACTCAGGCATGCCGCCGAGGAAGCCGGCAGCATGAGCCGGGTCATCGGCGACCAGACCGCGCGCGCGCTGCAAGGCGTGCACCTGGTCATCGGCAGCGTGGTCGACCGGGTCAGCCAGCTGGAGCAGCGCCGCATCCCGCTCGACGACGAACTGATCCACATCACGCTGAGGTCGCGCATCGAGGGCATGCCGCATATCGGCGCCCTGTTCGTGGTCGATGAGCACGGCACGGTGGTCAATGCCTCCGCCGAGTTTCCGATCCCGCAGGTGCGGGTGGCCGACCGCGACTATTTCCAGTTCCACCGCAACAAACCGGGAGGCGAGGTGTTCATCGGCCCGCCGCTGGTGAACCGGATGGGTGGCAAATGGACGGTGCACATGAGCCACCGCGTCAATCGGCCCGACGGCGCCTTTGCCGGCGTCGTGGTCGCGGCGCTGAATCTCGATTACTTCGAGCAGCTGCATAACCTGAAACTCGAATACATAAGTCCGATTGCGCTGTACCTGAGCGACGGCCGCCTGCTGACGCGGACGCCGCGCAACGAAGCCATGATCGGGCGCGCTTTCGAGCTGCCGCCGCACCTCGCGGATGCGGGTGGAACGCCGCCGGTCGTGCGCTTCGGCGGGGATGCGCCGGGTGTGGCGATCTATCGCGACATCGCGGGATTTCCGCTGACTCTGGCGGTTTCTGCGCTGGATGCCGCCGCGCTCACCGCCTGGCGCGAGAACGCGGTCACGCTGCGGCTCGGCGCCGGCGCCATGGCGGCCTTCATCGCCCTGATCACGCTGCTGCTGGTGCGCGAACTGAAGCGGGAGCAGGCTCTCGCCGAGAATCTGGCACAGACCGGCGAGACACTGCAGGCGATGATCGATACGGCGCTGGATGCGATCGTCTCGGTCGACATGACGCAGCGCATCGTGCTGTTCAACCCGGCCGCGGAAAAGATGTTCGCCTGCAGCGCGGCCGATGCCATCGGTGCGCCGCTGTCGCGCTTTCTGCCCGAACGCTACCGCGCGACGCATGAAAGGCATATCGCCGGGTTTCGCGAAAGTAGCGCCACGGCGCGGGCGATGGGCAACGAAGTGGTCGGCCTGCGTGCCAACGGCGAGGAATTTCCGGTCGAAACCAGCCTGTCGCAGGTGACCGTCGCCGGACAGACGCTGTTCACCGCCGTGCTGCGCGATATCTCCGAACGGCAACGCGCCGAACTGGCCCTGACCGCCACCAATGCCGAGCTGCGCCGCCTCTCCGAATCGCTGATCATGGTCCGCGAATCGGAACGCAACCGCATCGCACGCGAGCTGCACGACGAACTGGGCCAGCAGTTGATGCGCCTGCGCCTCGACCTGTCGTCGCTGGCCGGGCCGCTGCAGAAGTCGCATCCCGAACTGGAAAAGCGGGTCAAGGTGATGAAGGATTTGCTGGCCGACACCGTCGCCTCGGTACGCCGCATCACCACCGAGCTGCGCCCGCCCCTGCTCGACGACCTCGGTCTGGTCGCCGCCGCCGAATGGCTGACCAACGATTTTTCGCAGCGCAGCGGCGTCGGTATCGATGTCGATATCGATGCCGACGCCGACGCCTGCGAAGCCGGCATGGCGACGGCGGTGTATCGCATCCTGCAGGAGGCGCTGACCAACGTCGCCCGTCACGCCGCCGCCAGTCGCGTCACAGTCAGCCTGAAGCTGGAGCACGATGCCCTGCACCTGACGATCGAAGACGACGGCCGTGGCTTGCATTCGTCATCGGGGGCGATCTTTTGCGCCGGCAACGGCCTGGTCGGCATGCGCGAGCGCGTGCTGATGTTCAGCGGCCGGCTGAACATCGGTGAATCGGCCGCGGGCGGCGTGGCGATCGAGGTGAGCCTGCCGCTCAGGCACCGCGACGCCGAACCGCTGCCCGATGCCGCAGCCGCAGGCGCCGAGCCGATTCAGGAGCAGAGCACATGACCCGCGTTTTTCTGGCCGACGACCACTCCATCATCCGCGACGGCCTGAAGCAGATCCTGGCCGACACCGACGACCTGGTGGTCAGCGGCGAGGCCGCCAACGGCAACGAACTGCTGGCGCGCCTGCAGACCGTGGAGTGCGACATCCTGGTGCTGGACATCTCGATGCCGGGCAAGAACGGCCTGGAATTGATCAAGCTGGTGCACCGCGATTATCCCCACCTGCCGATCCTGATACTCAGCATGCATCACGAGGATCAATATGCCATGCGCGCATTCCGCGCCGGCGCCGCCGGCTACATCACCAAGGAAAACGATGCGGATCTGCTGGTGGCGGCGATCCGCAAGGTCGCGGCGGGCGGCGTCCAGATCAGCGCCCATGTCGCCGAACTGATGGCGCGCCGAATCGGCGCGCACAGCGAGGCGCTGCCGCACACCCTGCTTTCCAACCGCGAATACCAGGTGTTCGAAATGCTGGTCGCGGGATTGGGCCCGAGCGAGATCGGCGCCGCGCTGTCGCTCAGCGTCAAGACCGTGAGCACGCACAAGGCCCGCATCCTGCAGAAGATGGGCCTGGCGAGCACGCCGGATCTGGTGCGCTATGCCATCGCCCACGAGCTGACCAATTTGCCGGGCTAGCACGGACGGCGGCGCGCAGCCCGCGCGCGGTAGGACTATTCCTACAGAAACTTTAAGCGCTAGCCGATATGGTGCAGTGCCGAAAAAGTTCAAAATCCCCTGCAATGTCAATGTCAACGCCGAAGCCCTGCTCGCCACGCCAAAGTGGCGCGACGAGACGAGCCGAAGCTGCGCAATTCAACTTGAAGGGGATCCGGATCATGAAACGCCACCTTGCCGTTCTTGCCTGCAGCCTTGCTGTTGCGGTTCCCGCCTATGCCGCCGACGAGGCTGACGCGATGGCCTTGCTGGAGGACAGCAAGTGCTTCAAATGCCACAGCGTGGACAAGAAGAAAGACGGCCCGGCCTACAAGGAAGTCGCCGCCAAGTACAAGGGCAAGCCGGAGGCCGAAGCCAAGCTGACCAAGCACGTGACGCAGCCGAGCAAGGTCAAGATCGACGGCGTGGAGGAAGACCACGGCGCGGTGAAGATCCGCAGCGAGGCGAGGATCAAGAACCTGGTGCAATGGATACTCTCGCGCTGAACGGCGCCGAGGGACATCATGAAGATCGCCTGGCTGACCCGTTTCTGGGTCACATTGCGCACTCCCTGCGTCAAGTACTCCCTGCTCACGGTGGGCAGCAGTTTCTTCGTTGCCGGCATCATTTTCTGGGGCGGTTTCAATACCGCCATGGAAGCCACCAACACCCTTGAGTTCTGCACCGGCTGTCACGAGATGCGCGACACGGTGTACCAGGAATACAAGAAGACCATCCATTACTCAAACCGCACCGGTGTGCGCGCGATCTGTTCCGACTGCCATGTGCCGAAGGACTGGGTGCACAAGATGGCGCGCAAGATCCAGGCTTCCGGCGAAGTCTGGGGCAAGCTCACCGGCGTCATCGACACACCCGAGAAATTCGAGGCCAAGCGCTACCAGCTGGCCAGCCGGGCGTGGGCGCGCATGGTGACCACCGATTCGATCGAGTGCCGCAATTGCCACCACATCGATTCGATGGCTGCCGACAAGCAGACCGAGAAGGCGCAGCGGCGCCACGCCAAGGGAAAGGCCGAAGGCAAGACCTGCATCGAATGCCACTTCGGCATCGCCCACAAGGAGCCGGTCGGCGCCGACGGCCCCACGGAACTGAAGGCGAAACTGGCGGCCGGCAAATGATCCGGCATATTGAAAATGCATCACGCCCCGATTGCGCTTGTCGCGCGGCAGGGGGCACGCGGTTTTGATCGATTTGAACTTAAACAGAAGGAGTAAGCCATGAGACGTCTTGCCGTGTTGTTGGCGGTTATCCTCGGAGGCGCCCTGCATGCCGGCGCCTGGGCCGCAATGCCCCCGGCGGCGAAGGCCGCACCGATCAAAGGTGACCAGTGCGTTGAATGTCACAAGACCGAGGCGAAGACTTCGCACGCCTTCCACGGCGAATGCAACAGTTGCCACGTCAATGCGGGAGACCACGCCAAGGCCCATGAAGCACGCGAAAAGGCCAAGGGCAGCGCCAAGCCGCCGAAGGTAATCGCCACCAAGCCCGAATCGAAGGAATGCCTGGCTTGCCACGAGAGCGACAAGCGCCGCATGCACTTCTCCATTGCCGAGCACAACAAGGCCGGCGTCCAGTGCCGCGACTGCCACGGCAATCACACGCCGAAGGTCAAGACGCTCAACGCCGGCATGGAAAAGGGCGGCAAGACCACCGCGCTGTGCGCTACCTGCCACCAGGACGTACTGGCCAAGTTCAGCATGACCTCGCATCACCCGGTCAAGGAAGGCGGCGCCACCTGCACCGGCTGCCATGATCCGCATGCCTCGAAGCAGGCCGCCCTGGGCGCCGCCACGGCGCAATGCACCTCCTGTCACCAGGCGGTCCGCGGGCCTCACGTATTCGAGCATGCACCGGTGGTCGAAGGCTGCACCAACTGCCACGATCCACACGGCGCGCCGAACCGCAGGCTGCTTTCAGTTGCGCAA
Source organism: Sulfuritalea sp. (assembly GCF_031426875.1). Classification (NCBI taxonomy): domain Bacteria; kingdom Pseudomonadati; phylum Pseudomonadota; class Betaproteobacteria; order Nitrosomonadales; family Sterolibacteriaceae; genus Sulfuritalea; species Sulfuritalea sp. The sequence continues at coordinate 272,695 of NZ_JASJPC010000008.1, forward strand.
CCGATGCAGTGCCTGCAATGTCATGCGATTGCAGGCAACCGCCACGCTTTGGGCGGTGCCAACAACGACAACGTCTCGCGTGTTTCCGGGGCCGTATTGCGCGACTGTGTGAGCTGCCACAGCGCGGTGCACGGCAGTTCAACCGACCAGCATCTGAGATTCTGAGAACTTAAAGGAAGACATCATGAATGCGAAAACACAGATCAAAGTCATGGCGCTGGCCGTGGCGAGCGCGTTCGGCGCGCCCTTGTACGCGGCCGAGGGAACCGTCTTTAGCGGCGAAGCTACGCCCAAGCTCTACGTCTTCGATTACTACAAGGGAGCCGGCACCAACGGCACGCAGTTCCTCGAACGCTACAACTACCAGCAGGGCATGGGTGGCGACCAGCGCAACGGCGGCTACCTCGATCTCGACCTGAGCTTCGTCGGCAAGAGCGCCGAGCGCAATGTATTCGAGCTCGAGCGCCAGGGCTTCGGTGCCCACAACCATCGCGGCACGGTCAAGGCCAATACGAATACCCTGGGCTTTTCCGGCTATTACACGAATTTCCGCACATCGACCGGGGGCGTGAGCTTCCTGTACACCCCTGGTCAGATTCCAAGCGGTGGCGTGGATACAGCCTATGCGGCCGGCAGTCAGACCGGATTTGTCCGGCAGTTCAACAGCGACTCACCGGGCCAGACCCAGTTCAAGATCGATCGCACGACCTACGGCCTGGGCCTCGCATTGAAGCCGACACTGTTCGAAAACTCGCTGGCGGCGGCCGTCAATTACGACGGCTACAAGCGCGACGGCAATCGCTTTGCTACCTATGTGCTGGGCAACGGCGACTTGACTGGCGCCAACGCCGCCAAGCGGCCCTTGCGCTGGCGCGGCTATGACAGGCCCGTCGACGAACGGATGAATCGCTACACCTTGAGCCTGAACGGCGCGCCGGGGGGGTTCAATCTGGCGTATGAGGGTTCCATCGAGAAGTTCGACAACAAGGCAAAGAATTTCCGCCTCGGCGACTTCAATGCCGCGATCAATGCCCAGGACGCCACGGTGTCCATCACTGCGCCAACGCGGCCCAACCAATTCGTACCGGACAGCACGCTGATATCCAACAACCTGCGATTCGCCAAGAACTACGGCAGCACATCGGTGGCGGCGGGCTACGGCCTGTCGGTGCTGAGCCAGGATTCATTCTCCGCAGAGCAGGAAGTCGTCGGCTACAACACCGGGAAGATCACGACCAATAGCGCCTATCTCAACGTGACTTCGAGCGCAGTGAGCGGTATCGGCATCGAGGGCTTCATCAAGTACAACAACCGCAAGAACAATTCCAGCTTTCCCGTCGTGGGCCTGATCAATCCGGCGGCTACCGAAGGCCTCGATGTGCGCATCAACCGGATCAAGGCATTGACCTACGGCCTGGCCGGCACCTTCCGCCCGGGTGCGCTGAAGTCGACCCTTACCGTCGGCTGGAAACACGAGGACAAAGACCGCGATCTGACCTGGAGCCAGTGGGGCGGCGGGGTGGTCTCGATCAATCCGGCGCAGACGCTCTACCGCGAGTCGACACAGTCGGACGAGTTGTACGCCAACTGGATCGCGCGTCCGATGCCGGGAATGATGCTCCGCGTGACGCCCGCCTACGTCTGGGCCAAGGACACGGGGCTGGTGGTCGAACCCGAGAAGGCCTTCAGCCTCAAGACCAAGTTGAGCTATGCGGCGGCGAACGGCATGCTGGTCAGCGGTTATTTCAACCACAAGGAAGCCAAGAATGCCAATAATGCCTTCACCAGCAGCGCTGCTGGTGGCGCACTGGGCGCATCGGTCGGGCAGGATACCAAGAAGACCCAGCAGGCCGCAGGTGTGTCGCTCAACCTACCGGTCAGCGAATGGATCAATACTTCGGCCAGCCTGTCGTGGATGCAGGACGATTTTGCGAGCTATTTCATCCGCAACGGTTCGCGCCGTTACGATGCACCGACTGCCGCAATAAACTTCCTGGCGATCGATCGCTCGAACTACAACATCGACACCTACGTCTTCACCCTGGGTGGCGACTGGCAGGTGAGTGACGAGCTGCGCTGGAACGGCGGTTACACCTGGTCGAAATCGAAGGGAAATACGGCCAGCGGCTATGTCTTCGATCAGTTGGCGGCAGGCAATTCGATCGACGGCACCATCAGCAGCGCGGTGCACAGCCTGAACCTGGGCGTCGATTACCAGCTCAAGAAGAACGTCAAGCTCAAGGCATCCTACGTCTATGACTACAACAAGGACGACTCTTACTCAGCCCTGACTGGCGGCTATCACACGCTGATGATGGGTGTCGGTTTCGGCTTCTGAGCCCGCAAGGGGAAACCGGGCATCCCGGTTTCCCCGATTTGAATGCAATAGTTGGCGCTGGCGACACGGCGAACACGGGTTGGGTTCGCCGGTCATGTCACCGCACCGTCGCTGCAGTCCATGCAGCTCAGTCCAGCCCGCAAGTAAATGGCGTTCGGCCCCGGCTTTCCGACCACCAGTCTGCAGCGAGATGTCAGATAGCGGGGCTCTCGAAGGGAAACGGAAAATGAAACGGGTAGCCTTGGCCGCATTGGCGGCAGTCATGACAGGCCTCGCCGCGGCACCGGCGGTTGCCGCGGCGGCGGCGGACGCCGCGTCGATCGTGCGCGGTGGCCGGCTCTACGACAACTGGAGCCGCGAGTCGAAGGAGCGCCTGCCGAATCACCCGAATCCGGTATTCAAGACCAAGCAGGTGCGCGTGGCGGCGGCCGATACCTGGCGCTGCAGCGAATGCCACGGCTGGGACTACAAGGGCAGGCATGGCGTTGCCGACATCCGCGGCCGGCGCAACGCCGACCCCGCGGCGATCGTCGCCGTGCTCAAGGACGCCAATCACGATTACGCTGAACTGCTGCACGAAAGCGACCGGCAGGATCTGGCCAACTTTGTCGCCTACGGCCAGGTCGATATGCAAGCCCTGGTCGAGGCGGCGAAACGGGCAAAGCCTTCTGCCGCGACCACCGGCAAGTTCTTCGCCACGGCCTGCGCCGCCTGCCATGGCCTCGACGGCGGCAGCCTGCGCGAGATACCGCCACTCGGCGACGGCGCGCGGCAGCGCCCCCACGAAGTCCTGCATGTGATCCTCAACGGCCATCCCGGCGGCAGGATGCCGGCCCTGCGCACCCTGGGCGAGGAAGCAGCGGCCAGGATGCTGGCTTATCTGCAAACCCTGCCCAACGCGAATCTGGTCGCCTCGATCGTCAATGGCGGCCGCCTCTATGACGACTGGCAAATCCATTCGGGAGGCCCGGGCCAGGCCTTGCCGCATCCCGCTTATCCGCCGAAGGCCTACTATGCCAATTCGCCGGCCATGACCTGGCGCTGCAAGGAATGCCACGGCTGGGATTACAAGGGCAGCCAGGGCGAATACGCCAGCGGCATCCATGCGACGGGCATCAAGGGCATCCGCGCCATGGCAGGCATCGACCCCGATCAGATCGCCACCGTCCTGCGCAACGGCACGCATCTTTACGGCGCCGTGCTGAAATACCGCGACCTGCTCGATCTGGCGAATTTCGTCAGCCAGGGACAGACCGACATGGACACCACGATCGATCCCCGCACCCGTCTTTCGCGTGGCGATGCCGGCCGCGGTGCGGCGCACTACCGGGCCATCTGCGCCGGCTGCCACGGCCTCGAAGGCCACTTCACGGCCAAGCGCACCCTCAGCCGCGAAGCCCGCGCGAACCCGTGGGAGAGCCTGCACAAGATGCTCAACGGCCACCCCGACGAAGCGATGCCCGCCCTGCGCGAACTCGACCGCAAGGTGATCGCGGACATCCTGGCCCACATCCAGGGATTGCCGGACAAGCACTAGTACGCAGACATGTTGAAACCGATGGATGTAGGAGCGAGCTTGCTCGCGAC